>JACMRD010000110.1 GCA_014376645.1 Herminiimonas sp. | reverse complement strand
TACTCAGGGAGGGAACCAAGCCGTGCATTTTTGTGCACAATTTGGATAGCAGTCACAGGTGATGGATTGGGGGCGGGCGACAATGGCATCCCCGACGCGTGCGATAGGAATGTTTTTCTCGAGTGTTCCAAAATAATCGCTTCTCTGATCGCCAGGGCGCTCGCCACTGTCTTGCGCAGCATTCGGTTCAACCAGCTTGCCGATCGATCAGGGCGCGCTAACCTTGATCCGGATTTCGCCAATGCGTACGGTCTGGCCGTGACGAATCTTGCAGGTCTTGCGCAACTCGACCTTGCCGTCAACGCGGACGGCGCCGGAGGCCACCAGTTGCTTGCCAGCGCCGCCGCTGTCGCACAGGCCGACCAGCTTCAACAGTTGGTTTAATTCGACGAATTCGTCGTTCAGGCTGAAGTCTACGGATTCCATGGGGGTCGATTCAAGTTGAAGGCAGGTTGACGATGTCGACGGCGGCCAGCGTGTCGGCCGCATTGAAGTCAAACACCCTGGCATAGAAATACAACTCGGCCTCGAGCGCGCGGCGAATGTTGTCGGCCTGGCGGAAACCATGCTGCTCTTCTTCGAAGGTCAGGTAAGCGACAGGCAGGCCCTTGGATTTCAATGCGTCGAACATCGCCTGCGACTGGTTCGGCGGGACGACCTTGTCCTGCAGGCCCTGGAACAGGATCAGCGGCGTCGACAGACAGTCGACGAAGTGAATCGGTGAGCGGGCCCGGTACAACGACTGCTCCGCGGGATACGGTCCGATCAAGTGATCAAGATAGCGTGACTCGAACTTGTGACAGTCCCGGGCCAGCGCCTCTAGATCGCTCACGCCGTAGTAACTGGCGCCCGCCGTAAAATAATCATGGAACGTCAATGCGGCAAGCGTAGTGTAGCCGCCGGCGCTGCTGCCCCGGATCGCCAGCCGCTTGCCATCGACCGCGTCGCTTCCGACCAGCCAGCGCGCGGCGGCGATCGCATCCTCGACATCGACCACGCCCCATTGGCCATAGAGCCGCTCCCGATAGTCACGGCCATAGCCCGTGCTGCCGCCGTAGTTGACATCGACCACGGCAAAGCCGCGGCTGGTCCAGAATTGGATCGATAGATTCAGCGTCGCGCTTGCCGTCGAGGTCGGGCCGCCATGACTGATCACCAGCAGCGGTGCGCGCTCACCTGCGGGGGCCGTGAAGTCGCGATTTTTAGGTGCATAGAACAACGCATGCGCCGTCAATCCTGGCGCGGTCGGAAACTCGATTGCTTCGGGAATCGACAGGTAGCCGGGGTCGAGGGCAAGCGTCACCGTGCGCCGCAGGACGGCCCATTCCAGAGTAATGAGGTCGATGCGTACGATGCTGTTGGGCGTGTCGGGTGCGCCGGCCAGGATCACGGCGAAGCCATTTCCCACCTTGACGTCGGTGATGCTGCGAAACGGCAGCGGGATGGGGCGAAGCTCAAGCGAACCCGCATCGAGGCGCGCCAAGTGCCACTGGCCATCACGGACGTAACTGCAGATCAGATTGCCGTCGGCTTCGAAGCCGTAGGTCGACATGCCAAAATTCCATTGCGCGCGGCCGAATTCGGCACTTGCCGGTTGCAGTGCTTCGATGGCTTCATCGCGCCAGCGATACAAGTTCCACCAGCCGGAACGGTCGGAGACGAAATGAAGTTCACCCTGCGGCGACCAGGACGGTTGAAAGATCGATTCGCGGCGCCCGCCGGCGATCAGGCGGTGCGCTCCCAGCGAACCATCGGCGGCGACTGCGGCCAGCCACAGGCAGGTGCCGTCCCACGGCATGTCCGGATGATTCCACGAAAGCCATGCCAGCTGGCGGCCATCCGGACTCAGTCTCGGTGCAGCAAAAAAATCGCTACCCTGGACCAGCACCGATTCCGCGCCACCTTCCGGCAGGTCATGCGCGACGATCAGGTTGACGGCTTCGCAGGTGGTGTCGCGATGGTCTTCCCGCACTGCGATCAGGCGGTTGCGACCGTGATCGCTGACGCTGTCGGCATAGCGCAGCATCGCGCCGCTCTCGGACGAAACCGGCTGCGGCGCGCCACTGCCATCGAGGGGCAGACGATATAGCCGCTGGTCGCTGAACTGGGAGAAATACAGCGTGTCGTCAGCAATGACATAGGCACCGCCGCCATATTCGTGCACGCGAGTGCGCACGTTCCAGGGCGCAGCCAGAAGATCGCTTGCGCAGCCATCGCGCCAGCGAACAGGTACGCAGCGTCCCTGTTCGCGCGGCCGGGATTCGATCCAGAAGATATCGTCGTCGTCGATGGCGATCTGATCGAGGCCTACTGCTTCGCCGACGATGACCGCAGACGTAATCGGCGATGTCCATGCACCGTGCGGTGCGATGCTGGTTGCTGGCAAGGCCGGTGCTTTCTGCAAAGATGACATGCGGGATTCCATTCGTTTGAAGAGATTGCCTGCTCGGACTGCCTTAGGTCAGTTGCGGGCCGGTGCGATTGATTCCGCGTAGTCGTAGAGTGCCCCAAGGATCTGCTCGCCGCGTTCGTCGGCCTGCTCGGAGAGCTGGTCGATTTCATCGAACAATTGCTCGATGGTGCGAGCGCCATGGCTGCCATCGAACAACCGCGCAGCACGATGCTGTTCCCAGCGTTTCGCGTCGGTGTCGCTCAAGGTACTGGGGAAGTTGCGCGCGCGGTAGCGGAACACCAGCTCTTCCAGCCTGGAGTCGTCGAACGGGTGTCCGGTGGTGGCAAGCGCGTCCGGCGTGGCAGCGCACAGCTGCGTCAGCAAGCGGCGGTCGTTGTTGCCGATGAAGCCGCCGTACAGGTCTTCATCCACGTCGGCGGGTGCTTCGGCTGGACGCTGAAACACTTGCTTCCAGAGTGAGTCCGGCAGCGCCAGTGCGGCCGCCGTTTCAGCATGCTGCTGCGCGACATCCAGGTCGATCTGCCAGCGTTGCGCCATCGCTGTTGGCAGGATTTTCAGGTTGCTGATCACGATCGGCGACTTGTTGACATGGATGGTCTTGATCGGTAGCCGGGCAACGCCTTCCGGCAAGGCATCCGCTTTGGAAAACATGCGCAAGCGGATCGTCTCCGCATCCAGTCCCTCGAGCAGGGCCGGGTCGTGCGCCAGGTCCCAGACGATCACTTCATTCTTGTTGGTGGGATGGACGGCCAGCGGCCAGACCAGTGCGATGCAGCCACGGTCAGCCGGCACCATGCCGGTCACGTGCAGGAGCGGTCTGCGTTGCGGCAGGCCGATCTCTTCGTTGACCCTTTCTTTCTTGTGCAAGGCCAGGCAAAAATCGAAGAGCTTGGGTTGATGCGTGCGGATCAGGCGAGCCAGGGCGATCGTGGCGCGCACGTCGGATAGCGCGTCATGCGCGCTCTCATGCGCCAGTCCGTTCTCCCGGCTCAGGTGCTCCAGCTTGAAACTTTGTCGGCCATCTTCATGCTTCGGCCACGCGATCCCCTCGGGGCGCAAGGCGTAAGCGGTACGAACCATGTCGAGGATATCCCAGCGACCGCAGTTGTTTTGCCACTCGCGGGCATAGGGATCGATCAGGTTTCGCCAGAACATGAACCGCGTGATCTCATCATCAAAGCGGATCGTGTTGTAACCCACGCCGATGGTGCCGCTGGCGGCAAATGCCTGCTCGATGGTTGCGGCAAATTCATGTTCGGGCACGCCGCGCTCCAGGCAGATCTGTGGCGTGATGCCAGTAATCAGGCAGGATTGCGGATCAGGCAGAAAATCCGACGCCGGCTGGCAGTACAGCATGATCGGCTCGCCGATCTCATTGAGCTCGGCGTCGGTGCGGATGGCGGCAAATTGGGAGGGACGGGCCCGGCGCGGTTGTACGCCAAACGTTTCGTAGTCGTGCCAAAGAAAGGTATGCGATGCCATCGGAATCGGTCAGTGGTGGGTGGAGAGGTAAGTTGCTGCCAGACATGTGGTGGGGCTAGCAGGTCATTGCATGCCGTACCGGCCCCTGCACCCTATTATCCATCAGGCATGTACAGACAAATCAGGGGTGACCTGGCCAGGCACGGAAAAAGAGATGTCAGCGAAGAATTGCCTGGCTGATCGCTTCGAACTGCAACTCGGTTTCGCGGAAGATCGCGGCGAACTCTGCCTCCTGCAGTCCCAGGCTGTCCCAGGCGACCTGCGACACCGGTGGCACCAGGCCGTCGTCGATCCCACCAAGATCCAGGGCGTGCACGATCGCGTTGGCGATATGGACGATGGAAGCAATCGAGCCGCTGCCGAAACTGTCCGGCTCGTGATGGCCGGCGATGGCCTTCTGGATCACCTCGGAAAAATTCCATTGTACGGACAAGGCGTGCCCGACCACGACATGATCTGTACTCAGTACTGCCCGCTCGGCATCGAGCAGATCGCAGTCAAGCTGGGTCCGGTAGGCCAGCGCGGCGGCATACTGTTGCGGGAAGCGGCTCACCAGCACCAGTCGTCCGATATCGTGCAGCAGACCTGCGGTGAAGGCGTAATCCTGATTCAGGTGCAGGTGCCGCGCCAGCACCTTGCAGCAGACTGCGGTAGCCATGCAGTGACGCCAGAAAGCGCGCGAGTCGAAGCCTGGACAGTCACTGTCCGGGAAATGGCCTGACAGAGCACTGGCCGTGATCAGATGCCGCACGCTCTGCATGCCAAGAATCGAAATCGCCTGATGGATTGTGGTGACTTTCGACTGGCTGCCAAAGAACGACGAGTTCGCGAAGCGCAGCGTCTTGGCGGTCAACGCCTGGTCGTGTGAGACCTTGCGCGCCAAGGTGCCGATGTCGATATCGTCTTGGTCTACACAGCTGAGCAACTCCACGACCACGGAGGACAGCGTCGGCAGGTTATGAAGCTGACGAACGATTTCGTCGGCAGGAATGGCCTGCATCTCGGGCAGGGCAGGGGATTGGTTCATGTTGGATCACTCGAGCGATAGTGCAGGATGAATTGGTGCAGAAGCAAATCGGCATCCGAGCGCGACTGCGGCGCGGCTTCCAGGCCTCCGGGCTGGCGAAACAGGTAAGTGATTCGGGCGGTCCTGCGGTGGTCCTGTGCGCTTGCTTCCTCCGCCGATAGTCCACCCTCTGCGATGGCGACCGTATCGATCTGGTGCCGGGCCAGCGAGGCCAGCAGCGCACTGGTCAGTTCGATTCCCTTTGGTAAAAGAATATTGCCTTTGTCATCGAGCACGGCGTCGGACAGAATCATCCCCGGAACGGCGGCGTCGAGCGGTATTTGTCGGTAACGATTGTGCATCAGGGTCTGACGAGTTGGTGTGAATGCACGCCGAGGACCGGCGCGGCCGAGATGTTTTGCTGCTTCCTTACAGCTTAACATCGGGCGCCGTTTTGCAATGCAGCAAAACCTCGGATGTAAATGGGTTATGGTTTTTAGCGGCAAGCGACCGCAACCACCTGCTACTCTGTCCGCATGCGGCGCCACCACCACCACGTCTATGTCATCGAACTGTCGCCCGACGTCATCTACGAGCCGCGTTTTTGCAAGGCCAATCCGGATCATGTCCGCGGCAAGCCCTGCGTCTATGTGGGCATGACCGGGCTCAACCCCGACCTGCGCTTCGACAAGCACAAGGCAGGCATCCAGTCCAATCGCTATGTCCTGGAATTTGGCCTTCGTTTATTGCCCGCTCTCTATGAAATTTACAATCCCATGCCGTACCACGCAGCTTGCGAAATGGAAGTCGAGCTGGCGATCGGCTTGCGCGAGGCGGGCTTTGGTGTCTGGCAAGCCTGACGCCGCTCCCGCCACAAGCGTCATTTCGCCCAGGTATCCTTCAACCCGACGATGCGGTTGAACACCGGCTTGCCGGGCACCGAATCCTTACGATCGGCCACGAAATAGCCATGCCGCTCGAACTGCAAACGATGCTCGGCCGGCGTCGTCACCAGGCCCGGCTCGACAAAGGCGCGCACCACTTCCTTGGCGGCCGGATTCAGGGCCAGCTTGAAGTCGCGGCCGCCGGCATCCGGTTGGGCCTCCGTGAATAGGCGATCGAACAGACGCACCTCCACCTCGAGCGCCTGGGCTGCGCTGACCCAGTGGATGTTGCCCTTGACCTTGTAGGTCGCCGAGCCTTCGGTACCGGATTTGCTGTCCGCAAAATAGGTGCAATGCACGGCGATCACATTGCCCTCGGCATCCTTGTCGCAGCCAACGCATTCGACGACATATCCGTACCGCAGGCGCACCCGGTTGCCGGGGAACAGGCGGAAATAGCCCTTGACCGGCACTTCCATGAAGTCATCCTGCTCGATCCACAACGTGTCGGAAATCGGCATCGTGCGCAGCCCGCGCTCCGGATGATGCGGATGGACCGGCGCAGTGCATTCGACCGTTTCGCCGACGGGGAAATTGTCGATGATCAGTTTCAGTGGCCGCAGGACGGCAGTCGCGCGAGGCGCCTTGTCGTCCAGATCATCGCGCAGGGCGCCTTCTAGCATGCCGTAATCGGTCCAGCCGTCGGATTTGGTCGTGCCGGTCCGCTCGCAGAAGAGCTGGATCGATTCCGGCGTGAAGCCGCGACGGCGAATGCCGACGATGGTGGGCATGCGCGGGTCGTCCCAGCCATCGACGATACCTTCGTCGACCAGTTCGCGAAGCTTGCGCTTGCTGGTCACGACATAGGTGACATTGAGCCGGGCGAATTCGTACTGATGCGGCAGCGGACGCTGAAAGAAGCCGCCGTCGGCCAGGTGCTCCAGCACCCATTCGTAGAACGGCCGGTGGTCCTGGAATTCAAGCGTGCAGACCGAATGCGAGATCTGCTCGATGGCGTCTTCGATCGGATGGGCGTAGTCGTACATCGGGTAGATGCACCAGGCGTCGCCAGTGCGGTGATGATGGGCATGGCGGATGCGGTAGATGGCCGGATCGCGCAGGTTCATGTTGGGCGAGGCCATGTCGATTCGGGCGCGCACGATATGCTCGCCATCCTTGAACTCGCCTGCCTTCATGCGCCGGAACAGGTCCAGCGACTCGGCGGCCGGACGATCGCGATAGCGTGAATTCTTGCCGGCTTCGCCAAAATTGCCGCGGTTTGCCGCCATTTCATCGGCCGACTGGCTGTCCACATACGCATGGCCGGCGCCGATCAGGTATTCCGCCATGACATAGAGGCGGTCGAAGTAATCGCTGGCGTAATACAAGTGGCTGCCGCCATTGGCGTCATGCCAGTCGAACCCCAGCCACTGGACGGACTCGATGATGGTGTCGACGTACTCCTGCTCTTCCTTGGTCGGATTGGTATCGTCGAACCGCAAGTGCGCCCGGCCGCCGTAGTCACGGGCCAGACCGAAATTCAGGCAGATCGACTTGGCATGACCGATGTGCAGATACCCGTTCGGCTCCGGCGGAAAGCGCGTCACCAGCGGCGGCAGCGGCTGGCCGTTCGCGTCAGTGCGACCGGCGTAGCGGGCCTGTGCCAGATCGTCTTCGATGATCGCGCGCAGAAAATTCGGCGATGGCGCAGCGGGAACGGCGTGTTTCGGTTCGTTGCTCATTGAGTCCAGTGGTGATCGAAAAGGATGGTTGCAAGAGGAGATTGCAGCACGGTATTGGCCCCGGTTATTTTACCGTAGCACGACAGTCTCGGAAAACCGATCTCTTGTCGGCTTGACGCCGGTTCGGGCGCGATGGGCTGCGTGCGGGTAGCAGTTCAGCTTGTAAGTTGTACGCGTCCATGACGACCAATCCGGGTGACCTGATGGCGCCGCCGTGATAACCCACGAGGACCGTATGAAAACCGTGTTGATGATTTTCCTGTCGTATGCCGCACCCTGGGTAGCTGCCCAAGCGCAGAGCTGCTCCAGGCAGAGTCCTGCCCACACCGTCGCGCTGCTCGAACTCTACACATCCGAAGGTTGCAGCAGCTGCCCGCCAGCCGACCGTGCGCTCAGTCAGTTGCGCGCCCAAACCAACTCCGCGACAGGTCTTGATCAGGTGGTACCGCTGGCGCTGCACGTCGATTACTGGGATCACATCGGCTGGAAAGATCTTTTTTCAAACAAGACGTTCACCGAGCGGCAGCGCTGGTTGTCGAATCTGGCCAACAGCAGGACGGTCTACACGCCGGAAATGTTCATCGCTGGTCAGGAACTGCGGAATTGGTCTGGAGGCATCGCCGCTGCGGTCCAGCGGATCAACCGCCAGCCGGCTCGGGCCGACATCGGTATCTCGCTGGGCAGGCTGAGCGCCGGCACATTGCCGGTGGAAGTCAGCACCCGGACGGCGCAGGCGGGAAACCTGTTCGTCGCGCTGTATGAAAACGAACTCGTCAGCAAGGTCAGGTCCGGCGAGAACGGTGGCGCGACGCTGCGCCACGATTATGTCGTGCGCCAGTGGGTCGGTCCGATCGCCCTGGAAGCTAAGGCCGACGCCGGAAAAGTCAGCTTGAACAGAGCGCTGGCCGTACCCGGCAGCGCCGTCGCGCACAACCTGGGTGTGGCAGCCTTCGTGCAGAGCGAGCGAGGGGAGGTCCTGCAGGCCCTCGCGTTGCCGCTGTGTAGCGCATCCTGAGTAATACGTGACCGTGCGGGCAGAGGCAGTCAGGCAGTCAGGCAGTCAGGCAGTCAGGCCGGCAGGGCGCGGAAGGCACTCGCGGCCGCGGTATGCGCAACCGGTTCATGCAGTTGTCCCTCGTCCACGCGGAACACGTTGACCAGGAGCGCCAGGCCGTCGGCCTGATTCTGCAGGGCGCCGGCCGCTGCTGCTGCCTCTTCAACCAGGGCGGCATTCTGCTGTGTGACGTCGTCCATCCGCGCGACCGCATGATTGATTTTTTCGATACCGGCGGTCTGGTCGTTGCTGGCCACGGCGATGTGTCCCATGATCGTGGTCACCTGTTCTACACTGGCCAGAATATCGTGCATGGTCAGTCCGGCCTGTTGTACCAGGGTGCTGCCCAGGGCCACTTTGTCGACCGAATCGGTGATCAGCGTCTTGATCTCGCGTGCCGCACCGGCCGAGCGCTGCGCCAGTGTGCGGACTTCGGCGGCGACGACGGCAAAGCCACGACCCTGTTCGCCGGCCCGTGCCGCCTCGACCGCTGCGTTGAGCGCAAGGATGTTGGTTTGAAAAGCGATCGAATCAATGACGCCGATGATGTCCACGATTTTTTTCGCCGAATCATTGATCGATCTCATCGTGTCGACCACCTGCGCAACTACGCGACCACCGCGTTGTGCGACTTCCGATGCCGAGACCGCGAGTGCGTTGGCTTGCACGGCGCTGTCGGCATTCTGCTTGATGGTCGCAGTGAGTTCGCCCATCGATGCAGCGGTCTGCTGCAGAGCGATCGCCTGTTGTTCGGTACGTTGCGACAGGTCGATATTGCCGGTTGCAATTTGATGGGAGCCGGTGCTGACGCCATCGACGGCCTGCTTGATCTCGCCAGTGGTCCGGATCATCATTTCCTGCATGCTCTTGATGGCAACCAGCAGACTGTGCGGATCGCTGCCCGCAATCTTGATGCGGGCGCTCAGATCGCCCTGGGCCATCTGGTTGGTGATCCCGGTAGCATAGTCCGGTTCTCCGCCGATGCTCTTGAGTACGCCGCGGATGATGAGCACTGCCGCCGTGACGCCGGTCGCGATCGAGGACGCAAGCACGATCAGCATCAGCAGCAAGCCGGAGTGGATCATCTGTTTTGCCGAGGCTTCATCGGTTTCGGTGCGCTTGGTGGTGATCTGTACCACCCGGTCGATCAAGGCGCGGTGGCTTTCGTAAGCCTGTTTCATGGTTGACAGCGCGGTCGTGGCTGCTTTCGCATCCTCGCGCTGCAACGCCGGGATCAGCTGATCGAACGCGGCTGCATAGAACGCCATCGCCGGCATGTGTGCCTGTTTCAGGAAAAGATCTGCCAGATCGGTTTCCAGATTTTCCTTCAGCCAGAACTCATGGCGGCTGTCGTATTCGGCCTTGAGGGTCTTGAGGCGCGCAACGAGCGTGTCGCGTTCGGGCTTGTCGCCCGCTCCCATCAATTGCAGCGTTACCAAGTAGGATTCGATGATGTATTCGGGCGGTGGGAGAATGTCGGCGATCAGATCCTTGCCCTGTACGATGCGCTGGTAGAGCGGTCCGTTGACCTTCAATTCATTGATTGTCTTCAGACCCCAGGCGCCGCAGACTGCGAATCCAAGGACGAACAACGCGATCATCAACGAGAAGCGATGAAACAGTTTCAGGTTTTGCAGGAGCTTCATTTTTTGTCCGAGAGGTGAGGATCCACGCCACATCGACGCAGGAGTCCATTCACCCTTTATAGGCAGGACATTTCTTAGTGGCAATTCAATTGATATTCAATCGCACCGTTCTGAGGAAAATTGAATTGGCGACGGTAACAGGATCAGGTGATCCCGTTTTTCCGGAGCGTGGCGATGTCACCTTCGCCGTAGCCAAGCAGATCGCGCAGGATGTCATCGCCATGTTCGCCGAGTAGCGGTGGCGGGCGATCGTATTGCACCGGGGTTTGCGAGAGCCTGATCGGATTGCCAACCAGTTTGACCGTACCGGCGGACGGATGTGGCAAGTCGATCTGCATGCCGCGGGCTCGGACCTGCGGATTGGCAAAGGTATCCGCAAGGGTGTTGATCGGTCCGCAGGGAACGCCGGCATCTTCAAGCATGCCGATCCACGTATCGCGCGTATGTTGCACTACCATTGCGCTGAGCAGCGGCACCAGTTCGGCACGGTGCGCGACTCGCATCGGATTGGTCGAGAAACGGGGATCGACCGACAGTTCGGGCTGGCCGCCGGCCTCGCAAAATTTGCAGAACTGCGCGTCGTTGCCGACCGCCACGATGATGTGGCCGTCCGAGGTGGCAAATGTCTGGTACGGCACGATGTTCGGATGGGCGTTGCCCCAGCGGACCGGCGCCTGGCCGCTCGCCAGATAGTTGGTGCCCATGTTGGCCAGCATGGCGACCTGTACGTCGAGCAGTGCCATGTCAATGTACTGACCGACGCCGGTGCGGTCGCGGTGGGTCAGCGCCGCCATCACCGCTACGGTGGCGTACATTCCCGTCATCAGATCGGTGATGGCCACGCCGGCCTTTTGCGGTCCGCCGCCGGGCTGGTCGTCGCGCTCACCGGTGATCGACATGAAGCCGCCCAGCCCCTGAATGATGAAGTCGTAACCGGCGCGGTGGGCGTAAGGGCCGTCCTGGCCGAAGCCGGTGATCGAACAATAGATCAGGTCCGGCTTCATGGACGCAAGTGAAGGGTAGTCAAGGCCATACTTCTGCAATTGTCCGACCTTGTAGTTCTCCAGCACGACGTCGCAGTGCATGACCAGTTCGCGGACGATGCGCTGCCCTTCCGGGGTCGCGATATCGAGCGTGAGCGAACGCTTTCCTCGATTGGCAGCCAGATAGTAGGCAGCCTCGCACGTCTCGTTGCCTTCGGCATCACGCAGGTACGGCGGGCCCCACGCCCGCGTATCGTCGCCGGTGCCGGGGCGCTCTATCTTGATGACGTCGGCGCCAAGGTCGGCCAGATTCTGGGCACACCAGGGTCCGGCAAGCACACGGGTCAGGTCGAGTACCCGGATGTGGCCGAGGGCCTGCGGGGAGATTGGCAAGGTCATGTTGATGGGTTCCGGGTCGATGGTCCAGGTGCGGCGAAGGTGCCGAAGTGCACATGGTATAACGTGAATTGGTAACGCTGCAGTCCGGCGCAGGAGAACCCCATGTGGCCATACCCGAGAATTCTTGCCCATCGCGGCGCCGGTGTCCTGGCGCCGGAAAACACGCTGGCGGCGATGCGATGCGGGCACGCCCACGGCTTTCGCGGCGTTGAATTCGACGTCATGCTGTCGCAGGATGGTATCCCGATCCTGATGCACGATCCGGCATTCGGCCGCACGGTGCCTGGAGTCGGCAACGTCGCCGAGCATTCCGCCGCGCAGCTTATGAAGATGGACGCCGGCACCTGGTTCGGCGCGGCGTTCGCGGGCGAGCCGGTTCCCGGTCTCGACCAGGTGATCGATTTCTGCCGCGACGCCGGCGTCTGGATGAATGTGGAAATCAAACCGGTTCCCGGATTCGAGGTGGAAACGGGCGCTGCCGTCGCAACGCTGATTCGCGATCGCTTCGACAGTGCTGACGGTGGCGCCACCACATCTGGCGATGGTGGTTTGCTGCCGCTGCTGTCATCGTTTTCGGTCGCCGCGCTGGCCGCCGCGCGTGCTGCGGCGCCGGAACTCCCGCGCGGATTACTGATCGAGAAATTGCCTGACGACTGGCAAGACCAGGCCGGCCTCACGGGGGTGCGCTCGCTCCACCTGAACCAGCAGTTTCTGACCGAGGCAATCGCGCAGCAGGTCAGGCAGGCCGGGTATGGGCTGTTCTGCTACACGGTCAATGGTCCGGCGCGGGCTGCCGAACTGCTGCGTTGGGGAGTCGATGCCTTCTGCACCGATCGTTTGGACTTGATCGGTCCGGACTTCGAGTCAGCACGCTAGATTTTCGAGGTGGGTCGGAAATGTTCGGTAACACCGCTTACAGTTCCTGCGTCTCCGATCGGTCAGACACGGGCGTTAAAGTCGGCATGGGCACAGCGCTCATGTGTCACAGACTGCAGGACTGCACCAGTCGGCGACGCGCAGCTCACCACTTGTCCACCCACTAAAGGATTCAATCATGAACACCACGAAATTTCTCGCCACTTTGCTCGTTACCGCTTTTGCCCTGCCGGTTTTTGCGCAGACCGCGACACCAGCGATCGGCCAGACCCAGCGCAATCAGGAAAGCCGTATCGCCGAAGGCGTGCGTTCGGGCGAACTGACCCGTCCGGAAGCGCAGAAACTGCAGCAACAGCAGCAGGTCATTCGCGCCGACAAGCGTGCAGCCAAGGCCGACGGCGTCGTCACAGGCGCCGAGCGCCGCAAGATCAAGCGTGAACAGGCGAAGGCTAATCGCTCGATCTATCGCAAGAAGCACAACGGCCGTACCGCCTGAGCTCCAGACCTCGGATTCAGGTCTGAAAAAAGCCCGCCGGCCCGCCCCGCCGGGCTTTTTTTGACTTGCCGCACCGACAATCCGGGCATCGTAATCACGTATAATCGGAGATCGTTCGTCGCGTCGCGCCTCCTTTTATTTGTCTGCCAAAAACCATGAACTCGTCTGAAATCCGCGATAAATTCCTCAAGTTTTTCGAATCCAAAGGGCACGCGATCGTGCGCTCGTCGAGCCTGGTACCAGGCAACGATCCCACGTTGTTGTTCACCAATTCAGGGATGGTGCAGTTCAAGGATGTGTTCCTTGGACAGGACAAGCGCAGTTACACCCGCGCGACCTCATCCCAGCGCAGCCTGCGGGCTGGCGGCAAGCACAACGATCTTGAAAACGTCGGCTATACGGCGCGTCATCACACTTTTTTTGAAATGCTCGGGAATTTCTCGTTCGGCGATTATTTCAAGCGCGATGCGATTCACTTTGCCTGGGAATTGCTGACTGGCGTCTATGGTCTGCCAAAGGAAAAATTATGGGTCACCGTCTATCAGGAAGACGATGAAGCCCATGCGATCTGGCACAACGAGATCGGCGTGCCGGCCGACCGGATCGTGCGAATCGGCGACAACAAGGGCGCGCGCTACGCATCGGACAATTTCTGGCAGATGGCCGACACCGGTCCGTGCGGACCCTGTTCGGAAATCTTCTACGATCATGGCCCGGACGTCTGGGGCGGTCCACCGGGCAGTGCAGACGAGAACGGCGACCGCTACATCGAGATCTGGAATCTCGTCTTCATGCAGTTCAATCGTGACGAAGCCGGCACCATGAACCCCTTGCCGCGGCCCTGCGTCGACACCGGCATGGGTTTGGAGCGGATTGCGGCAGTGTTGCAGCACGTGCATTCGAATTACGACATCGATATTTTCCAGCACCTGATCAAGGCTGCTGCCCGCGCTACCGGCGCCACCGACCTGGCCGACAACTCGCTGAAAGTCATCGCAGACCATATCCGGGCATGCTCCTTCCTGGTGGTCGACGGCATCCTGCCGGGTAACGAGGGGCGCGGCTATGTGCTGCGCCGGATCATCCGCCGCGCGCTGCGTCACGGTCACAAGCTGGGACAGCCGCGGCCTTTTTTCTATCAGTTGGTAGCCGACCTGGTGCAGGAAATGGGCGCGGCCTATCCTGAACTGGCGCAAGCCGCCGGCCGCGTCGAGCAGGTACTCAAGCAGGAAGAAGAGCGTTTTGGCGAAACGCTGGAACACGGGATGAAGATCCTCGAGGCGGCACTGGCCAAGAGTCCGGAGCGCCTCGATGGCGATACCGCCTTCACGCTGTACGACACGTTCGGCTTCCCGCTTGACCTGACTGCCGATATCTGCCGTGAACGTAATGTCACGCTGGATGAAGCCGGCTTCGACGCCGCCATGGCGCGGCAACGCAGCACGGCGCGTGCGGCCGGCAAATTCAAGATGGCCGCCGGAGTTGTCTACGGCGGCGAAAAAACCCGCTTCGTCGGTTACGAGTCGCTGGAGCATGCGGCACGGGTGGTTGCGCTGTATGTGGATGGCGTCGCGGTGCCGGAGATCAGCGCCGGCCAGGACGCCGTGGTGGTGCTCGATACCACGCCGTTCTATGCCGAATCCGGCGGTCAGGCCGGTGACGCAGGTGTGCTCGCCGCAGCTGACGGCAGCCAGTTCGCCGTCAGCGATACGCTGAAAGTGCAGACCGATGTGTTCGGCCATCATGGCCGCCTGGAAACGGGCAGGTTGGCATTGGGCGCCGCAGTGGACGCGCGGGTCGATGCCGTGCGCCGCTCGCACACCATTCGCAATCACTCCGCGACCCACCTGATGCACAAGGCCTTGCGGGAAGTGCTCGGCTCGCACGTGGCGCAAAAAGGCTCGCTGGTCGATGCCGACAAGACCCGTTTCGATTTCAGCCACAGCGCACCGTTGACGGCCGATGAAATTCGTCGCGTCGAATCGATCGTGAACACCGAAATTCTCGCCAACGCCGCTACCGAAGCCAGGCTGATGTCCTACGACGACGCTGTGCGCAGTGGCGCCATGGCGCTCTTCGGCGAAAAATACGGCGATGAAGTCCGGGTGCTTGGTATCGGCAGTTCGACCGAGCTCTGCGGCGGCACCCACGTCGGACGCACCGGCGACATTGGCCTGTTCAAGATCGTCGGGGAGAGCGGTGTCGCCGCCGGTATTCGTCGCGTGGAAGCGGTCACAGGTGCGAACGCGCTGACCCTGATGCAGTCGCTTAGTGGCCGCCTTAGCGACGCTGCGGCGATGCTCAAGGCGCCGCCGGAAGAAATCACCCAGCGCATCGTGCAGGTACAGGAACATGTGAAGACGCTCGAGCGCGAGCTGGCCAGTCTGAAATCGAAGATGGCGGTTTCGCAGGGCGACGGGCTGGCGACCCAGGCGGTCGAGGTCAACGGCATCCATGTTTTGGCAGCCACGCTGGAGGGGGCCGATGTCGCCACCCTGCGCCAGACCATGGATCAGCTCAAGGCCAAGCTCAAGACAGCGGCCATCGTCCTTGCTGCCGTGAAGGATGGAAAAGTCAGCCTGATTGCCGGCGTCACCGACAACGCCACCACGCGCGTCAAAGCTGGCGAGCTGGTCAATTTCGTCGCCCGGCAAGTCGGCGGCAAGGGCGGCGGCCGGGCCGACATGGCGCAGGCGGGTGGTGCCGATCCGAGCGGCCTGGCCGCGGCGCTGCAGGCAGTACCGGCATGGGTTGGCGCCCGTGGCGAATAGGCTCAAGTGCAGGTTGGCCGAGGCGGCGATGCATTGCCCGCCGCAGCGATGACCGCGCTGCGCTTCTGCCCGGTTTGTGCCGAGGTGCTGGCCACCGTGTTCGGTGGTGAGCGCGACCGCCTCGGTTGCCCCACAGGTCATTGGACACACTGGGACAATCCGCTGCCTGTTCTGGCTGCGCTGGTCGAAGTCGAAGGGCAGATCCTGTTGGCGCGCAATGCCGCCTGGACGGCAAACACCTTCGCGCTGATCACCGGCTTCATGGAGCGCGGCGAGACGCCGGAACAGGGCGTCGCAAGGGAATTGAAGGAAGAAACGAATCTCGATGCACAGGAAGTGACGCTGATCGGGAACTACGAGTTCATCCGCAAGAACGAGGTCATCCTTGCGTATCACGTGAAGGCTTCAGGCGATATCCGGTTGTCGGCGGAGCTAGTGGATTTTCGCCTGATCAGGCCGGAAAAGCTTCGCCCCTGGCGCGCCGGGACTGGTTATGCCATGGCTGACTGGATGCGCGGGCGTGGCCTCGCAGTCGAGTTCATCGATTGGCCGACCCAGATCACCGTTACCAACAATTCGGTGGAATGACGACGATTGTTTGGCCTTGCCGTTGTTGCAATGCGTCACGTACCATGGCCACTTTTCAAATCGAGAGTATGATAACTGGACACGGACTCGAAAGCATGACGATGGACTATAACAAGGATCTGGACGCACGCGGATTGAATTGCCCGCTGCCGATTTTGAAGACCAAGAAAGCCCTGGCCGAAATGGCCGCCGGCGAGGTGCTGCGCGTGATGGCGACCGACCCGGGCGCACTGCGTGATTTTCAGGCATTTGCCAAGCAAACCGGCAATGAACTGATGTCCCATGCGGAAGAAAACAAGGAATACACCTTCTTCATGAAGCGCAAGTAATTTCGTCCCTTCGGACCCGGCGCGTCGCCGCGCTTCCTTGCATTCCTGCAAAAATTGCTGGTCAATTTCGGAAAACACGAGGTGCAAATTTCGTGCAATGACTAAATCGCACGGTCGTGCTAAAATCCGGGGTGTTCACCGTTCTTCTTTATAATTCTGTCTGATCTACGAAACCGTCAACTGTTCTTTTCAAAAGGCAAACTCATGAAAGTTCTGGTCCCAGTCAAGCGTGTAGTGGACTACAACGTCAAGGTACGGGTGAAGTCGGACGGTTCGGGCGTCGATATCGCCAACGTCAAGATGTCGATGAACCCTTTCGATGAAATCGCGGTCGAGGAAGCGATGCGCTTGAAGGAAGCCGGCAAGGTCACCGAAGTCATTGCCGTATCCTGTGGCGTCACCCAGTGCCAGGAAACCCTGCGCACCGCGATGGCGATCGGCGCTGACCGCGGGATCCTGGTGGAAACCGATGTCGAGCTGCAGCCGCTGGCAGTTGCAAAACTGCTCAAAGCCGTCGCCGACAAGGAGCAGCCGCAACTGATCATCCTCGGCAAGCAAGCCATTGACGACGATTGCAACCAGACCGGACAAATGCTGGCAGCCCTGCTCGGCTGGCCACAGGCGACCTTCGCATCGAAAGTCGTTGTCGACGGCGATAAGGCCATGGTCACCCGCGAAGTCGATGGCGGCCTGGAGACGTTGGCGCTGACGCTGCCGGCGATCGTGACCACCGACCTGCGCTTGAATGAGCCGCGCTATGTGACGCTGCCTAACATCATGAAGGCGAAGAAGAAAACCCTGGAGATCTTCAAGCCAGCCGACCTCGGTGTCGATCCGGCCCCGCGCCTGAAGACGTTGAAGGTGGTCGAGCCTGCCAAGCGTTCGGCCGGCATCAAGGTGCCCGACGTGACGACCCTTGTCAGTAAATTGAAGACCGAAGCCAAGGTCATCTGAGCTTTTGCCGCAGCCGCGAATGCGCGGCTGCAATCATAACCACGGGGCGGCCAACGGCGCTCCGAAAACGGAGGAACAATCATGGCTGCATTGGTCGTCGCAGAACACGATAACGTGTCGCTCAAGGGAAGCACGCTCAACACCATCACTGCGGCGACCGCCTGCGGTGGTGACGTGCACGTACTGGTTGCCGGTCACAACTGCGGTGCAGCCGCTGCTGCGGCAGCCGGGGCCGCCGGTGTGAGCAAGGTACTGGTGGTCGACGGTGCGCCGTTTGGCGACGGTCTGGCAGAAAACATCGCGGCGCAGGTGGTGGCACTGGCGTCGGCCTACTCGCACATTCTCGCCCCGGCCACGGCCTACGGCAAGAACATCCTGCCCCGCGTGGCGGCCAAGCTCGACGTCGGCCAGATTTCCGAAATCACCAAGGTCGATGCGCCGGATACCTTCGAGCGGCCGATCTATGCCGGCAATGCGATTGCCACCGTGCAGTCGAGCGATGCCATCAAGGTCATCACCGTGCGCACCACCGGCTTCGATGCAGCCGGCACCGGCGGCACGGCGACGATCGAGAATGTCGCTGCCGTCGTCGATTCGGGGCAATCAAGCTTCATCTCGCGCGAACTGGCGAAATCTGACCGACCGGAACTGACGGCGGCCAAGATCATCGTCTCCGGCGGACGCGGCATGGGCTCTGGCGACAACTTCAAGATCCTCGAGCCACTGGCTGACAAGCTTGGCGCTGCCATGGGTGCATCACGCGCCGCAGTCGACGCCGGTTACGTGCCCAACGACTGGCAGGTTGGACAGACCGGCAAGATCGTCGCGCCCTCGCTGTATGTCGCCGTCGGTATTTCCGGCGCGATCCAGCATCTTGCCGGCATGAAGGATTCAAAGACCATCGTTGCCATCAACAAGGATCCTGAAGCGCCGATCTTTTCGGTGGCTGATTATGGCATCGTAGGCGACCTGTTCGACATCGTGCCGCAGCTCGTCACCGAGCTCGGCTGACATCGCGACCCGATGACCATGGCATCGGCACAGCGCACCGTCGCTGACCGATGCCATTTTTTTTGCCTGGACAATTGTACTAACGGAGATTGAGATGACCTACTGCGCCCCCCTGAAAGACATGTTGTTTGTAATGAACGACCTGGCTGGACTGGCTGCCGTGAATGCGCTGCCCGGCTGCGAGGATGCCACGCCCGAAATCGTCGAAGCGGTGCTGGAAGAAAATGCAAAGTTCTGCAGCGAAGTCGTGGCGCCATTGAATTGGCCCGGCGACCAGCAACCGAGCTTCTGGCGCGAAGGCACGGTCACCACCACCAAGGGCTTCAAGGAGGCGTTCAAGGCCTTCGGCGACGCCGGCTGGCAGGGTGTGCAGCATCCGGCTGATTTCGGTGGTCAGGGCTTGCCCAAGCTGGTAGCCACGCCCTGTATCGAAATGCTCAATTCGGCCAACCTGGCGTTTGCCCTGTGCCCCTTGCTGACCGATGGCGCGATCGAGGCGCTCATGACGGCCGGTACCGACGAGCAGAAGGACACGTATCTGGCCAACCTAATTTCTGGCAAATGGACCGGCACGATGAACCTGACCGAGCCGCAGGCAGGGTCCGACCTGGCGATGGTGCGCTCACGTGCCGTGCCGCAGGGCGATGGCACGTACAAGGTCAGCGGCACCAAGATCTACATCACCTACGGTGATCACGACATGGCCGAGAACATCATTCACCTGGTGCTGGCCCGGACTCCCGACGCGCCCGAAGGCGTCAAGGGCATTTCGCTGTTCGTGGTACCGAAGTTCCTCGTCAATGCGGACGGTAGCCTGGGTGAGCGCAACGACGTGCAGTGCGTCTCGATCGAGCACAAGCTGGGCATCAAGGCCAGCCCGACCGCGGTGCTGCAGTTCGGCGATCATGGTGGCGCCACCGGTACGCTGGTCGGAGCAGAAAATCGCGGCCTCGAGTACATGTTCATCATGATGAATGCGGCGCGCTTCGCGGTCGGCATGCAGGGTGTCGGCATCGCCGAGCGGGCGTATCAGAAAGCGGTCGGCTATGCCAAGGACCGGGTGCAGTCGCGCGACCTGTCCGGCTCGGCCGGACCGGTGACGATCATTCATCAACCGGACGTGCGGCGCATGCTCATGTCGATGCGGTCCCAGACCGAGGCCGCCCGTGCGCTGGCATACGTCACTGCCGCTGCCTTCGATGCGGGACACCACGCCACCGATGCCGCGACCCGTCAATCGAACCAGGCGTTCTACGAATACATGGTGCCGGTCGTCAAGGGCTGGTCGACAGAAATGTCGATCGAGGTTGCCTCGACGGGTGTCCAGGTTCATGGCGGTATGGGCTTCATCGAGGAAACAGGCGCCGCGCAATACTATCGCGACGCCCGCATCCTGACGATCTACGAGGGCACGACAGCGATCCAGGCCAATGACCTGGTCGGCCGCAAGACGGTGCGTGACGGCGGCGCGGTCGCGCGTGGCATCATCGCCCAGGTGCGTGCCACCGAGACGGCGCTGGCCGGCCATGCCGACGACGACCTGGCTGCGATCCGCGGGCAGCTCATGCTGGGCTCGACCGCGCTCGACGAGGTCGTGACCTATGTCGCCACCAACATGAAGACCGACATCAAGGGCGTGTTCTCAGGCAGCGTGCTGTACCTCAAGCTTGCCGGTATTGTCCTGGGCGGCTGGCAGATGGCGCGTGCGGCGCTGGCGGCAAAGCAGCACTTGCAGAATGGCGACGGCGATGCGGATTTCTATCGCGCCAAGATCGCCACCGCCCGCTTTTTTGCCGACCATGTGATGTCGCAGGCCAGCGGATTGCGTCAGGCAATCGTGGAGGGCAGCAGTGGTGTCATGGCATTGACGAACGATCAGTTCTAAACGCTCGTCGAACGCAGGGAATCGAAGCAGCCTGCGGGCTGCTTTTTTGTTCCGCATCGCCTGTGCTGCCGTATCGGCCTGCGTTGGGCTGTCAGGATTTGTTCTACACTGGATTGCGGGCGCTGCTCGATCCTGTCATTCAAAAGAAGACGCCATGGCTTACCGATCCATCCACGCAGCGGTAGTGGTCTTTGCATTACAAGCAGGGCTACCGGCATTCGCGCTAAGCCCGCCGGCGCGGGCAGAGTCGTCGATCGACGCTGCCGAGTCAAAGGCCATTCAGGCAACGGTGCAGCGGCAGCTCGATGCATTCGACCGCGACGATGCCGATGCTGCCTTCGCCCAGGCCAGTAGCGCCGCCCGCACGCGCTTCGGCACGCCCGAACTATTCATGGCCATGGTCAAGGAACGGTATCAGCCGGTGTACCGACGCCGCCGGGCGATCTTCACGGACCTGCAGCGGGTCGATGGCCTGATCATCCAGAGCGTGCGCGTGACGGACGCGGACGATCGGGTCTGGGTTGCGCTGTACCGGATGGAGCGCGAGCCTGATGGGCAATGGCGTATTCTCGGCTGCCAGCTGCTGGAGACCAGAAGCGTGTCGACCTGATCTGTGCCGTCGTGGCGCTGCTGGCGCCGGGAGGCGGCGGTTCAACCGTAGGCGCCGCCGGTGTAGACCAGGTCGAAGAAGCGTGCAATAGCCGCGATCAGCAACGTGGTGCCAACGAAAAAAGTGACGATCACCGTCAGGACGACCGTCCAGCCGGAATCCGACTTCCGGCCCGACGCCTGGTTATGCGCCGCGTCCCATTTGTCATCGAGCGTCAGTCCGATCGAGAGGGCGGCGATGAAGCCGGCAAACACCGATAGCGGCAATAGCACGACATAATGGGCCGCATCCCATTGTTCGCCTTGCGGCAGTCCGATTGCGCGGGAAGCGAGGATGCCAGCGAGAATCGACAGCACAAACAGGATCACGTACAGCCAGGCGCCGCGGTCTTTTTTTCCGTGCAGGTAAAACCGGTGTGCGCCAATACCGCCGAAGAATGCGGCCAGAAATGTGGCGAGGGTCTTGTTCTTGTGCGCGGTGATCATGAGTCATTTTTCCAAAGGTGGGGTGGCGCGCGCCAGTTTGCATCAGGTGTGCCGGCGATGCAATCCCGGCGCAGGTGGCTATGCTCCCTGATTTGCGGCTTGTTCGCACCGGCCGGAGTAATCTGCCGCGAATCTGCCATGAATGAGGTTGCGAGGGCAATGCGTTTTGCGCTATAATTTGCGGCTTTTTCCGCCTTAGTACACTTTTTGGACAAATTATGGTCGTCATTCGTTTAGCCCGGGGAGGCGCCAAAAAGCGCCCGTTTTTCAATATCGTCGCTACTGATTCGCGCAATCGCCGCGACGGTCGCTTCATCGAGCGGATCGGTTTTTACAACCCGGTCGCGTCCGGCGCCGAAGAAAGCTTTCGGGTCGTCCAGGACCGCTTGGCTTACTGGCAAGGCGTCGGCGCACAAATGTCGCCAACCGTTGCCCGTCTGGTCAACGCAGCAGGCAAGAAAGCTGCGGCTTAAGCTGCAGCACAGGACTACTGAAGGAAGCCGGGTTTGACGCAGACGACGATTTCGGGAGTGAACATTCCCGGCGATTTGGTGCTGGTCGGTTATGTCGCGGGCGCATATGGTCTCAATGGATGGGTGCGCATCAAGCCCTACGCCAGTGATGCCGAGGCGCTCCTGACGGCAAAAACTTGGTGGTTCGACAAGCCGGAGTTGCACGATGTCGGCATGATGCAGGCAAAAATGCACAGCGGCGACGTCGTGGCTCAGTTGATGGGCGTGGCTGGCCGGGATGCGGCTGAAGGATTGCGCGGTACCGCAGTGCATGTTTCGCGTGCTCATTTCCCCGCATTACCGACAGATGAATTCTACTGGGTCGATCTGATCGGCCTGGAGGTCGAGAACCTGCAGGGCGAATCGCTCGGGCGGGTGGTCGACATGATGGACAATGGTGCGCACCCGATCCTGCGCGTGGCGCATGTGACGGAAGCTACGCCTGCGGTGGGTGCTGACAAGGCTGTCGTGTCGGAGATGCTGATTCCTTTCGTCGACCAGTTCATCAAGACGGTCGACCAGGGTGCACGGAAGATTACTGTCGATTGGGGCCTGGACTACTAGGCGTCGGATTGGCCGGGTAGAAGGTCGCAGCGTATGCAATTTGATGTGGTCACCCTGTTCCCGGAAATGTTCGCTGCCCTGACGCAGTCCGGTATCACGCGACGCGCGTTTGAACAGCGGCGATGCGGCCTGACGTTCTGGAATCCGCGTGACTTCACCAGCGACAACCATCGTACAGTCGATGATCGACCGTATGGCGGTGGTCCCGGTATGGTGATGCTGGCAAAACCGCTCGAGGCCGCGATCGGCGCCGCCAAGGCGCGGCAGGTAGCAGCAGAACTCGCGCCACCGCGGGTCGTGTACCTGTCGCCGCAAGGCCAGCGACTGACCCATGCGCGGGTCATGCAACTGCGGATGGAGCCGGGCCTGGTGCTGTTGTGCGGCCGGTATGAAGCAGTGGATCAGCGTTTGCTGGACCGCTGCGTGGATGAAGAATTAAGTCTGGGTGATTTCGTCCTGTCTGGCGGAGAACTGGCCGCCATGGCGCTGATGGACGCGGTCATCCGGCAGTTGCCGGGCGTTCTGAACGACGGTGCTTCCGCGGTCGAAGACAGCTTTGCCAACGGCTTGCTGGACTGCCCGCACTATACTCGGCCCGAGAATTACGAGGGCGCGGCGGTGCCGGCGGTGCTGATGGGAGGCCACCATGCCGAGATCGAGAAATGGCGTCGGCAGCAGATGTTGCTTGCCACCGCCAGCAAGCGCCCGGAGTTGCTGGTGCAAGCCCAAGAGGCGGGATTGTTGGACAAGGACGATGAACGTTTTTTAAGCGGTTTGTAGCGAACAAGCAGTGCGGCCTCAGGTTCTGCGGTCGTGGGTGAGTCGCTAGCAGTACGTAGTGTCAGTATCAGAAGTAGCAGCAGGCAGGGCTTTTAGCGCAGTCACCGTCATTGGTGCTGAATGTTTAATCCCATCCTCTGCCGGGCAGGACGGTGCTTTGCACCCGGCGCCGGCAAGATGGTCTTTGGAGTTGAAAATGGATCTGATCCAGATACTGGAACAAGAAGAAATCGCACGTCTCGGGAAAAAAATCCCTGAATTCGCGCCAGGCGATACCGTCATCGTCAACGTCAACGTCGTCGAAGGCACGCGCAAGCGGGCGCAGGCATACGAAGGCGTCGTAATTTCACGTCGTAACCGTGGTCTGAACTCGAACTTTATCGTTCGCAAGATCTCATCAGGCGAAGGTGTCGAGCGGACATTCCAGCTGTACTCGCCTTTGATCGCTTCGATCGAAGTCAAGCGTCGCGGTGATGTGCGTCGCGCCAAGCTGTACTACCTGCGCGAGCGCTCGGGCAAATCGGCGCGGATCAAGGAAAAACTGCCAAACCGTCGGGTTGCTGCCAAAAAAGCTGCACAATAATCAGGCAGGCGTCGGAGTGAATGAAAGGGCACCTTGAGGTGCCCTTTTTGCGTTTCACAAAAGCATCTGGTTTTGTTGATCTGTTCCAGATGTAAGCGAGCAAGCAGGTCACCGCAATTCGGCTTATGCTGCCGCTAGATTTGCGCGTGCCGCGTTGCGCATGTTTGACGCGATCTTTATCCATCGGAAAATCACTGTGCACACACTCAAGTTCGATCCGGAACTCTTGCCTGTCGAATCGCTGGCTGGCGAAATGCCTGTGCTGGCCGAACAATTGACGGTCGAGGCGCTGCGGGAGCGTTTCGCCAATCCGCCCGACTGGCTGCCGGAAACGATGGCCGAGCATTTGCTGCGGCTTGCCAATGACGCCAAGGGCAGGGCGCCAACGCCGGCTTCCGTCTTGCTGCCGCTGGTAGTCAGGGATACCGGACTGACCCTCATGTTCACCCAGCGCACGGCGCATTTGACCGACCATCCGGGCCAGGTCAGTTTTCCGGGCGGTCGTGCCGAAAGCTACGACTTGTCGCCGATCGACACGGCGCTGCGCGAGACCGCAGAAGAAGTAGGTCTGGACCGGCGCCATATCGAAGTGCTGGGAACCTTGCCCGAGTACCTGACGGGCACCGGCTATCGCGTTACACCGGTGGTGGGCCTGGTGCATCCGCCGTTCAAGGTGCAGGCCGATCCTGGCGAAGTGGCGGAAATTTTCGAGGTGCCACTGGCGTTCCTCATGGATGGCGTCAACCATCAGCGGCGCAGCGCGGAATTTCCCAACGGGCGTGGACGCCGTACCTTTTACGCCATGCCTTACGACCGGTTTTTCATCTGGGGCGCGACCGCTGGCATGCTGCGCAACCTGTTTCATTTTCTGCGCGCCTGACCATGATCGGCACAACCGTTGTTTGATACTCCTAGTTCCCTGCGGTATTGTTTGGGCTGGAAGACTTTCAAGGCAGTCCGATGACGTTTCTCTCGATCCTGTTTGCGCTGCTGGCCGAACAACTGCAACCGCTACGCGCCGACAATCCGGTCTACGCTGCCATTCGCGGCTTCGGTTTGCGCATGGAAGGCTGGTTCAATGCCGGCCACGCCAGCGATGGCCGGCTGGCTTGGTCGCTGACGATCGTCGCCCTCATGATCCCTACAGCCGCAGTGTACTGGCTGTGCCTGCATTTCAGCGTCTTCCTGGCATTGGCCTGGAATGTCGCCATCCTGTATCTCACGCTTGGCTTCCGGCACTATAGTCACTACTTCACGTCCATCCAGCTGGCCCTCAGCGCGGGCGACGAGGCGACAGCCCGCGACCTGCTGGCACAATGGACCAAGACCGACACAGCCGGCATGGACGCGCCGGACATTGCACGTGTGGCGGTCGAGACGGCATTGGTGTCAACGCATCGTAACGTGTTCGGGGTCTTTTTCTGGTTTCTGATGCCTCTTGGACCTGCCTGTGCGGTGATGTATCGCCTGGCCGAATACCTCGCGCGCGCCTGGAACGAGCCCGATTACATGAAAAACGAAGCCTTCGGCCGCTTCGCCTCGCGCGCCTTCTATATCATCGACTGGCTGCCGGCGCGTCTGACGGCAGTGGCCTTCGCCGTGGTCGGTAATTTCGAGGATGCGGTCTACGCCTGGCGCAATTTTGCCTCACGCTGGCAGGATGAGGCTGTGGGCATTATCCTTTCGGCCGGCAGCGGTGCGATGGGCGTGCGCCTGGGTACGGCGGCGCAGCAGGTGGTGTCCGACAGCCTCCAGGCTGACGCTGCAGCGCTTGAATTCGGCAGCATGGAAGCCGAAGGTCCACCGGGTGAAGAAGCGACGGCGCGGGCGCTGCAGAGCACGGTCGGCCTGGTCTGGCGGGCGCTGCTGCTGTGGATGCTGTTGCTCTTGTTGCTGTCGATCGCGGTCTGGCTGGGGTAAGCCGGGCGACAGATAAGCCAGTCTCCCAGAATGATAGTCTTCTATAAGATATACTACCCAAGAATCATATCCACCAGGCGCCACACAATGGCGCTGGCGTGCCAGAAAACTTTTGCAGAACAATTGCTCCCAACCAGCCGATCACATGGCCGACTCCGTTTCGAATTCAGTGACTGCATCAACAGCGTCCGCCACATCCCCCGCCGCACCCGTGGCGCCGGCCGGCGAGATCATCATCCAGGGCATTACCAGCAGTGGACAGCCATTTCGGCCCAGCGATTGGGCCGAGCGTCTGTGCGGCGCCATGTCGTGCTTCCGTCCGGAAGGTTATGCCGGCCGCAACGCGCATCTTCTGTATTCGCCCTACGTTCGTCCCACGGTGCTGGCCGGCATAAAATCCGTGGTGGTCAGCGAAGCCTTGCGCGGGATCGAGCCGCTTGCCTATCATTTCGTGATGGACTTCGCCAAGGACAACGACCTGCAGGTCGTCGTTGCCTGCCTGTTACCCGAGCCTGGGGCTGACTGACTTTGACGCTGCCACGGCGCATCACGCCACCGGATACAGCGATGCTTGGACTGCCGGCAGGACAGCGCGCTGCCAACAGGTTAGGCTGTGCGCTTCGCTACCCATTACGGAGCCATCCCGATGCCGAGCACCCGTCAGGAACATGATTCATTTGGCGCCATCGAGGTCGATCAGGACCGGCTGTGGGGCGCCCAGACCCAGCGGTCGCTGGCACATTTCGACATTTCCACGGAGCGCATGCCGCCCGAACTGATCGTTGCCCTGGCAGCCGTCAAGCGCGCCTGCGCCGTGGTCAATCGTGATCTCGGCCTGCTGGAGCCGGCCAAGGCGCAGGCGATCATTGCCGCCGCCGACGAAGTCGCCGCTGGCCGGCATGCGGCCGAATTCCCCCTGTCGGTCTGGCAGACCGGATCCGGCACCCAGACCAACATGAACATGAACGAGGTGCTGGCCAACCGCGGCTCGGAACTGCTTGGCGGCGTGCGGGGAGAGGACCGGAAGCTGCATGCCAACGACGACGTCAATCGCGGCCAGTCTTCCAATGACATCTTCCCGACTGCGATGCACGTCGCGGCGGCGGTCGCCATCGGTACGCGCCTGTTGCCGGCGGTGCGGGCGCTGCAATCGACACTGCATCACAAGGCGCGGACCTTCGAATCGATCGTCAAGATCGGCAGAACTCACCTGCAGGATGCGACGCCGATGACGCTCGGGCAGGAGTTCTCGGGTTACGCAGCCCAACTGGGGCATGCCGAGACGCTGTTGTCGATGGCGCTGTTGCCGCTGCATGAACTGGCCGTCGGCGGCACCGCGGTCGGCACCGGGCTCAATACCCACGCCGAATTCGGCGACCGCGTCGCCGCCGAACTGGCGCAGGCAGTCCGCATGCCGTTTCGCAGCGCTGCCAACAAGTTTGCCGCGCTTGCCGCGCATGACGCGCTGGTGGCGGCGCACGGCGCGTTGAAGACCCTGGCGGCGGCGATGATGAAGATCGCCAACGACATCCGCTGGCTCGCCTCGGGGCCGCGCTCAGGACTCGGCGAGCTGCGGATTCCCGAGAACGAACCCGGCAGCTCGATCATGCCCGGCAAGGTCAATCCCACGCAGTGCGAAGCGATGACGATGCTGTGCTGCCAGGTGTTCGGCAACGATGTCGCCATCACGTTCGGCGGCGCCTCCGGTAATTTCGAACTCAACGTCTACAAGCCGTTGATCGCGCATAATTTCCTGCAGAGCGTGCGGCTTCTGGCCGATGGATTGCTCAGCTTCGACTGCCACTGCGCCCAGGGAATCGAAGCCGACCGTGCGCGCATCGCCGAGCTGATGGCGCGCTCGCTGATGCTGGTGACGGCGCTGGCGCCCCATATCGGCTACGACCATGCGGCGACGATTGCCAAGCGCGCCCATCAGGACGGCAGCAGCCTGAAGGAGGCGGCGTTGGCGCTGGGCCTGGTCAGCGAAGAGGATTTTGATCTCTGGGTGCAGCCGTTGCGGATGACGCGACCCGAAGGCTGATGGCCGGACGTCTTTGGTAAGTTATGCTGTCAGGCTGGCGCAGCGCCGACGCTGGCGCATGCACATCGCTTCTTCACCGTTCAACCGGAAAACATCACGCTCCATGGGACAAATATTCTTGATTCGCCACGGCCAGGCATCGTTTGGCAGTACCAACTACGACCAGTTGTCGGCACGCGGTGTTGAACAGGCCGGTATGCTCGGCAAGTGGTTCGCACAACGTCAGCAGGGCTTCGACCGCATCGTTACCGGCACCATGACGCGCCACCGCCAGACGGCGCAGGCCTGCATCGGCGCCGTTGGCGGCATGCCCGGCGAAGGGGATTGGCTGGCCGATGCCGGGTTCAACGAATACGACCATGATGAAGTCCTGCACCGGCATCGACCGGAATTCGCGGAGGCGGGCGAGGTACGCCGTTTCCTCGAAATCACGGAAAACGCGAATCGGGTATTCCAGGGGATTTTTCAGGCGGCGATGGCGCGTTGGATGGATGGCGCTCACGACAGCGATTATCGCGAACCCTGGCCGGTGTTCCGCCAGCGATGTGTCGATGCGCTCGAACGTCTGGCCGCTTCGGCAGCGCCGTCACAATCGATTGCCGTCTTCACCTCCGGCGGCACCATCGCCACGTTGTGCCAACATCTGTTGCATTTGCCCGATTCCCGGTTATTCAATCTGAACTGGGCGCTGGTCAACAGCGCTGTCACGAAACTTTATTATCAGGCCGGCGACAGTGAACTCAGTCTCGGCTACCTGAATAACTACGCACATCTCGAAACTTTCGGTGACCGGCACGACGTCACCTACCGATAGCATCGGTCGGTGCAGCGTGCCGGCGCCAAGTCAGCGCGTCGTGCCTCGTCGCAGCAAATTCACCACCGCCAGCAGGACGACCGCACCCAGGAATGACACCAGCAGCGAGCCGAGACTGAAGTCATTCTGATTGATGGTGCCGGTGCCGAACAGCGGCGCCAGCAACCAGCCGCCGAGCAGCGCGCCGAGGACGCCGACGACGACGTTGAGGATCATTCCCTGCTGCGCATCCGTTTTCATGACCAGACTGGCGAGCCAGCCGAGGATGCCGCCAATGACAATCCAGATAATGAAGTTCATGGTGCCGATCTCCTAGAAAATCCAGCTTGGTGAAAAAACGCCAAGAGCCGTAACCCAGAATGAGTCACAGCTCTTTGATGGCCCTGGGGAGTCTCCGGTTCCCTTTTCGGCAACGTAAATTCGTTCGCCGCAGTTCGTTCACCGCGTCAGTCGAACGTGACGTTGTAGAACAGGGAGAGGGCACTGCGCGCGCCGGCTTCGGCTTCTATCGTCAGTTTCTTCGACAGCGTGTAGCGCAGGTGGATCACGCTGCTGGTGGTTTGCAAAGCCTGCTCGAAACTGACATAGAGTCGCGAAGAAATCTGCTTGCCGAGCGTGACGATGCGTTGTTGCAAGTTGTCCGGATTGGTACCCAGCTTGAAGTCGTCCAGGCCGAAGGCGGTGGCGATATGCGACTGCACACCGCTGGCAGCGCCTTGCGACAGCAGCGAGGCAGCCGCGCTCTGCAAGGTACCGAGGTCGCCGCCGGCAACGGCATCCAGACCCCGCCCGAGGACCATCCACGAGAGTTTTTCCGCATCCGGCACGCTTGGTTCGGACACCAGCGCGATGCGCGGCGCCAGCACCGTGCCGCGCACCGACACGCCGGCTTCGACCGTGGTGCCACGGCGCATGGCGAGGATGTCGAGGGCCGGATTGTTGACCGCGCCGTCGAAGCGCAGCAACCCCTGTTCGATCGCGAGCGCTCTGCCGTAGGCCGTGAAGCTGCCCTTGTCGACGCGCAGCGTGCCGCGCGCCCGCAGGCCTTCGGCAGTGTTGCTGGTAAAGCGCAGATCGCCGATCAGCTGGGCATCCAGGCCGCGCCCGTGGATCGTGATGCCATCACCCAGATTGATGCCGACATCGAGGCTCAGGCTGCGGCTGGCCGCGCCGGCCTCTTCGCGCTTGCCGACAACAACGTCGCTCGACAGGCTCGGCCGGTCCGGTCGGCCGATATCGAAGTCGCCCCGATCGGCCCGGAATTTTCCGGTCACGCTGGCCTTGCCCTGGGAAAAGGCGATCGCGCTGTCGCCACTGACGATCAGGCGCCGGTCGGCGCGTTCGAACATCACGAAATGGTTGGCAACGATGGCCAGCTGCGCACTCGGCTGTCCGTTGGCAAAGCCGATCGGACCGGACAGCGCCATCTGGCCGAACGGGCCCGGCGCCGGGCCGAAGGAGAGCTTGTTGATCATCAGCCGGTCGTCGCTGAAGTCACTGTCGAGCACGCCATGGTGCAGGTCGAGTCCGAGGTCGGTGAGCAGGATGCGCAGGTTGTTGCCGCTGATCTTGCCGCTGAGTTTAGGGGTGCCGCGGGTGCCGGCGATCGTCACGGCGCTCTGCAGCTGGCCGGCCATCACGGCCGTGGGCGAGACCAGCGGCCCGACCCATGCCAGCGAGGCACTGTCGAAGCGCACCCGGCCCGACAGTGGGGCATTGCTCGTCACGACAAATCCGCTGGCGGTTTTCTGGAGCACGGTGCTGACGTCCCCATCGAGCTGGCCGAGCTGGCGGCCGGCGGCCTGTACCTGCACGCGTACGCCGCCACTGGCAGCCGTGGCCTGTGCATGCAGGTTCGACAGGCCGAGGGCCACGGGCGCCGCGCCCTGCATGATGATGTCGCCGCGTTCGCGCAGCAGATCGACGCTGCCGGTGACCCGCTCGCCGACCTGCAGGTTCCAGTCGCCGCGCAATTGCAGATCGGTACTGAAGGCCGGTGTGGCGGTAGCAAAGCGCAACAGCGGCGCCACCTGCAGCCGCTCCACATGACCGCTGGTGCTCACGCCGCCGGCGTCCCGTTTGAATTGCGCGATACGCACCAACGCCGTATCGCTGTCGAATGCGAAATGATCCAGCTGTACCCGTTGCACCGAAACCTGCAGCGCTGCCGGGTCTTGCAGCTTGGCGCGCCAGCGGCCGCTGGCTTCGACCTGCTCGATTCTGCCCAGCCATTCCGGCGCGGCTGGCAGATGCGACAGGCCGCCTGCCGCGCCGAGCTGCCAGCGCTGACCGGGCTCGGTCAGGGACAGCGCGACCGCATGGCGGGCGGTGGTGCCGTGCACGCCCAGATCCACGGTGGCGGTCTGGATGCCGGGCGCCTGGACGCCGTCGGCCTTTGCTTCGATGAGCAGCGGCGCCTGCGCCTGCGGCCCCGCACGCAGGCGCAGGGTGGCTGTTGCGACCTTGTTGTCGCCGGCGACGATGGCCCGTGCCGTGGCGTCGACGTTTGCTTGCCCGATCATCCACGGCTGGCGGCGATCGATGGCGACGTCGGCCTGGCCGCTGGTGGCGGCGACCTGCAACGCGCCTGGGGTGCGTAGCTGATCGAATTGCCAGCGCGCTTGCAGACGGGCACGGTCAAGCGTGCCTTCGATGGTGCCGGACGCGTTGCCGGCGCCGGCGAAGGCGGGTCCGAGCTGGGTCAGCTGCGGCGCCTTCACCTCGAACTGCAGGCGCGATGCGCGTTCGGCCAGTGCGCCATGGATGTCGATCTGGTTGGCGCCGGCGACCAGCAGGAAGGACGGTATGTCGATGCGGTCGGCCTTCAGCGTCGCGTTGCCGGCACCGCGCAGTGGCTGGCCACCGAGCGAGCTATCGGTGAGGGTAAAGGTGAGTTCACCGGTCGGATGCGGTGCGCGCGTACCCTGCACGGAAAATTTCCCGTTTAGCAGCAAGTCCGGCACGCCTGAAAAATTTCCCAGCGCCTGCAGATGGAAGCGCTGCACGCTGCCCTCGGCCAGGAATCCCTGCGTGCCGGTCAGCGCGACGGCAGCTGTCGCATCGACCTGTGCCTCGCCCAGGCGCAGCCGTGCGTGGTCGATGCTCAGGCTGCTGTCGGCCAGGCTGGCGTGGGCCGACAGGGTCAGCGGCGCACTGGCATGCGCCGGGGTTGCCAACGGCTCGCGCAGTTCCAGATTCAGATCCTGCCGGCCGGCAGCGTGGGTCAGCACCAGCTCGCCGGCCAGGCGAGTGGACCGCAAACCCGGCTCGATGCGGCGCAGGTCGACGTCGCTGACGGCCAGTTTCAGGTTGACCGCGCCGCTGCCATAGGTACCGCTGCCGGCAACTCGGCCGGCTGGCGCTTGCGCGGTGCCGAGAACGGCCTGAATTGCGTCGAATTCGATCTTGCCGTCGCCCTGGCGGAAGCGCGTGCTCAAGGACGCCAGCGCCAGCTTCCCGACGCTGTGGAATCCGGCTGCCGAATTGGTCAGTGTCAGGCTACCGGCGCCGTCGTTGGCGCGCAGGTCGATGTCCAGGCTCGTCACCGGCAGATCGGCGCGCAGCGCTGACAGGTTCAGTCCGTCACTGCGTAACTGCGCCGACACCAGCGGTTGCGGCGCGAACGGACGCAGCACGGCATTGGCGGTTGCCCGGTTCTGGTTGACATTCAGATCCAGGTCCGCGCTGAGTTGCTCGAGTGACCCGTTGAGCTTGAACTCGCCTGCCGAACGCACATCCTGGCCCTGCAGACGGGTCGATGTTTCGCTGCTGAATTTCGCCGTCAGTGCAAACGGGCGCCGGTCGGCCAGCGTCAGTTCGCCATGCAGGCTGCTGTCGATCTGCGACGCTGCCGGGGCCGGTGCAGCGGGCGCTGCGGTCAGCGCCGCGACCTCGGCGCCGAACGCGGCGGCGGTCTTCGGATCGACCAGGCTGTTCACCATCTTCAGTCCGAAGCGGTCCAGGCGCAGGTGATACCGCACGCGGTCATAGTCCAACGCGAGTCCGAAGCCGGCAAAACTGGCAACCTCCAGCGCGCCGAGACTGACGCCACCGCCATCGACCTGCGCCGAATCGATCTGCAGCGCCAGAGGCAGCGCCAGGGAGGCCGGCAATTGCGCCGCCGGCGATGCCTGTTCGATCTTGCGCACGACCAGCAGGCGGCCAACCCGCAGCGCATTGATGTGCAAGCGGCGTTGCAACAGCTCGGCAGGTTGCCACTCCAGGCGCAGGTTCTCCAGCACCAGCCGTTGCTGGGCATTCTCGACGCTGATGCGGTCGATCTGCAGCGGGCCGGCGAGTCGCCCGTGCACGCCTTCGATGCGCAAGCCGGGACCGATGTTGCGCACCACCGTGGAGAGGGCCGTACCAGCACCGTGTTCGGTGGCCAGGAGCCATGCTGTTAATGCTGCCAGACTCAGCATTAGCAGCGCAAACATGCCCAGTGACCATCGCAGCGTCGACGAACGAGGCGGCAACGGGGCGGGCGTGCCAGGCGTGCCCGGTGGTGGAGGTGGCGTCACGGCGTCAGAAGGCATATCCGACCGAGAAATGCGGCCGCAGCTTGCGCACTGCGTGGCCGTACGCGAGATCCACGTTGACCGGTCCGATCGGGCTGCGCCAGCGCGCGCCGATCCCGGTCCCGTGGACGGGACGGAAGTCACGCCAGGCGTCGGCGGCGTCGCCCGCATCGTGGAACACCGCCGCGCCCCATTCCGGCGTGATCCGGTAGACCAGCTCCGCGCTGGCCAGGGCGAACACCCGGCCGCCGACGATGGCGCCAGCCTGCGCCACGCCCAGGCTGTTGTAGCTGTAGCCGCGCACGGTCTGGTCACCGCCGGTGCGAAACAGCAGGTCGCCCGGAATCATCTGGCGCGGCTCGCCGGTGACCTGGCCGATCTGGGCCCGCATGATGGTCTGCCAACGCCGTGAAGGCTCCGCCAGCCAGGTGGCGTGAAGTGTAGCGCGCAGGAGTGCCTTGCGGTTGATCACACCGGGCAGGCCGGCGTCGAGTTCCAGCGTCGTCTGAACGCCGCGTTGGGGCGAGAGCAGGTTGTCGAGGCGGCGGCGGGTGATGACCCAGGATGCGACGAGCGCCTGACGGTGATTCACGGCAGCATCGGCGATGCGCTCCTTGTCGCCGAAATAGGATACGCCCCAGACCTGTTCATTGAGGCGATCCGGTCCGGCAAGATGGGCGCCGAGGTTGATCTTGTCGCTGGTTTCGCCAACGATGTCGCTGCGTTCGTAGTGGGCGCCCACGCTCGGACGCCAGCCATTGTCGCGCGCCGGGAAGAAGATATCGCCGCCCAGCAGACGCGTCAGGCGATCGACCTTCAATTCCGAATCGAGCCGCCAGTTACGGCCAAGGAATTGCCGGTCCAGCCACTTGACCTGTGCCCGTGCACCGCTGTTGGTGGAAAAGCCGACGCCCAGGCTCAGCCGCTTGCGTTCGTTTTCCGCCAGGTCGAGATGGACCGGAGTGGATTGCGGATGCGCGGGGTCGACGTCGATGGTAGCGAAGACCGACCGGAAATAACCGCTGTCCTGCAGCTGCGACTGCAGTTCATTCAGTTTTTCCTGCGAATACGGTTCGCCCGGGACGATCGGATTGAGCGGCTCGACCAGCGAGAGCGGATAGCGCTTCAAGCCCTGGATCTGCAAGGGCCCGAAGGTGAAGGCAGGGCCGGAATCGACGGTCAGCGTCAACTTGGCACGGTGCGATTCAGGGTCGATGTGGGCTTCGCTGGCGGCGATCCGGGCAGCGGGATAATCGCGCGTCAGCAGACCCTTGAGCACCGCACTTTTGGCGTCGTCCCATGCCTGCTGGCGGAAGACGTTGCCGGAACCCAGACTCCACTGCTGGCGAATGCGGGCGATCCGCTGTGCATTGCTGTCGTTTCCGGTCGCAATGGCTCCGGTAAAGACGATCTCGACCGTGTCGATTGTGGTGGCGATGCCGGGCGCAACGACGAAGCGCGCGCTCAATCCGTTGGGCTGTCGCTCAACTGCGGGGGTAACGGTCGGGCTGAAATATCCGGCGGTGGCCAGCAGCTCCTTGATTTGACGCGGCGTGACGCCGATGAGGCGCAGCGCCTCGCGCTCGCTGAGGTTGCTGTCGGCTGCGTGCCGCGTAATGTCCAGAAACTCCTGTAGGGTACCGCTGAAGTCACCGGCGCCGTCAATCCCGACCGACAGCTTGACCGTGCGATCGCCTTCGTCGGCATCCGACAGAATGCCGGCGGCGGGCGGCTCGGAGATGGTCGGCAGCGTGGGCGCGGTGGGCGCTGTCGCGCCCTGGGCGTACGCCAGCGCACAGCAACCCCACAGCAGCAATGCCAGCCCCCGTGTCCATCGCGTCGCAGCCGCTTCCGGTTTGCTCATGCGAGCAGGGCGGGTCGGGACAGCCAGCGGATCATCGGGTGAGGGAGTGTGCATCAAACGGGTAGTCCCAAGAACGAAATGAAAGCGGGTCGCGTCGGTACGTTCGTAGTTGCAGCGGGTTGTTTCGGCGAGGTGAACCTACGGGTTGCATCTCGCCGGGTGCGATTCGCCGAGATAGTAACAGCGCCTGCAGAAACTCGATGTGGGCTGGCGTACAGTCCCGTTACCGCAACCGGGTTATGGTTCCTGTGCGGGGTCATGTTCTCTCCTGCCATCGATCGACCTCATACCCCCTCATCATGAAATCCTTCGGCACGTTCTGGCTTAAAAGTGCCAAGCGCTTGGCAAAAGCCCAGCAGACGCAACAGAAAAAATTACAGAAAAAACTGGTCAAGAGCCTGCTGACCGCACCGCTGAAAAAGGCCCGCAGTACGGTCAAACGGGCCGTCGGTGTTACGGTTCCTGCGGTCACCAAGCGCGTCGGCGGTGTGCCGCGACCACGCCGCAAGTCTGCCACGTCTGCTGCCTCTGCATTCCCCGAAACCACGCCCCTGTCGGCGGGCGGCAGCTGGGGTCGCTCATACTATTCTTCGCTGGAAGCCGATCCGGGCATGGCGCCGCGCCGGATGATGTCGTGGCTGTACGTACCGGACGCGCCGGCAGGCGGCCCTGCGCGCGCGTTTCCCCTGATCGTCATGTTGCACGGGTGCGAGCAGACGGCGCCTGACTTTGCCGGCGGCACGCGCATGAACCAGCTTGCTGCGCGTCGCGGTTTCGCCGTGCTCTACCCGCAGCAGTCTTTCGCAGCCCATGCCCAGCGCTGCTGGCCGTGGTATCAGCGTGCATTGCAACACGGTGGAAACGAAGTCGCCATCATCGCAGGCATGATCGAAAAGACCGTCGCCCGGCATGGCTTCGACCGCAGCCGGGTGTATGTGGCGGGGCTATCGGCCGGGGCAGCCGTGGCACAGACGCTGGCGCTGCGGCGGCCGGACCTGATCGCGGCGTTCGCCTCGCATTCGGGCCCGGTGTTCGGTGTGGCCGAGTCGCGCCTCGGTGCGCTGGCCGTCATGCAACACGGTGGGCGCGATCCGTCGCATCCGATTATCGAGATTTTGCGTGAGAGTCCGGACTTTCCCGTCATGCCGGCCTTGATCGTGCAGGGCGCCCATGACAACCTGGTACGGCCGGTCAATGGCCGTCAACTGGCCGAGCAATTCCGGCGCCTGAACCGGTTGCCGGGCGATGCACAACCGTTACCCGTCGAGCGCGCCGCGCGCGGCGCCAGCGATGCCTTCCGGATCATGGATTACAGGCGTGGCCGGCAGCTTCTGGTACGCCTGTGCGAAATCGCCCATTTGGGTCATGCCTGGAGCGGCGGCGATCCGGCCCTGCGCTACAATGCCGCGAGGGGTCCCGACGCCAGCGCCTTGCTGTGGAATTTTTTCAAGCGACATCGGCGGAGCGCGCCACGCATCAGCCTTTCCACCCGGGTAAGCCAGTCATGAGCAAACGATTTTCCGCGCCGTGTGAACGTAACCGCGACCCGATCCTGTCGGCATTGCGCACTTTCCTGACGACGCCTGCCCTGGTACTGGAAATCGGTAGCGGTACCGGCCAGCACGCCGCCCACTTCGGCGCGAACCTGCCGCACCTCACGTGGCAGACCAGCGACCTGCCCGAGAACCACGACAGCATCCTTGCGTGGATCGAGGAAGCGAAGCGATCCAATGTGCTGGCGCCAGTCCTGCTGGACATGGCAGCGCCACGTTGGATCGAGCAGATTCCGGCGCCGGATGTGCAGGTGGTGTACACCGCGAACACTTGCCACATCATGTCCTGGGAGCTGGTGGTGTCAATGGTGGCAGGAGTGGGGCGCCTGCTACCGGCGAACGGTCTGTTTCTGGTTTATGGCCCCTTCAATTATGGCGGCCTGGCGACCAGCGCGGGCAATGCCGATTTTGACCGTACATTGAGATTGGACGACCCAGCGCGCGGAATCCGGGACGCTGAAGCCATGCAGACGCTGGCGGCGGACAACGGACTGCGTCTGCGGGACGATCTGCCGATGCCGGCCAACAATCGTCTGCTGATCTTTCAACGCCATCCTGAGGCTGGCTGAAAGGCCGGCAAGGACAGCAGGGCGCGCGCGCCCGGCGCCGACATTTGCCACAGCAGCCGGGCGCTAGCGGGTCTGAGCAAACGGGTCGACGGGTAGACGACCAGATCCTGGCCCACGGTGGCAGTGTTGCCGCAATGATGTGGAGTGGCGCGCGGATTGAGTCGCGGCAGGGCGCTCATTCCCATGCTCATCTCCGTTTTCCTCCCCTTCGAATCAGGCGTGTCCGGCGGCGCAGTGGCCATTGCGCCGTCCGGCGTCCGCTCGCTTGCCGTCATTGCTGGAGTGCACAGGCTAAAGCGCAGCACATGATTTGACTTGTTGAGCATGGTTATTCCTTTAGATGAAACCGGAGCTGAACTATAGCCAAACTACAAATATTGAAATTGCGAAATAGCAAGATCCAAACGACCAACCGAATTTCGGGCCGACATTGCGTGCGGACCTGGACTAGGGCGGTTGAGCGTTCTCAAGGTGGGCAAAAATAAACGCGGTTACGGTCAATGAACATTTTTTACCGCATAGGCCACCGTGCATCTAGGGCGTGTTGACATTTACTTCAGCCACAGCATTGAAGCGGCAAGCAGTACGAAGGACATAAAACGCGAGGAAAGCTTGTCATAGCGAGTCGCGACGCGCCGAAATTGGTTAATACGGGCAAAGAAACGCTCAATGACATTCCGATTGCGATAGTGATGCCGGTCAAACGTCCGTTTCACCTTGCGGTTTGCCTTCGGCGGTATCACCGATTTCCCTTTTTGCTATACCACCAGCTTTTCGAGCTTTCATCTGCTGCGCCATGGCGTGTCCGTCACCGCACCGAGCCTGGTCTACAGAACGCCCAGCATCTGACCGAACGCCTGCAGCGCAACCGCACCCCGATGACCAAAGCCGTATTCGCCGGCCATTGGCATGATTCGATTCTGCGCACCCGACGAGAATAAATTACCTCGTTGTAATTAAGTGCGGTAACAGACAGACCATCAGGGTGTCGTGCCGCTACTCTTGGTGTGTGGACAGTTCACTGCCAGAGCGGACAGTTGTCCTTCTATACCCGAGTTTCCCTTTCAGGAGCATTACATGAAAACAATTAAACAGATCGTCGGCACCACCGCCGCCCTCGCGCTGATCGCCTCCCTTGGCGCCTGCAGCGGCATGTCGACCCGCGACAAGGACACTGCACTTGGCGCCGGTATCGGTGGCGTGGCAGGCGCAGTGCTGACTGGCGGCAGCGCCGTCGGCACAGTCGGCGGCGCGGCAGTCGGCGGCGTCATCGGCAACCAAGTCGGCAAGTAAGTCGAGCCAGGGCGGGTGCGGCCGCCGCTTCAGCGGCGCCGTTATCTGCCCCGCAGTTCATGCGTCAGCGTTCCCGAACCACGGCCTCCCTGACGTTGACGTTTGGGCTGGTTATTCTGCACTGAAGAAGCCGCGATCACGCGGGGCACGACCCACGAGGGATTAACATGCTTTATACAATCGCAGTAGTACTCATCATTTTATGGTTGCTGGGCCTGGTGACGTCGACCACGATGGGTGGTCTGGTGCACGTATTGCTGGTGATCGCGATCATCATGATTCTGTTGAGTGTCATCCGGCGCTAACCTGCCTTGACTGGACCTAGATATGAATCCATCTGTCCTGACCGGCGGCAGGCCTTTGCACCTCACCGACATCTCCGTTCTGCGCCAGCGCGCGCGGCAACACATCGAGGAAGGCGCCGTCACCGACGGTTATGCCGCCGACCGCGAGGCAGTCATCACGATGCTCAACGCCGCGCTGGCCACCGAACTCGTCTGCGTGCTGCGCTACAAGCGCCACTATTTCATGGCCTCCGGCATTCACTCGGAGCCGGTTGCCGCCGAGTTCCTCGAGCATGCCAACGAAGAAATGGGCCACGCCGACCAGATCGCCAAGCGTATCGTTCAACTCAAGGGCGAGCCGAATTTTTCGCCTGAGGGTCTGGCTGAACGCAGCCATGCGGAATATGTTGCCGGTACCACGCTGCGTGACATGATCAAGGAAGACCTGATTGCCGAGCGGATCGCGATCGAAAGTTACCGTGAAATGATTGCCTACCTCGGCAACAATGATCCGACGACGCGCCGCATGCTCGTCGACATTCTGACGGTCGAGGAAGAGCATGCCGACGAACTTTCGTCATTGATCGAAAGTATCCGAGACTAACCTCAAGCGTTGTCCCGCACGCACTGCGCTCGACATCGGTCGCGCACTGCGTCCTTGCAAAACCCGCCAACATGCCCATCTCGTGACCAAGCTTGTGGTGCGAGCAGGCATGGGGTATTTGCCAATGCTCCACATTTCTCGGTACCATCCGAGCATATCCCGCCAAGCCTTGCTCCCGTACCCAACGCGGCGCAGCCCGGCTCGCATCGGCCCACATCGGCCCACATCGGCCCGCATCCTACGCAACCTGACAGGAATCTGATGAAATCATCGCGTCCCGTAGACAAGATCAAGATCGCCTCCTATGTCTTGAGCGCGCTGGCGTTGCTACTCATCCTGATCAAGGGACTCCTGGTGGCCTTGCTCGCGGGTCTGCTGGTGTATTCACTGGTGCACCTGATTGCGCCACGGCTTGGACGCAAGCTCAGTAATCGCCGCGCCCGCATCGTCGCCATCGCCGCCCTTGGGATCGTGATCGTTGCGGCCTTGTCGGCTGTGATCTGGGGCGCCGTGGCATTTTTTCAGAGTGACGCCGGAAGCGTGCATCGACTGCTGCGTCGCCTCGCCGATATCCTCGAAACGTCGCGCGACCAGATTCCCGACTGGATGCGCAACCACCTGCCGACCGATGTCGACCAGATGCGGTTGATGATCAGTGAATGGCTGCGACTCCATGCCATCGAGGCCAAGGTGGTGGGCGAACGCGCCGGTCGGATCGCCTTGCACCTGTTACTCGGCATGATCATCGGCGCCATGGTGGCGCTGTACGATTCAACCTCCATCGAGCATGTGCGGCGCCCTCTGGCAGCAGCCTTGCGCGAGCGGTTGCTGCAACTGCACGCGGCCTTTCAGCAGATTGTCTTTGCCCAAGTGCAAATCGCGGCCATCAATGCGGCCCTCATGGCGCTCTACCTGCTGGTGATCCTGCCGATGGCCGGCATCAACCTGCCACTGACCAAGAGCATGATCGTCATCACCTTCATGGCCGGGCTGATTCCGGTGGCGGGCAACCTGATCTCCAACACGATCCTGGTCGTGGTCGCGCTGTCGCACTCCGTGCACACTGCCGCCGCATCGCTGCTGTTCATGGTGGTGATCCACAAGCTGGAATACTTCCTCAACGCGCGCATCGTCGGCGCCAAGATTCAGGCCAGCGCGTGGGAATTGCTGGTTGCGATCCTGGTGATGGAAACCCTGTTCGGCCTGCCGGGCCTGGTGGCCGCACCGGTGTTCTACGCCTATCTCAAGCGCGAGCTGATCGATCTCGACCTGATCTGATCGCGATCGAGCGGCCGCGCCCACGACCGAGCCGTCAGACGATGTGCTCCGGCGCCAGCTTGCAGGGCGACCCGGCGTCGCCGGTCTCAACCTGAATCGTGGCATGGCCGATAGCGAACTTGTGCTGCAATTCATCGGCCACCTTGCACGTGAAGGCGTCTCCCGGATAGCCCGCCGGCATGACCATGTGGACGGTGAGCGCCGCCTCGGTCGTACTCATGCCCCAGATATGCAGGTCGTGAATCGCCGCCACGCCGGGGAGGGCATTGAGGTAGGCCCGCACTTTATCGGCGGGCAAGCCTTGCGGCACTGCCTGCAGCGCCAGATGGGTCGAGTCGCGCAGCAAACCCCAGGTGCCCACCACGACCAGCAACGCGATCACCAGGCTGACCGCCGGGTCGAGCCACAGCCAGCCGGTGTACATGATCACCACGCCCGCCACCACCACTCCGAGTGATATCAATGCATCGCCCGCCATGTGCAGGAAGGCGCCGCGAATGTTGAGGTCGTCGTCGCCGCCGCGCATGAACATGAGCGCCGTGGCCGTGTTGATGACCACGCCGATGGCGGCGATCACGATTACGGTCATGCTCTGCACTTCGTCCGGATGGCCAAAGCGCTGAATCGCCTCCCAGGCAATGCCGCCGGTCACGGTCAGCAACAGGACCGCGTTGATCAGTGCCGCCAGGATCGAGGTGCTGCGCAACCCGTAGGTAAAGCGCGAGGAAGGCACCCGCCGCGCCAGGACGCTGGCGCCCCACGCCAGCAGCAGGCCAAGGACGTCCGACAGATTGTGTCCGGCGTCGGCCAGCAATGCCAGCGAGTTTGCCGTCAGGCCGTACACCACTTCGGCAATGACGAAGCCGGTATTGAGCGCGATCCCGATGGCGAAAGCCGTGCCAAAATTTTTCGGTGCATGGGCGTGACCATGACCATGACCATGACCATGCGCGCCATGATCGTGGCCGCGATCATTGTGATGGTCGTGATCGTGGTCGCCATGATCCGGGGCAGGCTCGTGTGGTAGATGCGGATGCGCCATGTAAAAACTCTTCAGAAGTGTAATGAATCAGCTGCCAGGCGGCAGCTGGAAGCTGGCGTCCTCGTAGGCCTGCCGGCATCGACCCCGCATCAATCCCATGCCGGGCTGCGTCCCGGGCCGAATGCGTGCACCACGATGGCCAGCAGCGCCAGGCACCAGACGATCAGTGCGCCCGATGGCAGGTCGAACCAGGTGGACAGTACCAGACCCACCGCGTACCCGCCGATGCCGATCAGATAAGCCAATGGCAGGCGGCGTCGCGCCGGGTAATTGCGCACCCCGAGGCTGGGTACGATCAGACTGGCGAACACCAGATAGACGCCCACCAGCTGGACCGATACCGTCACCGCCAGCGCGAAGACGAGATAGAAGCCAAGCCGCCCGATGCGTTCACCCATCACCCCCAGCAAACCGATGATCAGCACCGCCGCCACGGCCGGGAACACCAGTTGGTCGTAGCGTACCCATAGGATCTGGCCAGCGAGCAGGTCGCGCAAATGCTCGCCGCCGTGTGGATTGTGCGCCAGCAGCAGCAGACCGCCGGTAGCAGCCAAAATGAACAGCACGCCGATTTGCGCTTCCTGGACTTCCGGCCAGCGTCGCTCGGTCCATGTCAGCAGCACCGCGCCGAGCATGGCCGCTACGCCGGCGGCTGCCTGCACCATCCAGCCTTGCGGATCGAGATCGCCCATGCCGGCCACGATCACGCCGAGCGCTGCGATCTGCGCAATGGCAAGGTCGATGAAGACGATGCCCCGTTTCAAGACCTGGGCGCCCAACGGCACGTGGGTGGCCAGTACCAGCAGACCGGCCAGAAAGGCCGGTAGAACGATCAGCAGATCACTCGGCTGGGCCGTCATTTCGCCGCTTCCAGCAAGCGGGCGACGGTGTCGTCGAACAGGGAGAACAGATCCTTGGCGCGCTCATCGCCGCCGACCGTGAAGGGCAGCACCACTGCTGGAATCCTCGCATGCTGCGACAGCCACTCCGATGCGCGACCATCCTGGTAGGCGGCGCGCAGCACCATTTTTGCCGGTTGCCGCTGGAGCTGGCCGAGCAGTTCGTTGAGGTGCGCGGCGCTCGGTTCGACCCCGGGTTTTGGCTCCAGCGCGCCGACCTGGCGCAGTCCGGCCCAGCTCAGCAGGTATTCCATGTTCTTGTGGTGCTCGACGACAGGCGTGCCCTTCAGCGGTGCCAGCTGTTGATCCCATTTCTGCATGGCGGCAGTCCAGCGGCCGGCAAAATTGGCCAGGCGCGACTGGTAGAAGGCCGCATTCGGCGCGTCGATTTCCGTCAGGCGTCTGGTCAGGGCCTCGGCCACCTTGAGTATGTTGCGCGGGTCTTGCTGAATGTGCGGATTGCCAGCCGCATGGACGTCGCCGTCGCTGCGGTCGAGCCTGGTCGGTATATCCAAGCGGGCGACCACGCTGCCGGCTTCGAAATTGCCGGGCTGACCGGGTGCGATTTTCGCGTTGCCGGATTGCTGCAGCAGGATCGGCAGCCAGCCGACCTCGAGCTCGAGGCCGGTGCAGACCAGCAAATCGGCGTTGCGGGTGCGGGCGATCAGGCTCGGCCGGGCTTCGATGCGGTGCGGGTCCTGCAGGGCCGTGGTGGCGCTGCTGGCCTTGATGCGGTCAGCGCCGATTTCGGTGGCCAGTGCCGCCCATTCCGGTTCGCAGGCGAGCACGTTGAGGGCCGCGAAAGCCGATGGCGCCGCCAATGAGACCGTGACGGCGAAGAGAAGGGAGAAAGTTTTTTTCATGATGCAGCTCCTAGAACGTGTGGGCGCCATGGGCGCCCAGGCTCATGATGTATTGCAGGAAGATCTGATTGTCGGTAGCGTCCGGCCGCGCCCGATCCTGCGCGAACTGCAGGCGGAAGCGGCTGAATTCGGACGGCGAGTAGTCCAGCATCACGGTCGCGCGGCGCGGTTGGTAGGACGCCAGCTGCGAGAAGCTGGCAGCACTGGCAGTACCGCCGCCGAACTCAGGCGTGCCCGAATGCAGCCGGTCGTAGCGCAATCCGGCGCGCCAGCCGGCGGTGAACTGGTAGATGCCTTGCAGGTACCAGCCGGATTGCGCAGCTCGGTAACCCGTGCTTTGCGCGGGGGCATCGCTGCTCAGGCTGCCACGGTCGGTGCGGCGGAAGTACTCACCCTGTAATTTGAGATTGGTCTGCACGGGGTTGCCGTTGGGCGACCATTTGTAGACGCCGTCAGCAATGATGGTCGAACTGTTGCCGGTGAAGGCGTTGACCACGTCGTTGCCGACACTATCAATATCGTCGTAACGGCGCTGCGCCGCGCTGGTACGCAAATAGGACAGACCGGCGCGGTAGCTGGCGGACTCGCCGATGTCGTCACCCAGATGCGCGAACAGCGCGGTGGAGCCGATGCCGTTGCGGTTGCGGTCATTGCCGGGGAAGGTACTGCCCCGGCCGGCTTCCAGGCCCAGCTCGAGGAACTGATCGGTCGGCGCCAGCCAGCGCAATTGCACGCCATCGGGTTTGTACTGGCCGCCGAAAAAAGCCTGGTAAGCCAGCGGCGCATCGACGAAATCCCAGGTATGGGCATGCTGACCGTTGAGATAGCCGACCGCGGAGAGGAAGCGGCCGGCCTTCAGGTTCAAGCCATTCGACAGGTCCCGAGTCTGGAAAAAGGCTTCCTCGACACTCACCGTATTGTCCGGGGAAAGGGAAAAGGTCATCTGGCCCGCGAAGCGTGGATCGATGCTGGCCGCCAAGGTGAGCTCCGATTCGCCCAGGTTCAGGCCGCGCTTGCCGGGTCCGACGTTGCCGCCCGGAATGAAGCCCTGGATTCGGTACCGGTCCGGATTTTGCGACAGGTTGGCGTAGGTGCCGCCGAGGATGAGCGAGATGCTTGGATTGAAGGCGTTGTTCATGGCGGGAGTGGCGCCACCCGGAAGCGCCACGGGACCGGGCACAGCCGCAGCCGCAGCCGCAGCAATTGGTATTGGTATCGGTGTGGTCTGCGCGAGAGCGGCGGCGGGCGACCGGCTCTCGGTCTCCTGCAACCGTTTTTCCAGTGCCTGGATACGCGCTTCATAGTTTGATTTCAATTGCTGGATCTGGGCGCGGATCTGCGCCAGGTCCTGGTCGCTGGCCGCCCACGCATGAGCGGGCAGGCCCAGCGCGGCGCCGAGCGCCGTCGCCAGTACGGTGTGTTTCAACATGAGATTTCCTCGAGATCAAGAACAAGTGAAGGCTGCAGCGCGCTGCAGCATCAGCATGGGGTGATGCTAGAGGGGGGCGGGTGGAGCGCGGGAGAGGAAGCAGCAGCGCGTTGCGGGCGGCGCGCTGTGCGCCAGATTGACCAGCTGGACGCTTTCTTCCAGGACCGGCACCAAGAAACGCAGCGGCGCAGTGTCGACGGCCGTGCCAACCTGGGCGAATGCCAGGCATCGCTCACACAGCTTATCGGCCGGAACCTGCTTGACCTGGGATGCGCGCTGGCTTTCTTCGCCGAGGTGGGCGATCGCATGCGCCAACCCCATCTGCTGCGAACCGAGCAGAAGGAGAGTCAGGAGCAGACGAAGAAAAAAGGGGTGCGGCTTCACGATAGCGGAGTTTAGCTTATTTGAGGCAACGTCCGTAGGGATGTCCGCACCGCCGGCCTGAGCCATATCGACACTCTAAGTTGGGGAACGTACAGAATTGCAGCCGGCCCGGGCGCAAAATCGAAACATTGTGCAGAAATTCGCGACTACACCCGCACCAAGTGATGCGCGCCCCGATCCATTATTTACGATTTGAACGCCGACCTGGACCCCGCCATGCCCGCCATTTTTCTGACACTTCGTAATGTGCGCCTGATTGTTACCGGCGCCGTGCTAATGCTGACGGTGTCGCTTGCCACGGCGGCGATCGTGATGTGGATTCCGGAGTCGCCAGTCGAGCCGCTGCAACCTGAACGTGTCGTCAGCAACATGAACCAATACATACATCCGCACGGTGCCCGCATCGCACTCGTGCAACGTAACCTGCGTCACGAGGCCGCCGCCGCCGCGCGTTGAAGGCTACTGGACGTCTACTCTACCCCGACCGTTCGGCGCACCTTCCACGATATTGAAAGAGGCGACTTCCATGCGAAACACCGATGAAAACACCGCGCCGCTGAAGGACCTGATGAAAGCGCCGCCGCTGAGCGCGGCCCACCATGCATTGATCATGCGCAAGCGGATCGAAGACCGGCGCATGGCGGAAGACCTGCGCGAAGCCTCGCGCAACCGAACCGACGATGCAATTCACCCGCTCTGAACCGTTGGCGCTGACCTGGGCGCTGTGACGGCGCATTGGCGAACAATTTTTGAAAAGAACAATGACGATTCCAACCTCCCCAACCTACTACGTCCTGCGAGCCAAATCCACCACTGTTGGCGATGGCCCCTACGTCGGCTCGACCGGCGAAGGCGACCACGCGATGGTCGCGGATCTGCAGCAAGCACGCCGCTTCGATGCAATCGAAGACGCCGAGCAGTATGCCTGCAAGGTAGCCGAGTCATCCGGCGAATTTGAAATCGAAGTGCGTACCACAGCCTGATCCCGTGAGTAGCGTAATGGGCGCAAGCACCACCCGTTAAAGAATCGACGAAGGAAAACACCATGTTCAACATCATCGCCGGACGTTTCAAGGAGCAGGACCAAGCCACCCGGGCGCTCGACGCGCTGGTCGACGCCGGTTTTGCGGCTGAACGCATTTGTTCGTTCTATCTGAATCCCCCGGGGCAGCACAATCTGTATTCGGTGGGCGGTGACCGCGATGAGTCACCTGGTGCGCACGAAGCCGGTACCGGGATCGCGGCGGGCGCCGTGACCGGCGGTGCAGTCGGCGCCGGCGTCGGCATGCTAGGCGCACCGGTATTCGGACCGGTCGGGCCGGCTGTCGGGGCACTGGTCGGCGCGCACGTCGGTGGGCTGATCGGCAGCCTGACGCAGATGAAAGAAAAAGGCGAACAGGAAGATGCGAGTGCCGACGACAGTCGCGGCGACGTCGTCGACAATGAACTGCAACAGCGCGAGTCGGGGTTGATGGTTGCCGTCAGCACCGATAGCGGCTCCTCGCAGAACGATGCGGTATCCGTATTGCGCAAGCTCGGTGCGCAAGACATCGAGCACGCGCAAGGCACGATCGTCAACGGCGACTGGGAAGATTTCGACCCGCTGTTGCCCCCGCAACTGCTCGGGCGCGACGCCAGCGCTGCAGGATAGCGCGTCAGGTCAGCGCGGCGCGGTCCAGACGACGTCGTCATCGACTGCATACAGTCGGCACGGTTCGCCGCTGCTGCGCTGGCACGTCTGGAGAACGCGGGCAACCGGATCGTCGCCATCTTCCGCCCAGCTCCACCCACCGCTGGTGGACACGGCGAACGCTCGCGGAGTCGGCTTGGCGAGGAACACCCGGTATTGTTCACGGCCTTGCTGCTGCAGATACGGAATCGCGTCAATATTGTCAATGGCGGCGTAGGCCGACCGCGGCAGTCGCGGATCGATTCCAAGGTTGCCGATTTCTTCCGTCGGCATGGCGATCTGCTTGAGAAACCGCTCGGTTTCCGGCCACCAGATCCGCACGCCGTCTCGGCTTCCGCTCATTGCGTGCGCGTCGTTCTTGAACATACCGAAGGCGACTAGTTTGGCCATTCCACCGGCGCTGACGAACGCTTCGTGCAACTGGCTAGCCAGTGATGGGTTGAAATAGCTGTCGTTGGCGCCGTAGAACCAGAGACTGGGAATCCGCGATTTGGCGCCATACTCGGCGAAGGCGGTGAGCAACGCGCTTTTCCAGGGACAGCTACCGCTGTCGGCGCGCAGCCCACCGGCAAAATTGATCACGCCGCGCACCCCTGCCAGATTACGGGCGCTCAACGCCATCGCCGTCAGACCGCCATGCGATTGGCCTGCCACCACAATCCGGTTGCGGTCGACCCAAGGTTGTTTTCTCAGATACTCCACCACGCCCTGCACATCGTTTGCCTGGTTCTGGCCGTTGACCGTCAGGTTGCAACCGTCATCGGAATAGTGCCCGCTTGAATGGGCGAAGCCCTTGCGCATCGGCACAACCACTGCGTACCCGCGTCGGACGAATTCCCGGCTGATTGCCAGGAAGCGATCGCGTTCCTGTAGGCGGGGGTTGCCGGGCGCCTTACCGTGATTCATGACTAATACGGGGAAAGGGCCGTCTCCCGGTGGCCGGTAAAGTGTGGTTTCCAGTTCGACATGGGCCAGCCCGGAGGTAATCGGGAGCATCGAGACCTGTTCGACCAGTCGGATCTCAGGGAGCGCCGCATGCAGCGGCGCGCCAAAGGCCACCGTCGCGCTAGCCAGCATCCAGCGCAATGCAAGCTGACGCCATGCGGCAAGCAGGGTACGGGGTGCGCCAGGGATCCGATCGGCCATCGCCGCTCCATAGTTGACTCAAATCAATATTTGAGTCTAAACAGAGAGTTGCTCAAATTCAAGTTTGTCTTGCAAGAAAGATGACTGTGTCTTTTTTTTGTTTTGTCGGCCCGACAAGTGGGGCGCCGGCCAGCGGCATCCGGCATCGTTTTTCCGGTATTGGCGCCAGCGCGGACCCGGTTCCGGGAACGCTGCGCGCCGCGTGCGGCGTTGCTATTCTTGAGTTATTAGCAGAAACGCAAGATTCTTAAGAATCGGTAAGACAATTACCACAACGAGACACAAGAAACGAACGCCGCAAATTGATCGAATGCAATGATCTTTGCGTTACCAAGGAGAAATTCAATGGTCATCTCAAAACTGAATTGGTCGTATCTGGAACGCCGGGCGCGTTTCATCATGGGGGCGGCAGCGCTGGTGGCGGTGGTGCTTGGCCTGACGTTCAAGACGGGCCTGGTCAGCACCATGGCAACGTATGAACGGCAGTCGTGGTACCTGGTGAGTGAGCATGACGGTTTTGTGGTCAGCAGCCAGGTCGACGATGAAGCCGCCTGCCGCAAGCGCGAGAGCGCTGCCGCAGTATGCCGATCGGGGGAGAGCTTGGTTGACCAGCACGGCGGCACGGCGCGCCGCTGAATCGATCGGCATCCGGCCCGTTGCGGGCGGCCGGATGACCATTTCGGATAATTAGTTATGGGCTAGTTCGACCACGCTGCCGACCGGCATTGTGTTGGCGGCTGCGTGCATGAGCGAAGTCGGCACCAGCGGTTGGGAGCACAATTCTAGCCTGTAACCATGGGTATAGGCGGTACGGATGATGACGCCACGCTCCTCGCACAGATGCAGTTTCTTGCGCAGCTTGTAGACATGCTGTTCGATGGTTCGGCTGGCGACATCGCTGTCGACACCCCAGATCGAGACACTGATCGCGTCGCGCGAAAAATACATTCCCGGCGATGAAAACAGCAGCCACGCCATCGTGAATTCGCGGGAGGTCAGCGCCACCGGTACGCCATTGTCGAGCAGTCGGCGCGATTCGCGGTCCAGCAGGAAACCTCCCAGTTCGATCGAGCGGTGTGCGGTTTTTGGCCGATAGCGACGCAGTACCGCCTGCAGGCGCGCAACCAGTTCGGCAGCATCGAAGGGATTGACGATGAAGTCGTCGGCGCCGGCGTCCAGCGCGAACGCCAGCTGACCTTCTCGCTGTGTCGACGACAACAGCACCACGGGTGTGCTTTCGTCGGTACGACAGTTAAGCCATGAAAACACCGGCGCGTCGTTGGGCATCTGGTTGTCCGAATCGACCACGATCAGGTCGAAGGTGCGTCGGCGCAGGGTGCGCAGGAGGGCCGCTTCGGAGGCGAAATGCTCGCATTCGAGTTGCGTCGCGGCGAGCGCGTTTTGAACGTAATGGAAAACTTTGTCGTGGCGAGTGCAGCAGGCGATTTTCATTGGATCCCTTTTCGTTTGTTGAGACTTGAGACACTTACTTCTAGGTACCGATTTAGGTATTCCGGAACGCATGTTTTTGCGAACACTTGCCAGGTCAAAGGTGAGTTGGTTCTCGCCAATCCTCAATTTGGTCCAGAGTCCCGATTACCGGAAGTATCATGGCTATCAGTGCGGCACGACCCGGCGCTCATCTATGACGGGAAGCTCGAACACATGTTGAGCATAGTAAAAAAAATACCATAAGTAAATATAATACTGCAACTCATGGTAAATAATTAATTGTATTAATTGATAATTGATGGGAATTTCATTGTCTTAATCCACGTGCGCGCATGTGAAAGCGGGTGCTGCATTGCAATTTTCACGCAGTGCCGGCAGGGAGCGGTACCATCTACATCTCATCAAATCCCTGCTTTCACTCATCGCCCATGTCCGATTTCGTTCCAGCCCCTACCCCGTTGTTTCCGGTCCCTGCTCACGACCTGTCGGCGCCCGACAAGGCTCGTGCCCTGCTGCGTTCCTTGTACGACGCTGCGGTCGATGCCGTCAGTGCCGAAAAATGCATCGCTGGCTTCCTCCCTGATTTGCCGCGTGGACGCACCGTCGTCATCGGTGCTGGAAAAGGGGCTGCCGCCATGGCTGCGGCTGTCGAGCGGCAATGGCAAGGTGAGCTGTCGGGATTGGTCGTCACGCGCTATGGGCACGGCGCCGATTGCCGGAAAATCGAAGTGGTCGAAGCCGCCCATCCGGTACCGGACGCAGCAGGGCAACAGGCGGCTGCCCGTATTTTGCAGATGGTGCAGGGTCTATCCGCTGATGATCTGGTGCTGTGCCTGATTTCGGGCGGCGGGTCGGCTTTGCTTGCCTTGCCGGCGCCCGGTATCTCTCTTGCGCAAAAGCAGGCCCTCAACAAGGCCTTGCTCAGGAGCGGAGCGACGATTTTCGAAATGAATTGCGTGCGCAAGCATCTGTCGGCCATCAAGGGCGGACGGCTCGCACTGGCCTGTGCGCCGGCGCGTGTCGTCACGCTCCTGATTTCCGATATTCCCGGAGACGACCCGGCGATTATTGCGAGTGGTCCGACGCTGACCGACGCCGGTACCTGCGCCGAGGCGCTGGCGATCCTGTGCAAGTACGCCATCGCCGTGCCTCCTGAGATCGAAGCCCACCTGACATCAGGCGCCGGTGAGACGCCGAAGCCGGACGACCCTCGGTTCGCCCGCAACAGTCATCACGTGATCGCCACCGCGCAGGATGCTCTCGAAGCGGCCGCCGCTTGCGCCCGTGCGGGTGGCCTCACGGTACACATCCTGTCCGATCGCATCGAAGGTGAAGCGCGCGACATCGGCGCCATGCATGCGGCCATCGCACGCCAGGTTGCCGCGCACGGACAGCCGTTTGCGGCACCCTGCGTGATCATTTCCGGCGGCGAGACGACAGTGACGGTGCGCGGCAAAGGCCGGGGTGGCCGCAACGTCGAGTTTCTGCTCAGTCTGGCCAATGCGCTGGAAGGCCACCCTGGCGTGTACGCGCTGGCGTGCGATACGGATGGCATCGATGGCTCCGAAGACAATGCTGGCGCGCTGCTGGCCCCGGACTCGCTCGCGCGGGCAAGCGCGCTCGGGTTGTCGGCGAGAGGGTTGCTGGAAGATAACGACGGCTACCGGTTTTTCAGTGCTCTGGACGACCTGGTCGTCAGCGGCCCGACACGCACCAACGTCAATGATTTCCGCGCCATCCTGATTCTCTGAAGCCGACGCGGGCGTAAAAAAAGCATCCGGGGTGCGGCGACCTGGGATGCTTTGATGCCGGACAGGCAAATCGTCTGAGTAGCGCAGTTTGTGCAATCGCGTGCGTACTGCGGGTTTGTTCGCCGGCAGCGCACAATTGCGTTGCCGCTCAAGCCCCGGTGTCTCTATTCGACCTGTTTCAGACGGGTGATCTGGGTGTCGATCCCCTGATCGTATGCGGCTTTTTCTGCGGTCGTCATGCGACGTGCCGTGATCACCTTTGCGGGAATTAGCGGGTCCACGCCCGTCATGCCTGCATTTGTCTGCGCAGCTGGTGTGGCTGGGCCCGAGCTGCAGCCGGCGAGCACCAGCATCGAAAACGCGGCAGCGATCAGAATATTTCTGTACATGGTCAAACTTTCAAGAAGAGATGAGAGAACCGGATTTGGCGATCCTGCAATAGGCTCGCCGCAGCCATCGAACGATCACACTTGCCTGAAACGGGGCAGCGTCCGGCCTGGAATTGGGCTGGCGCACTGAGGCGTGGATCTGGAATTCGGCCATCATCTTCACGTCTTCCCGGCTGCGATGCATTGTTAAAAAACAAACATTCTTGATTTGTCGATCCACAACCAACCACGCGAGTCGGCTAGCACATGCTGCACGCAGCGCGATCGCACCGATGCGCTGTTTTTTTACATGCGTCGGTAGTTCTTACCGACCGCTTTCCTCAAAGTGCGTTCCCATCGAGCTCCGTATGGGGCTTTCATCGCGGGCACGCTGACTGCTTTGGGCATCTCGTGCATGCACGTCATGGATGAGTCACCTGCCAGTGGTCGCTTGCGGCCTCGGTGGGCGCTGCCGTCGGGTCGGCGGGTCTCGTTGAGGCTTGGCCGCAGCGGAACACCATCCAGGCGCGCAAAGGCAGCGTTCTGTCCGGGCTGGCCGGACAGATTCCATTTACTTTTTGGCGAGGAGATTGCGATGAAAATGTTCGAACGGGAAGTTACGGGACTCAAATGGGCGGCTCTGTTGGCACTGACATTGCTGGCGTCGTGTGGTGGTAGCTTGAAGGATGCTGCGGTAAAAATTGAAAACGAATCACTGGTCTTCAGTGCGGAACTCAACGGGTCGCAGGAAACACCTCCCAACGGCAGTCCTGCCACCGGTGTCGGATTGGCTATCGTGAACGCGCGCGATCTGAGTTTCTCGGCAAGCGTGATTACGAACGGCATGGTCGAAACCGTGGCCCACATTCACCAAGCGCCGGTTGGCGTGGCAGGGCCGGTGGTTTTTCCGCTGACGAAGGAGGCGGGTAAGGTCGTCTGGAACGCGCAGGGAACGCTGACTCCGGCGCAACTGGTCACCATGCGCGCCGGCGGTTTTTACTTCAATTTGCATAGCCCGACGTTTGCCGAAGGGGAGATCCGGGGCCAGGTCGCCTTCAAGCTGCCGACCCGCAATCAGCTCGACCGGCTGCTCGTGGTGGCACAGCAATCGCAGGTTCTTCAGGCATTGGTGCAACAGGTGCGGCAACAAGTGCAGGGCCAGTAGTCCACTGCGGGAAGCGCCGTGAATGCGTTACGTACAGGTACTCGCATGACAGGAATGCCTGGCGGCGATCAATGAAAAACGGCGGCAAAAGCGTTGTCGCTCGTGCCGCCCCCGTCAGCGCCAGTCTCGCGACCGACGCCTGCTCAGATGATGCTTCAGGCGAAATTCTCGCCGGCGAAATCCCAGTTGGCCAGTTTCCAGAAAGATTCCACATACTTCGGACGCGCATTGCGGTAATCGATGTAGTACGCATGCTCCCAGACGTCGCAGGTCAGCAGCGGCTTGTCGGTTCCGGTCAGCGGTGTCGCTGCATTGGATGTGTTGACGATATCGACGGCGCCGTCGGCTTTCTTCACCAGCCAAGTCCAGCCCGAACCGAAGTTACCGGCGCAGGACTTGGTGAATTCTTCCTTGAACTTGTCGAATGAACCCCATTTCGCATTGATTGCATCAGCCAGCGTACCGGTTGGTGCGTCCGTGCCGGCGGGGCTCAGACCGTTCCAGTAAAACGTGTGATTCCAGACCTGTGCTGCATTGTTGAAGACGCCGCCTGACGCCTTCTTGATGATGTCTTCGAGCGACGACTCGGCGAACTCGGTGCCTTTGATCAGGTTGTTCAGGTTCGTCACGTAGGTCTGATGGTGCTTGCCGTAGTGGTATTCCAGCGTTTCTTTGGAGATGTGAGGCGCCAGTGCGTCCATCGCATACGGGAGAGGTGGCAGGGTATGTTCCATGGTCATCCTTTGGTTGTTGGGGGGAAGATGCTATTTTTGAAAGGTCTTTATTGTAAGGCCGATGCGGGGTAAGCGCACTCTGCGTCCGATTTCGGCACGACGACAGCAAATTCGGCCCGGCCAATCGGCGTCAATCCAACAGGCTTTGCACGCTGGCGATACCGACCTCGGCGCTGCCTTGTGCAAGCCGTACGCCGATCAGGTCGCGCGGATGTAGCGCGGCGGGTGATCGTACGATTGCGCCGCGCGCGTCGGTAATGATGGCATAGCCGCGCTCGAGGGTCCGCTGTGGATTGAGCAGTTCCAGTTGCGCCGACAGCGCCGAGACTGCTTGCCGCCGCAGTGCGCTCCTCTCATGCATTCGCCGTGCCAGGCGACGTGCCTGTTCGGCCAGCCTGATCCGTGGCGCGCCCGTATTCGGTAATTCTGCGGTCAGCCGGGTGGTGAGCTGGGCCAGGGCGTGGCGCGCCTGCGTCAGCGGCGTCCGGTTCGCATGACCCAGGCGCTGCTGCAATACGTGCAGCCGCAGTCGGTCATGGACGATGGCAGCCGCCGGGCTGACCAGACGCCGTGCAAACCAGTCGAGGGTCTGGATGCGTTCTGCCTGCTGGCGCCGCCATGCGCGCTGCAGATCGACGCCATGCATCGCCAGTTGGGCCAGCCAATCCGCGCGGGCGCGGGTCGCCAGTTCGGCCGCCGCCGTCGGCGTCGGTGCGCGCACATCGGCGGCAAAGTCTGCGATCGTGAAATCGGTTTCGTGTCCGACGCCGCTGATGACGGGCATCGGAGACGCCACGATCGCCCGCGCCACGCTTTCGTGATTGAAGGCCCATAGATCCTCGATGCTGCCACCGCCGCGACAGACCAGCAGGACGTCGCATTCGTTACGCAGCGCCGCAGTGGCGATGGCCGCGGCAATGCGTTCGCCGGCACCGGCCCCCTGCACGGGCGCCGGGTACAGGATGATGCGACAGTGGGGTGCGCGCCGTTGCAGGGCAGTCAGTACATCGTGCAGGGCGGCGGCCTGCGGGCTGGTGACGATGCCGATCGTGCGTGCAAAGGCTGGTACCGCCCGCTTTCTGGCGGCCTCGAACAAACCTTCGGTTTCCAGCTTAAGCTTTAGCGCAAGAAATGCTTCGTACAGGTTACCGACACCGGCGCGGCGGATCGCTTCGACCCCGAGCTGATAGTCGCCGCGCGCGGCATACAGGGTCACTAGTGCGCGCACTTCCACCCGATCGCCCTCGCGCGGCGTGAAGTCGGCATATTGGGCGCGGCCACGGAACATGACGGCACGTACTTGCGCCGTATCGTCCTTGAGCGTGAAGTACCAGTGGCCGGAAGCAGCCCGCGTAAAATTCGACACTTCACCGGACACCCAGGTCAACGGAAAACTGCGTTCGAGCAGTCGCGATACCGCGGTGTTGAGCGCCGAGACGCTCAGTACAGCCGGCCCGCCAGCGCTTTCACTGGGACTCATTGCCAGATCCGCCGACAAGACTGTCCACAGATTCGCAAATCGGTCACAATTTCGTCATCAAATTCATCGTTAGCACGAAAATCGCGCAAGTCATTGATTTGACAAACAATTAAATTTTGCATAATTTCCAGGCAGAACAATAAAAACGTTTGAAATCAACAGCTTTCGCAATTCATACCGAGTTACCCACAAAGTTATCCACAGATTGTGTGCACAAGTTTTCAGTCAGCATGAGGCTTGCCCGCGAGCGCCCAACACGTTACATTCTGCATCCATGCCGAACCATCTGAATCATTCCCGGGAGTCCCTTTGCTTGCAATAATCCAAGCCGCAGGCTGGCCGATCTGGCTCTTGCTGACCGCATCCATGATTGCGTTGTCCCTGATCATCGAGCGATTATTGTACCTGCGCCGGTCGCGCATCCTGCCGCCGAATTTACTGAACGAAGTCGTTCGTGTCTACCATAACGGCAAGATCGATGAGAGCGTCATCGGTACGCTCGAGAAAAATTCACCGCTGGGACGGGTCCTGGCCGCCGGCCTGCACAATGTCAATGCGCCGCGCGACGTCATGAAGGAATCGATCGAGGAAGCCGGCCGTGGCACGGCGCATGACCTGGAGCGTTTCCTGACCACGCTCGGTACCATCGCTACCCTGGCGCCGCTGATGGGGTTGTTCGGCACCGTGGTCGGGATGATCGAGATCTTCGGCGCCCAAAATGCGACCGGAGCCAATCCGGCACAGCTTGCACATGGTATCTCGGTGGCCCTCTACAACACCGGATTCGGACTGGCGATCGCCATGCCGGCGTTGGTCTTTTACCGGCATTTCCGCGCCTTGGTCGACAGCTTCATCATCGACATGGAGCAGCAGGCCGTGAAGTTCGTCGATCTGGTCCATGGCAACCGTTACTGAGCCCGAAAAGATGATGCCGATTTTCCTGCCGCAGCGGAGCTAACGATGAACTTTCGCAAGGGCCGTGGCCGCGAAGACCCCGAAATCAACCTGATTCCGTTCATCGACGTGTTGTTGGTGATTCTAATTTTTTTGATGGTCACGACGACCTACAGCAAATTCACCGCGTTGCAGATCACGCTACCAACCGCCGATGCGGAGAAGGCGCTGCAACAGCCATTCGAAATCAATGTCGCCGTCGATCCGCAGGGTAACTACGCTGTCAACAACATACGGGTCGCAACGCGCGAGGCCGGCGGGCTGGCCGACGAGCTAAAGGCTGCCGCCGAAGCCAAGCCGGCCGGCCAGAAAGATCCGATCGTCATCATCAATGCCGACGCCACCGCCGCCCATCAATCGGTGATCAACGTGCTGGAAGCAGCGCGCCTGGCCGGCTATGACCGTGTGACCTTCGCTGCGCAGACCAGTGCCCGCAAATAGTCGGATACCTGACCAGGAAAGCCGAGCCTGGCTGGCGCCGACCCTGATGCGGCTGTGGATGCGGCGCGGCGTGGTGCCGTGTCTGCTGTGGCCGGTCTCCCTCCTTTTTGCCGCGCTGGTAATGCTGCGTCGCGCTTTCTACCGAATTGCAATTTTCAAGACGGTGCAACTGCCGGTGCCGGTCATTGTGGTCGGCAATCTCTTCGTGGGTGGCACTGGCAAGACCCCGCTGACGATCTGGCTGGTCGAGATGCTGCGCAATGCCGGTTTCCATCCAGGCGTGATCTCGCGCGGCTACGGCAGCGCGGAACAGGGCGCACGGCGGGTGATGGCGGGCTCCAGTCCTCGGCAGGTCGGCGATGAGCCGGTACTGATTGCCCAGCGCACCGGCTGCCCGGTGATGGTGGGGCGCGACCGGGTCGCCGCCGGGCTGGCGCTGTTGAGTGCGCACCCTGAAGTCGACGTGATCCTTTCCGACGACGGCTTGCAGCATTACCGGCTTGGCCGGGACATCGAGATCGTCCTGAAAGACAGTCGTGGCGACGGTAACGGCTGGCTTCTGCCGGCCGGCCCGCTGCGCGAGCCGCGTTCGCGCCGGCGCGATTTCAGCATCGTCAATGTCGGCACGGCAGCGCCGGCCGCGACGGCCCTGCAACTGCAATTGCATCGGCCATCGCGCATGCGCGGCGACGCGATTCTCATGTGGCTCGAGGCTCCCCTGGCTGAACAGTTGATCGACCGCACGCAGCGCACCACGCTTGCCGCAATCGCAGCGGCCGTGCCAGCGCCGGGCATCGTGGCGGCGGCCGGCATCGGCAACCCCGCGCGCTTTTTTGCGACATTGTCGGCGGCGGGGCTGGTGTTCGAACCGTTGCCGCTGCCGGACCATCATGACTTCAATGACACCACCTTTGCCGGTTGCGATGCGGACCTGATCCTGATCACCGAGAAGGATGCAGTAAAATGTAGTGAAATAGCGGCGCTGGCATCGGACCCCCGACTGTGGGTGGTGCCCGTCAGTGCGCGCATTGCCGCGCCATTTGCCGACAACATCCTGGAGAGACTGCGTGGACACGCGACTGCTTGATATTCTGGTTTGCCCCCTCTGCAAGGGACCACTCGACTTCGACAAGAAGGCGCAGGAACTGATCTGCCATCCTGACAAATTGGCCTATCCGATTCGCGACGGCATCCCCATCATGTGGGCCGACGAAGCACGCGACCTGCATGCGGCCACGCTGGTCGCGCCCGCTGCGCAATGACGGTTGCACGACGGCGGCGGATGCGGCCGACACGTCGCTCGGCGTAGCTTCCTGAGTCACTGATGCCGTTCTTCGTCATCATCCCGGCGCGACTGGCGTCGACGCGCCTGCCTGCCAAGCCGTTGGCCGATCTGGGCGGCAAGCCGATGGTGGTGCGGGTGGCCGAACGCGCCGCCCGATCCGGTGCGTCCCGCGTGACGGTTGCGACCGATCATCCCGACATCGTCGCGGCCTGCGAGCGCCACGGCATCGAAGTGTGCATGACGCGCGCCGATCATCCCTCGGGTACCGACCGGATCGCCGAGGTTGCCTTGCGGCTCGCTCTGGCGCCGGATGCCGTGATCGTCAACGTGCAGGGCGACGAGCCGCTGATTGCTCCCGAGCTGATCGCCGCCACCGCGGCGCTCATCGACGCCACCGTGCCGATGGCAACCGCGGCGCATGCGATCGATAACGCCGCCGATCTGTTCAACCCGAACGTGGTCAAGCTGGTCACCGACGCCATTGGGCGCGCATTGTATTTTTCGCGCGCGCCGATCCCTTGGCACCGCGATGCATTTGCCGCCGAGGGGGCCGGATTCCAGGCTGCGCTGCCGGCCGGCTACATGCCGCTGCGACACATCGGGCTGTACGCCTACCGTAACGATTTCCTGCAATCCTATTCTTCACTGACGCCATCGCCGCTCGAGCAGATCGAGGCGCTGGAACAATTGCGCGTGCTGTGGCACGGCTTGCCGATTGCCGTGCATCTGGCGTCGAGCGCCCCGGCGGCCGGTGTTGATACACCCGAGGACTTGCTCCGGGTGCAGCGCTTTTTTACTGGAGCGATTATTTGAAATCAAGAATGGCGCGTCAGTTTCATGAAATTCTGTGTTAAGTTTCGTGCAAACTTAATCTTATAAAAAGCCGTGCAAAAGCCGTGCGCCGGCCCTCCATCGTGAAGATTGCAAAGACAATCGCCACACAGAATTCAAACTCGTCTTAGGAAACATCATGGCTCTTGCCTCGAACAACATGCGCCTTATTTTGTTGGGCCCGCCCGGCGCCGGCAAGGGAACACAGGCCACCTTCATCAAAGAGAAATTCCAGATTCCGCAGATCTCGACCGGCGACATGCTGCGCGCCGCAGTCAAGGCCGGCACGCCCCTGGGCCTGGCAGCCAAGACGGTCATGGACGCGGGCGGACTGGTGTCGGACGACATCATCATCGGTCTGGTCAAGGACCGCCTGAAGCAAGCAGACTGCGCCCATGGCTATCTGTTCGACGGTTTCCCCCGGACCGTGCCACAGGCCGACGCAATGAAGGAAGCCGGCGTGAGTATTGACTACGTGCTTGAAATCGACGTCCCCGACGAGGCCATCATCGAGCGCATGAGCGGTCGGCGCGTCCATGCGGCCTCGGGCCGGACCTACCACGTCAAGTTCAATCCGCCGAAAGAGGCGGGCAAGGACGACGTCACCGGCGATGAACTTATCCAGCGCGAGGATGACAAAGAAGAGACGGTCACGCGCAGACTATCGGTCTATCACGAACAGACGGAAATACTGGTCGGCTATTACAACGACTGGGCAAAAAGCGGCGCACCGGGCGCGCCACAATACCGGAAAATCGCTGGTGTAGGACCAGTCGAAGCCATCCGCGATCTTGCCTTCGCGGCGCTATCGGAATAAAACCAAGCGGACCATGTGTCCGCTTTTTTTTCATGCAGAACGGTCGTAGTGGTCTACTTTGTCGTGATACAAGGAGGAGTCGATATGGCAGCAGGTCTGTGGTTCGCCGTCGCGTGCGGCATCGTCGCGGTCATTTATGGATTGATGTCGCGTAGCTGGATCTTGAAGCAGGATGCGGGTAACGCCCGAATGCAGGAAATCGCCACCGCCATCCAGATCGGCGCGGCCGCCTATCTGGCGCGCCAGTACCGGACCATCGGTATCGTGGGCGCCGTCCTGTTCGTGGTGATCGCGGTTTTGCTTGGAATGGTGACCGGCATCGGTTTCCTGATCGGCGCGGTGCTCTCGGGCGCCTGCGGCTTCATCGGCATGAATGTCTCGGTGCGTGCCAACGTGCGTACCGCGCAGGCGGCCACAAAGGGCATGAACCAGGCGCTCGATGTGGCCTTCAAGGGTGGCGCCATTACCGGCATGCTGGTGGTGGGGCTGGGTCTACTGGGCGTGACACTGTTCTACTGGTACCTGACGGCGGCCGCTTCTGGGACAGCCGTGCTGCACGACCTGATCCAGCCGCTGATCGGCTTGGCCTTCGGCGCCTCGCTGATCTCGATCTTTGCCCGGTTGGGCGGCGGCATTTTCACCAAGGGTGCGGATGTTGGCGCTGATCTTGTCGGCAAGGTCGAGGCCGGCATTCCCGAGGACGACCCACGCAATCCGGCGGTGATCGCCGATAACGTTGGTGACAACGTCGGCGATTGCGCCGGCATGGCGGCCGATCTCTTCGAGACTTATGTCGTCACCCTGATCGCTACCATGTTGCTCGGTGCATTGGTGATCAAGGGCTTCGAGCTGCAGGCAGCGCTCTATCCGTTGATGCTCGGTGGCGTCTCGATTCTGGGTTCGATCGTGGGCTGCTCGATGGTCAAGGCAAAGCCCGGCAAGAAGATCATGTCGGCGCTCTACACCGGTCTGTGGTGGGCCGCCGGCTTGTCGCTGATCGGTTTCGCCGTCGTGACGTGGACCGTGATGCCAGAAGTCATGCGGGCATCGATGATGGGCTGCACGGTGGTCGGCATCGTGCTGACGGGCCTGATGGTCTACATCACCGAATATTACACGGGCACTGAGTTCAAGCCGGTCCAGCACATTGCCGAAGCGTCCACCACCGGCCATGGCACCAACATCATCGCCGGTCTCGGCGTGTCGATGAAGTCGACCGCCTATCCGGTACTGGCGGTGTGCGCTGCGATCCTGGTGTCGTACAGACTAGGTGGTCTGTTCGGCATCGCGATCGCCGCCACGTCGATGTTGTCGATGGCCGGCATCATCGTCGCGCTCGACGCCTACGGCCCGATCACCGACAACGCCGGGGGCATCGCCGAGATGTCGGGCATGCCGGAGTCTGTTCGCGCCATCACCGATCCGCTCGATGCGGTGGGCAACACCACCAAAGCTGTCACCAAGGGTTATGCCATCGGCTCGGCCGGGCTAGCGGCGCTGGTGCTGTTTGCCGATTACACGCATGCTCTCGACTCGGTCAACAAGAGCACGTCCTTCGACCTGTCGAATCCGATGGTGATCGTCGGACTCTTCATCGGCGGGCTGATTCCCTATCTGTTCGGCGCCATGGCGATGGAAGCGGTCGGTCGTGCGGCAGGGGCCGTGGTGGTGGAGGTGCGGCGCCAGTTCCGCGACATCAAAGGCATCATGGACGGCAGCGGCAAGCCGGAATACGACAAGGCGGTTGACATGCTGACGACCGCTGCGATCAAGGAGATGATCCTGCCGTCGCTCCTGCCGGTGATTGCGCCGATCCTGGTCGGCATGATCCTGGGGCCGGCGGCGCTGGGTGGCTTGCTCATGGGCGCCATCGTCACCGGCCTGTTCGTGGCGATCTCGATGACGACCGGCGGCGGAGCCTGGGACAATGCCAAGAAATACATCGAGGATGGCCATCACGGCGGCAAGGGATCGGAGGCGCACAAGGCGGCCGTCACCGGCGACACGGTGGGAGATCCGTACAAGGACACGGCCGGACCCGCCGTCAATCCGCTGATCAAGATCATCAACATCGTCGCCCTGCTGCTGGTACCGCTGTTGCCGGCCACCGGACTACAGATCGGGCCGGCGGTCGCGGCACCTGCGGCCGTGATGTCCGCTCCAGCCGCAGCGATGGCCGCACCGGCCGTCGCGATGCCTGTTGCTGCATCCTCGCCAGCCACCGCTGCAGAGCCCGGTATCGCCCCGGTCAAACCCTGAGTCCCGAGCTGCCTGAACAAAAAGCGGCTGCGGCCGCTTTTTCCATTTCGTCTGCACCCCGGAAGGTCGTTACAATTGTCACCGGATCGTAGGGACCTTTTCCAACACTGAACAAGAAAGAGACAGCATGCAAATCAAGGATGGCGTTTTCATCATCACCGGCGGTGCATCGGGACTGGGCGCCGCGACGGCCCGCATGATCGCAGAGAACGGTGGCACCGTGGTGCTGGCCGACGTGCAGGTCGAAGCCGGTGAGCAGCTCGCCGCGCAATTGAAGGGCCATTTCGTGCGTTGCGACGTGACCTCCGAAGCCGATGGCAAGGCCGTGGTCGCGGCGGCAGCGGGAGCCGGCACCCTGCGTGGCCTGGTCAACTGCGCCGGCGTGGCACCGGCCGTCAAGACGGTCGGCAAGGACGGCGCTCATCCGCTGGACGTGTTTCAGCGCGCGGTCAACATCAACCTGGTCGGCACCTTCAACATGGCACGCCTCGCAGCCGAAGCGATGTCTGCGACGGACGCCACCGCCGATGGCGAACGCGGCGTGATCATCAACACGGCGTCGGTGGCGGCATACGATGGACAGATCGGCCAGGCCGCCTATGCATCCTCGAAAGCGGCGGTGGTCGGCATGACCCTGCCGATGGCGCGCGATCTGTCACGCAACGGGATTCGCGTCATGACGATCGCGCCCGGCATTTTCGAAACGCCAATGCTGCTCGGCATGCCGCAGGAGGTTCAGGATGCCCTCGGCCGCATGGTGCCGTTCCCGCCGCGTTTGGGCCGGGCGCACGAATACGCCCACCTGGCGCGCGCCATCATCGAAAACGTGATGCTCAACGGTGAAACCATCCGCCTCGACGGCGCTATCCGGATGCAACCGAAATAGGCATGCAATCGATTTGCCTGGTCCTGACAGTGCGTCAGGCGCAATCGTGCCGATGACGGCGATGACGGCGCTGCGGGCCTGGCTCGCCGGCGCGGCGCTCACGCTGCTGGCCGCGTGCGTTGGCGTGCCGGCTGCGCCGGATACGGAGTGGCACGACCGTCAGCCTGAGCAGGCATCGGGATCGACCGCGAAGATAGCGGTGGCCGCCAGAAATTTCATGGTGAGTACGGCCAACCCGCATGCTACCCGTGCCGGCCATCGCATCCTGAAGGCAGGTGGATCGGCCGTCGATGCGGCGATCGCCGTCCAGATGGTATTGACGCTGGTCGAGCCGCAATCCTCGGGCATCGGCGGCGGCGCGTTCCTGCTGCATTTCGACGGTCAGGCGATGACCGCATTCGATGGGCGCGAGACCGCGCCGGCGGCAGTCGACGAACACCTCTTTGAAAAACCGGATGGCCAGCCGATGGCGTTCTTCGATGCCGTCGTCGGTGGTCGCGCGGTCGGCGTACCGGGCGTGCTGCGCATGCTGGAACTGGCGCACCGGCGCCATGGCAAACTGCCGTGGGCGGCGCTGTTCGCGCCAGCGATCGAGCTGGCCGAAAGCGGCTTCGAGGTCAGCCCCCGACTGGCGCAATTGCTTGCGTCCGAACCGCAACTCGCACTTGACCCTGAATCCGAAGCCTATTTTTTCGACGAACACGGCCTTGCCTGGCAGGCCGGTCATCCGCTGAAAAACCCAGCCCTTGCACGGACTTTGCGCCTGATTGCCGCCGGCGGCGCCGATGCCTTCTACACGGGCGAACTGGCGCGAGCAATCGTCAGCAAGATCGGGCAACATCCGCGCCGTCCAGGCGTGCTCGCGCTGCGCGACATGTCCGGCTATCGCGCCGTCGTGCGCACGCCGGTCTGTACCGATTACAAGGCATGGCGGGTATGCGGCATGCCGCCGCCATCCTCGGGTGGGATTGCGGTGGCGCAGATGCTGGGGATACTGGCGCATCGGAATCTGCCGAAGCTGGCGCCCGACGCGGCAGGCTTGAATGTCGAGGGCGTCCACCTGTTCGCCGAAGCGGGACGACTGGCGTATGCCGACCGGGCGCGTTACGTGGCCGACACCGATTTCGTTCCGCTGCCCGGCGGCAGCGTCGATGCCTTGATCGACAAGGATTATCTCGCCGCGCGCGCCGGGCTCATCGGGGAACGTTCGATGGGAACGGCGGCAGCCGGCGCGCCGCTGGGCATCAAGCTCGCACGCGGATACGATCGTTCTCCCGAACTGGCCGCGACTTCCCATCTGTCGATCGTGGATGCGCAGGGCCAGGTGGTCTCGATGACCACGTCGATCGAGAACGGCTTCGGATCGCGTCTGATGGTGCAGGGCTTTCTACTCAACAATCAGCTGACCGATTTTTCCTTTGTCGCGGCCGACGCCGACGGCCCGGTTGCCAATCGGGTTCAGCCCGGCAAGCGGCCGCGCAGCGCGATGGCGCCGACCATCGTTCTCGAGCGCCGTACCGGGCACGTGGCGCTGGTTGTCGGTTCGCCGGGCGGTCCGGCGATCATCAATTACGTGGCGAAGGTCTTGGTCGGAATGATGGATTGGGGTTTGCCGGTCCAGGAAGCAGTCGATCTGCCTAATTTCGGCAGCCGCAACGGGCCGACCGAACTTGAACGCGGGCGGTTTTCACCCGAGCAGATCGTAGGGTTGCGGGTGCGCGGCCATGTGCTCCGGATTGCCAACCAGACCTCGGGCCTGCATGCGATCAGCCGCATCGAGATCCACGGCGAGCCCTGGTGGATGGGTGGCGCCGATTCCCGCCGCGAGGGAAGCGTCGAAGGCGAGTGATCCTGCGCTGAGCCAGACGCACGCACCGTGGCGATTCTTGTGGGGGAAAACGTTGTATTTGCACGGCATCAACATTACTGTCATGTCCATGTTGCGGTGCCTGCTGTTACTCTTTAGAAATGACCTCACGAACCAAGACAGGCCTGGTGCTGACAGGTGGTGGCGCCCGCGCCGCCTATCAGGTTGGCGTGCTGCAGGCCGTGTCGACGATTTTGGCGGAGCAGGGATGGGCGCCGGACGTCAATCCCTACGACATCATATGCGGTACATCAGCCGGTGCGATCAACGCAACCGCGCTGGCGTGCCACGCCGATCAGTTCAATGAAGGCCTCGGCAAGCTGGTCAGTGTCTGGGAAAATTTCCGGGTCGAGCAAGTATATCGGGCCGATTCATTGGGCGTGCTGCGCTCCGGCGCGCGCTGGCTGTCGCTCCTGTCGTTCGGCTGGCTCTTGCGCAAGTGGCATGCTAATCCGCCCAATGCGCTGCTGGACAACACGCCACTCAACACGCTATTGAACCGGATGCTGAATTTCCCGCGCCTCGATGCGGCGCTGCTCGACGGTAAATTGCATGCCTTGGCGGTGACAGCTTCGTCCTATACGGCCGGACAGCACATCACGTTTTACCAGAGTGAAAAGCTGATCGAGCCTTGGGTTCGGACCCAGCGCGTGTCGATGCAGGGACAGATCGGCGTCGAGCATTTGCTCGCGTCATCTGCCATCCCGCTGATCTTTCCGGCCATGCCGATCTTTTGCAATGGTCGCCGTGAATATTTTGGCGACGGTTCGATGCGGCAGTTGGCACCGATTTCGCCGGCGATTCATCTCGGCGCCGAAAAAGTGCTGGTCGTCGGCGCCGGACGCCTCAGCGAACCCACGGTGCACAATGGTGAGCCGGCCCGGTATCCAAGCCTGGCCCAAATTGCCGGCCATGCAATGTCGAGCATTTTTCTCGACAGTCTGGCAGTCGATATCGAGCGCATGAACCGCATCAACCTGACCCTCTCGCACCTGAGTGAAGAGCAGAAAGCGCGCACGCCGCTACGACCTATCGAGATGCTCATCATTGCACCTTCGGAGCGTCTCGACGAGATCGCGAGCCGCCATGTCGATAGCCTGCCGCCGCCGATCCGCATGGTACTGGCAGGCATAGGCGCCACCGAAGTGCGTGGTGCCGCGCTGGCATCCTACTTGTTGTTCGAAGCGACCTACACCAGGGAGTTGATGGCTCTGGGCGCTCGTGACGCGATGGCACGCCGTGCCGACGTCATCCGCTTTTTCGGGCCGCCTGCGGGGATTTAACGTTCGTGGCGGTACGGTCCGCCATACCCGTTGCCGTGACCATAACCGTGGTGGTAGTGGCCGTACTCCCTATAGTAGGGTTGAGGATAGGCCGTGTTGTAGTAGACCCGGCCATAGTACGGTGGGGCCACCACGACCGGTGGCGCGTAGTACACCGGAGCTTGCTGTACGTAGAATGGTGCCGGTGCTGCGTACACCACCGGCGGCTGACTGTAGGCCGGCGCATAGACGGGATAGGTAGCGACGGGCGCGCCGATGTTGACGGACCAGCTGACGTTGTCCCGGGCGCTTGCCAGGGGCGCGGCCAGCAATAGTGTACCGAGAACGCCGGCGCCTGCGGCGGTGATCAATGATTTGTGCATGATTGCTCTCCTTTTGTTCAGGTAGTCATTTAACGCCCGGGCCGCGCTGCAGGCGAGCAGGCTTTGGCGAACGCCCGGTAAGACATGCAACAAATTGTGACCGCGTATGCCGATGTCGGTCCCTCCGCAGGTTTCGTGCTGGGGCCGCATGTAAATAGTGGGCGGCGGCGATTCGAGTTGATTCGTTTTCTACAACACGTTACCCTAGCGTACTGCTGTCATGTTTAATTGCCTTAAAGCAATTAAAATAATGGGGAATCAAATGTGAATGCAAAGTATCTGAAGCATTGGTGCGTATTCGTCGCAGCCTTGTTTTTGTCGTTCACGGCCTTCGCACGCTCGCCGGCACCTGTGGTGGCGATGGGCGTTATTGCTGTGGCCGAACTGCCTCGCGAAGCGCGGCAGACGCTGGTGCTGATCGAGCAGGGGGGGCCGTTTCCGTATCCAAAAGATGGTGCAGTGTTTGGCAATTACGAAGGTTCTCTTCCGCGGCAATCACGCGGGTACTATCGCGAATTCACCGTCAAGACCCCAGGCAGCCGTAATCGTGGTGCGCGGCGACTGATCGCTGGCGGTCGCGGCGGCGAGCGGCGGGAGTTTTTCTACACCGCCGATCACTACGCAACCTTCATGCGGATTACCGAATAGCAGCGAGCGTGCCCCACTCTCGCATCGCACCACCGCACTATCGCATCGAGTAATCGAAAAATGAATGTTCCAGCAGAGGGAGAAATGAGTTTGTTTAAAACAGTGCCGCCAAATGTCGTGCAATCGATTCGAGCATTTCGGGTGACTGATCTGCAATCGGAAGCTGCACAGCTTGGACAGCATTTTTTGTATGCGTACTGTGCCGAGGCCACGACCAAGCAGCAGGTGCTGGCCATGATTGCCGAGGCATTCCACTTTCCCAAACATTTTGGCAAGAATTTCGATGCGCTTGGCGACTGCCTGACCGATCTCGCGCACAAGGCAGGCCCGCAACCAGGTTTTCTGGTGGTGCTCGAGCAATTGCCAAACACCCCCAAGTTCGACAAGGAAGCCCGGGAGACGCTGCTCGATGTCTTCCGCGACGCCGCCGATTTCTGGGTTGACAAGAAGGTTGCGTTCCGGGTGTTCTACTCGTTTCAGTAAAGCGTTGGTTGTTGGAACGCCGCTGCAGCCGACCGCCGAGGTCGGCTTTTTTTCTTTCAGAGGCAGGAGGGCGCTGACTGCTTCGAGCGGCCCGGCCGGTACAGTACAATGCGCGGAATGAAAAATATCGTGATCCTGATTTCAGGCCGCGGCAGTAATATGCAGGCGGTGGTCGAGGCAGCGGCGGCCGAAGGATGGCCGGCCAGAATTGCGGCGGTGATCAGCAATCGGGCCGATGCAGCCGGTCTGGAATTCGCCCGGGCGCATGGCATACCGACGGCGGTGGTCGCCAGCAAGGGATACGCAACACGTGACGCATTCGATGCTGCCTTGCAGTTGGCGATCGACGGTTTTGAGCCGGACTTGGTCGTTCTGGCAGGGTTCCTGCGGATTCTGACGGCGCAGCTGGTCGATCACTACGTGGGCCGCATGCTCAATATTCATCCGTCGCTCCTGCCGAGTTTTCCGGGCCTCGCCACCCATCGGCAGGCACTGGCCGCCGGCGTCAAGGTGCATGGCGCGAGCGTGCACTTCGTCACGGCCGATCTCGACCATGGCCCCATCGTTGCGCAAAGCGCAGTGCCGGTGCTGGCGGACGACACCGAAGAAACCCTTGCCTTGCGTGTTCTCGAGCAAGAACATTTGATTTACCCGCGTGCCATTGCCTGGTTCGTCGAAGGTCGTCTGAACCTCGACAAAGGGATCACAAACCTGAAAGATATGACATGAGATTGCCTCCTGCGATCATTGGCAGCACCGAAGAAGTGTTGCGTGAAATTCTGCGTTTTACCGGCCCCGCCGACAGCACTCTGTCGCGTTACTTTCGCGATCATCCGAAACTGGGCTCACGCGAGCGCGGAGCGATTGCAGAAGGCATTTACGGTCTCTTGCGCAACAAGTCGGTCTATACAAGCTTCGCCGAATCGGGCAATGGGCCCAGCATGCGCCGGCTCACCTTGCTCGGCCTGGCCGATGCGGTCGGGATCGATTCGCTGGGTGGCCTGAGCGAAGAAGAGGGCGAGTGGTTGCAGCGCGTCTCGGAAATCGATCGCACCCTGCTGCCGGTTGGGTTGCAGTCGAACCTGCCGGCCTGGCTCTTCGATAAATTGGTTGAGCGCCGTGGTGAAGCCGACGCACTGGCACTGGCCGATGCGCTCAACCAGCCGGCGCCGCTCGACCTGCGTGTCAACTCGGTCAAGGCCACCCGCGAAGAAGTCATGACCCAGCTGGCGATCGCGCCGATCCTGTGCGAACCCACGCCATTTGCGCCGCTGGGTCTGCGGGTCCTGAAAAAGCCGGCGCTGCAAAATCTGCCGATCTTCAAGGATGGATTGATCGAGGTGCAGGACGAGGGCAGTCAGTTGCTGGCGCAGATCGTCGGCGCCAAGCGCGGTGAAATGGTGGTGGATTTCTGTGCCGGCGCCGGCGGCAAGACGTTGGCGCTGGGCGCCGCCATGCGCAACACCGGACGCCTGTATGCCTTCGATATTTCAGAGAAGCGTCTGGCCAAGCTCAAGCCACGTCTGGCACGCAGCGGCCTGTCGAACGTCCATCCGGTGCAGATCGCACACGAACGGGATGCCAAGATCAAGCGCCTCGCAGGCAAGATCGACCGCGTTCTGGTCGATGCGCCGTGTAGCGGTCTCGGTACCCTGCGGCGCAATCCGGACGTGAAGTGGCGCCAGACGCCGCAATCGCTGGTCGAGCTCAATGCCAAGCAAACGGCGATCCTGGCCGGTGCCGCACGTCTGGTCAAGGGCGGTGGTCGTCTGGTGTACGCGACCTGCAGTTTGCTCGATGAAGAGAATGAAGAAGTCGTCGCCACGTTTCTGGCAGCGCACCCCGAATTCGTGCTGGTACCGATGAAGGATGTACTGGCCGAACAGAAGATCGAACTGGAGATGGGCGACTACTTGAAAATGCTGCCGCATCTGCATCATACCGACGGCTTTTTTGCGGCAGTCCTCGAACGGCAGAAGTGATCGGCTTCCGGTCTCTTTTTTGCCGCAAGCGGTATCTGCCAGCCTACAAGATCGGCGTCGTTTGTCTGGCGTTGATGAGTGCTTGTGCGCTCAGCAGCAGCGAGGCAGCGGGCCATGACGCCCCGATGCCGCCGATGTCGGCGCAGGGCAGTGTTCAGGCAGCGTTCGCGCCCTGGGACGATGTCGAACTCCTGCTTGTGCGGTTGATTGACCAGGCGGGTTCGCAGGTGCTGATGCAAGCCTACCTGCTGACCAGCAAGAAGATTGCCACGGCATTGATTGCCGCCCACGCTCGTGGCGTCGATGTCCAGGTGCTGGCCGATGAAACGCAAAGTCATGTCGACTCCGCCAAGCTTGCCATGCTCGCGTCGGCGGGCGTTCCCGTCTGGATGGAAACCAAATACCAGAATGCGCACAACAAGGTCATCATCATCGACCCCGCGACCGTGGCACCCGTTCTGGTGACCGGCAGCTTCAATTTCACCTGGGCGGCGCAGCACAAGAATGCGGAGAATGTCCTGGTCTTGCGTAATAATGCCGAGCTGACCAACCGCTACCTGGCGAACTGGCAACGGCACCGGCTTGACGCCATCGTCTACCGGCCGGAATCGAATCGATAGAAATGACGCCTAATCAGATTTCCAACCTGCTGACTGACTTCTGGTCTGATCTCAGCGATCCGGGTGTCGCGTGGCAGATCGGCACGGTGGCGCTGTGCCTGGTACTGGGCTGGCTGCTCGCCCGCGGCGCGCGGGCACTGCTGAATGTACGGCAAGTGCATCTGCGGGTGGTGCGGCTCGGCGTCGAGAGCTTTTCAAGGGTGCTGTGGCCGCTGCTGGCGCTGGGCCTGATCGCGCTTGCCAAGCCGATCCTGGCGAAACACCATCACATCAACCTTCTGCGTCTGGCAATCCCGCTGGTCGCATCGTTCGCACTGATCCGGCTGGCGTTCTACATCCTGCGCCGGATCTTTGCGCGCAGCGGTCATGCCGGCACAGTATTACTTCTGTTTGAAAAAGTTCTGGCGCTGCTGGTCTGGCTCGGCGTTGCGCTCTACATTACCGGCGTGTGGCCCGACCTGATCCAGATGATGGACGATGCCGTGGTCCCGATCGGACGCTACAAGACGTCGGTACTGGCAATCGTACAAGCACTGATTTCGGTCATCGTTACGCTGGTGCTGGCATTGTGGATCGGTGCGCTACTCGAAGAACGATTGATGCAGGTCGATTCCATGCACTCGTCGCTGCGCACGGTCGTCGCGCGCCTGGGTCGGGCGATGTTGATCCTGATCGCCGTCCTGGTGAGCCTGTCGCTGGTCGGCATTGACCTGACCGTGCTGTCGGTGTTCGGTGGCGCCTTGGGCGTCGGTATCGGTTTGGGCTTGCAAAAAATTATCGGCAGCTATGTCTCGGGGTTCGTGATCCTGCTCGAGCGCAGCCTGTCGATCGGCGACATGGTGACGGTCGACAAGTACTATGGCCGGGTTACGAAGATCAACACGCGCTACACGGTCATTCGCAGCCTTGACGGCGTGGAAACAGTGGTGCCGAACGACATGCTCATTTCGGGACCAGTCCAGAATTATTCGCTCTCGGATCGGGTGTTGCGCATCGCGACCCATGTCAGCATCAGTTACGAAAGCGATCTAGAGGCGGTATTGTTGCTTCTGGAGCAGGCAGCGGCAACGGTCAGCCGCGTCTCGACCGAGCTGCCCCCGTCTGCGGTCTTGGTCAAGTTCGGCGCCGATGGCTTGGAGCTGGAAGTTGGCTTCTGGATCGCTGATCCCGAGAACGGAAAGACAAATGTGTTGTCTGAGGTAAATAGAGCAATCTGGCACACGTTGAAAAGCCATCAGATTCAGGTTCCTTTTCCGCAGAGGGAAATGCGGATTGTTGGTGATAAGCAATTATTTACCGTGGCCGAGACTGTGGCGCCGGATGCCCCAGGGTCCGCGCTGTCGCATTCATCAACGACGAACAGCGGGTAAATCGCGTACAATCGCGGCGAAGTAGAGGTCCTGCAGTGTAGTTGTGTTTCAGTCTTTTCACGCGTTGTCGCATGTTTTGATCGTCACTTTGGAGTATTAATGAGTTTGAATTTAATTTTTGATGCCCTTCTGCAGTTTTTGTCGAATGGCCTGACCGGAGCGAGCGGCTGGAAAGTTTTCGCCTACACCATGATCGTGACGCACCTCACGATCGCCAGCGTCACCATCTACCTCCACCGTTGCCAGGCGCACCGCGCGCTGGATCTGCACGCATTGCCCAGTCATTTCTTCCGTTTCTGGCTGTGGCTCACGACAGGCATGGTCACCAAGGAATGGGCCGCCGTGCACCGCAAGCACCATGCGAAGTGCGAAACCGTTGATGATCCGCACAGCCCAGTGACGCGCGGCATCAAGAAAGTCTTGCTGGAAGGCTCGGAGCTGTATCGCTACGAGTCGAAAGTTCAGGACACCATTGACAAATACGGTCACGGCACGCCAGACGACTGGATCGAGCGCAACTTGTATACGCGGTTCAGCTGGCAGGGTGTTGGCTTGATGTTGATAATCAACGTCGCCCTGTTTGGTGCGATCGGCTTGACCGTTTGGGCAGTGCAGATGTTGTGGATCCCGATTACTGCTGCCGGCATCATCAATGGCATCGGCCACTACTGGGGTTATCGGAATTACGATTGTGTCGACGCTTCTCGCAACATCATTCCGTTCGGCATCCTCATCGGCGGCGAAGAACTGCATAACAACCACCACACGTTTGGTACTTCCGCCAAGCTGTCCTCGAAGTGGTATGAATTCGACATCGGCTGGATGTACATCCGCATGATGGAAATGGCTGGCTTGGCGACGGTCAAGAAAGTTGCTCCTGCACCAAAATTTGATCAGAAGAAACTGGTCGCCGATCTGGACACGTTGCAGTCCGTGATCTCGAATCGCTACGATGTGATGTCCAAGTATGCAAAGTCAGTGAAGTACACATGGAAAGACGAACTGGCCAATCTGAAAGGTAATTCGCAGCTGGAATCCGGATTCCTGAAGTCGTCCCGCAAGCTGCTGCAACGCGAGCCAGGCAAATTGGAAGCGCCACAGCGCCAGCAGTTGACCGAACTGTTCGTACACAGCAAGTCATTGCAGACGATGCACGAAATGCGCGTCGAACTGGGTGCCATCTGGGAGCGCTCGCATGCCAGCCGTGACCAGCTGTTGCATCAATTGCAGGATTGGTGCGCCCGCGCCGAAGCGTCTGGTATCCGGGCCCTCCAGGAGTTCTCGCTGCGCTTGCGCAGCTACGCCTGACCGATCGCAGCTGCCTTCGGGCAACGCAGTAGAAAAATGGAATGGCCCGAGCGATCGGGCCATTTTTTCGTACAAAAAAAGCCCGGGGCAAGTAATGCGCCGGGCTTCGATGGGTGCTGCTCTGTCTGCTGCAAACGCGATCTTATTTGATCTTCGTTTCCTTGTATTCGACATGCTTGCGTGCCTTTGGGTCGAACTTCATGATCGACATTTTCTCAGGTGTGGTGCGCTTGTTTTTCGTCGTCGTGTAAAAGTGACCCGTCCCTGCGGTCGACTCCAACTTGATTTTGTCGCGGCCGGATTTAGCCATGATGATTCCTCTTTAATCTGCGGGTTAGACTTTTTCGCCGCGGGCGCGCATGTCGACCAGCACGGCATCGATGCCGAGCTTGTCGATGACGCGGAGACCAGCGTTCGACAGACGCAGGGAGACCCAGCGATTCTCGGATTCGACAAAAATGCGGCGGCTTTGCAGGTTCGGCAAAAAGCGACGCTTCGTTTTGTTATTTGCATGGGAAACATTATTGCCGACCATCGGCTTTTTCCCGGTGACTTGGCAGACACGTGCCATATTCCACTCCCTTGAAGATTTCCGAAATTGGAAAAAGAGTGACTATATCCAAAAAATCGAAGTTTTTCAACGACTTGCGTAAAACAATTGTGTCAATTGAGTTTTAAAATATTTTACAATTTGACGAAGAGGATGACACGATTACATTTGTCCATGTTCCGCAAAGGAGTGGACGCTGCCGCCTGCGATGATGAAATGATCGAGGATGCGCAGGTCGACGAGTGCCGCCGCCTGTTGCAGGGCCCGTGTAAGGCCCAGATCGGCCGCGCTCGGCGTTGCACTGCCTGAAGGGTGGTTATGCGCCAGGATGACGGCGGCGGCGTTCAGGTGCAGCGCCTGGCGAATTACTTCGCGGGGATAGACGCTCGCGTGGGTGAGGGTGCCACGAAACATTTCTTCCGCAGAGATCAATCGGTTGCGGACATCCAGAAACAGGACGACAAAGGCCTCGTGACTCTTTGCCGCAAACATTAGTTGCAGGTAATGCCGGACTGCCTGGGGGGCGCTCAGGGTAATGCCGGCCGCCAGATCCTCGCCGACGGCACGACGCGCCAGTTCCATCACCGCTTGCAGCTGCGCAAATTTTGCCGGGCCCAGACCGTGCAGCGCAGAAAAATCGTCCAGTGATGCTGCGAACAGGCCGTTGAGCGATCCAAAGTGGCGCACCATGTCATGCCCAAGGTCGACGGCGCTCTTGCCGCTGACGCCGACCCGCAGGAAAACGGCGAGCAGCTCGGCGTCGGTCAGGGATGTCGCACCCAGACGGATCAAACGTTCGCGTGGACGTTGAGCCTCCGGCCAATCAGTAATTGCCATGGTAGTAGTAGTGGTAGTAGTAGTAGCAGTAGTTGCTGGCGTTGTAGCCGGGTCGGCACGGCTCGGGAGCGGTCGGAACGGGGCGGGCCGTCGGTCGACGCGGGAAGATTTGCGCCGCAGTCACGACGCAGCAATGCGAACCGGCATAAAATGCGACGTTATCACAACGCATTCAGAACCAATGTCAAATTTGCCACATCCCGTCGTTAGCGAGGGCGCCTACCTGACTCTGCACTACCGTCTCGCCACCATGGATGGTGTCGATATCGTCTCCACCTTCAATGAAGGCCCGGCCACCCTGCAATTGGGGCAAGACCAGCTGGCGCCGTTTCTCGAAGCCCGTCTGATCGGGTTGCCGGAAGGTGCCGAGGCGACTTTCGACCTCGAACCCGGCGCTGCTTTCGGCATGCGTAATCCGGAACTGGTGCAGCGGGTGTCGCGTGCCATGCTCGACGAGAATTCTCAGCTCGGTGAAAATTACGCGATCGGCGACCTGGTCGAATTCGCGGCGCCGGGCGGCGGACGGTTCGCCGGCGTCCTGAGAGAGATCAATTCGGTCGATGCACTGTTCGACTTCAATCATCCGCTGGCCGGGCAGGCGGTCCGCTTTTCGGTACGCATCATCGGCATCCTGTGACCGCGTGCAGCGCATGTCGCCATTGCAGTCCAGATCAAGCGAGGGAATCGTATGAGTGACAAGGAAATCCTGCTGGCCCAACCGCGCGGATTCTGCGCGGGTGTCGACCGCGCCATCGAAATTGTCGAGCGGGCACTGATCGAATTCGGTGCACCGATCTACGTACGCCATGAAATCGTGCACAACGCGTATGTGGTCGAAGACCTGCGCCAGAAAGGCGCGATCTTCATCGAGGCGCTTGATGACGTCCCGACCGGCAGCACCGTGATATTTTCGGCTCACGGCGTATCGAAGGCGATCGAGGCCGAAGCCCGCGAGCGCGGCTTGCGCGTCTTCGACGCTACCTGTCCTCTGGTCACCAAGGTCCACATCGAAGTCGCCAAAATGCGTCGCGATGAACGGGAAATCATCATGATCGGGCACGACGGCCATCCCGAAGTCGAGGGCACGATGGGGCAGGCCGAACAGGGCATGCATCTGGTCGAGACCGTCGACGATGTCGTCACGCTGAGCGTGCGCGATCCAGCGCTGCTGGCCTACGTTACCCAGACCACGCTGTCGGTCGACGATACGGCCGATATCATCGCAGCATTGAAACAGCGCTTCCCGATGATTGCGGAGCCGAAAAAAGGTGACATTTGCTACGCCACCACCAACCGCCAGGAAGCGGTCAAGTTCATGGCCCCGCAGGTCGATGTCGTCATCGTCGTCGGCAGTCCGAACAGTTCGAACTCCAACCGGTTGCGCGAAGTCGCCGAAAAGATGGGAACCCCGGCCTACATGGTGGACAACGCATCGCAGATCGATCCAGCCTGGCTGGAAAACATGGTGCGGGTCGGCGTGACGGCGGGCGCCTCGGCGCCGGAAGTGCTGGTGCAGGCAGTGATCGCCCATCTGAAGGTGCTCGGTGCCAGAAGCGTGCGGGTACTCGAAGGCGCCCAGGAATACGTGACGTTTCCGCTGCCGAAGGGATTGGTCAAGGCGTCCTGAGCGCAGCGCACGCAGCGCCCTTTGGCGGCGCGTGAACAGCGCACCAAATAGCGCCAGTTCGGCAATCACGTTGGGTATAATGCGGCCGACTCCGGCAGCACCGGTTTGGCGCGTGCCAAGTGATCATGTCGGGAATGGTTTTTGCTGTAACTTGCACGCTGCATAGACGCGACTGCCCTGGGTCTCGATCCGGAACGCCTGCTTTCCCCTTCATCGAAAAATTGGAACCCATGGATACATTCATTCAGCAGATCGTCAACGGACTTGTCCTCGGCAGCATGTACGCTCTGGTGGCACTTGGTTACACGATGGTGTACGGCGTACTCAACCTGATCAACTTCGCCCATGGCGACGTGCTGATGATCGGCGCCATGGCCGGCATCACCATTCTCAAGATCGTGCAAAGCGTGGCGCCCGGCCTGCCGGGAATCGTCAAGCTCGGCATCGCCATCGTTGGTGCGATTCCGGTCTGCGTGGCCGTCAATTTGCTCATTGAGCGCATTGCCTACCGCCGCCTGCGCAACGCACCGCGTCTGGCGCCGTTGATCACCGCCATCGGCGTGTCGATCCTGCTGCAGACCTTCGCCATGATGATCTGGGGCCGCAGCCCGATTCCGTTCCCGCAGATCATGCCGTCGGAGTCGTATCACATCTTTGGCGCGCTGATCACGCCGACCCAGGTCATGCTCCTGGCGCTGGCGACCATCTCGATGTTGGGACTGGTGTTCATGGTCGAGAAAACCCGCATGGGGCGGGCCATGCGGGCCACGGCCGAGAATCCGCGCGTTGCCGGGTTGATGGGCGTCGATTCCAACCGCGTCATCGTGATGACTTTTGCCATCGGTGCGGCGCTGGCGGCGGTGGCCGGCGTGATGTGGGGCGCGACCTACGCATCGGCGCAATTCGCCATGGGCTTCGTGCCGGGCCTCAAGGCCTTTTCGGCCGCAGTATTGGGCGGCATCGGCAACATTTACGGAGCGATGGTCGGCGGCATCCTGCTCGGTCTGATCGAAAGCCTCGGCGCCGGGTACATCGGCGACCTCACCGGGAATTTTCTTGGCAGCCAGTACCAGGATATTTTTGCCTTCGTGGTGCTGATCATCGTGCTGACCCTGAGGCCGTCCGGCATCATGGGCGAGCGCGTTGCCGATCGCGCCTGAGCGGGCCAAGTTCGTTGCCGCCGCTGGGTGGCATGCCTTTTCCTTGAACCGCCGTTAGCCGACTGGAACCTGTCATGGCCAATTATTTCGATATCAAGAACAGCCCGAGTCGTACCTACATCAGCCTGGCGCTGCTGGGACTGGTGCTGGTCGCTTTCCCTTTCATTGCGGCCAACTTCGGCAATTCATGGGTGCGGATCATGGATTTCGCGCTGCTCTACATCATGCTGGCGCTGGGACTCAACATCGTGGTGGGATTCGCCGGGCTGCTCGACCTGGGCTACATCGCTTTCTATGCGCTGGGCGCCTACATGACGGCCTTGCTGGCGTCGCCGCAATTTGCGGTGGTGCTTGAATCTTTCGTCAACAATTACCCATTGGTGGGCAACGCACTGCTGTGGATTTTCGGGCCCGAAATCGCCAAGGACGGCATTCACCTGTCGGTATGGTTCATCGTCCCGCTTGGTGCGGCACTGGCCGGCATGTTCGGCGCGCTGCTCGGTGCGCCAACACTGAAGCTGCGCGGTGACTATCTGGCCATCGTCACGCTCGGCTTCGGCGAGATCATCCGGATCTTCATGAACAATCTGAATGCGCCGGTCAACATCACCAACGGCCCGCAGGGCATCAACCTGATCGACCCGATCCGCATCTTCGGCGTGTCCCTGGCAGGTGAGCCCGGATCGAAGGCAACGGTCTTCATCGGGAATTTTTCGATGCCGTCGGTGAACGCTTATTATTTCCTGTTTCTATTACTCTGCATCGGCATCATCTTCGTGACCGTACGTCTGCAGGACTCGCGTCTCGGGCGCGCCTTCGTCGCCATCCGCGAGGACGAGATTGCCGCCAAGGCGATGGGCATCAATACCCGCAACATCAAGCTGCTGGCGTTTGCCATGGGCGCCTCCTTCGGTGGCGTGGCCGGTTCGATGTTCGCGGCGTTCCAGGGCTTCGTCTCGCCCGAATCGTTCTCGCTGACCGAGTCGATTGCCGTGCTGGCCATGGTGGTGCTGGGTGGCATGGGACATATCCCCGGTGTGATCCTCGGTGGCGCTATCCTGGCGGCGTTGCCCGAAGTGCTCCGCCACACGGTCGAACCCGTGCAGCAGGCGATTTTCGGCAAAATATTGATCGATGCGGAAGTGCTGCGCCAGTTGTTGTACGGTTTGGCGATGGTGGTCATCATGCTCAAGCGTCCTGCCGGTCTGTGGCCATCTCCCAAGACTGAAAACCGACCTGATGCCGACGTTGACCAGCCGGCCAAGTCGACCGACGTTGTCGCTGTCTGAAGAGTGATGATGACGACTCCCATGACCGCACCTGCAAAAACCACAGCCGCCACCGAGATGCCGCTCGTATTGAAGATCGCTGGCGTCAACAAGCGCTTCGGCGGCTTGCAGGCACTCTCCGACGTGAGCGTGAATATTCGCCAAGGCCAGATCTATGGCCTGATCGGGCCGAACGGCGCCGGCAAGACGACTTTTTTCAATGTCATCACCGGTCTGTACCAACCTGATTCGGGCAGTTTCGAGCTGGCCGGCATTCCGTATTCGCCATCTGCGCCGCACGAGGTTGCGAAGGCGGGCATTGCCCGCACGTTCCAGAACATCCGGCTGTTCAACGAGATGACCGCGCTCGAAAACGTCATGGTTGGACGTCACGTGCGCACCCACCAGGGCGTCTTCGGCGCTGTGTTTCATCACAAGGCTGCACGTATCGAGGAAGCCGGCATCAGGGCACGGGCGATGGAGCTACTCGACTTCGTCGGCATCGCCCGCTTTGCCCAGCGGACCGCTCGGCACCTTTCCTACGGCGATCAGCGGCGACTGGAAATTGCGCGTGCGCTGGCGACCGAGCCGAAATTGCTGGCCCTGGACGAACCGGCGGCAGGTATGAACGCCACCGAAAAACTGGGACTGCGCGAATTGCTGGTCAAGATCAAGACCGAAGGGAAGACCATTTTATTGATCGAACATGACGTCAAGCTCGTCATGGGCCTGTGCGATCGCATGACGGTACTCGACTACGGCAAGCCGATCGCAGAAGGCATTCCTGCCGACGTACAAAAAAATCCTGCCGTGATTGAAGCTTACCTGGGAGGATCCCACTGATGTCCAATGTCCTGAAGATTACCGGCCTGCGGGTCGCCTATGGTGGTATCCAGGCCGTCAAGGGCATCGATCTGGAAGTCAATCGTGGGGAGTTGATCACCCTGATCGGCGCCAATGGCGCCGGCAAGACTACTGCGCTGAAGGCCATCACCGGCACGCTGCCCGACTGTACTGTCGAAGGTCACATCGACTACATGGGTGCGCCGATCAAGGGATTGAATTCCTTCCAGCTGGTCAAGAAACAATTGGCCATGGTGCCGGAGGGACGCGGCGTTTTCACTCGCATGTCGATTCATGAGAACCTGATGATGGGCGCCTATACGCGCGATGACAAGGCCGGCATCGCTGCCGACATCGACAAATGGTTCGGCATTTTTCCACGCCTCAAGGAGCGTTCGGCGCAGATGGCCGGCACGCTCTCGGGCGGCGAACAGCAGATGCTGGCGATGGCGCGCGCCCTGATGAGTCATCCGCAATTGCTGCTGCTCGACGAGCCATCGATGGGCCTCTCGCCGATCATGGTGGAAAAGATCTTCGAAGTGATCCGGACCGTCTCGGCGCAAGGCGTGACCATCCTCCTGGTAGAGCAGAACGCCAAGCTGGCATTGCAGGCGGCACACCGCGGGTATGTCATGGATTCCGGGCTCATCACCATGAGCGGCGACGCCGATCGCATGCTTGATGATCCGCGCGTGCGCGAGGCGTATCTGGGCGAAGGATGATGCTGGCCGCATGTGCTTGGTCGAGCCACTACAATGATGGCACCGTCAATCCAGTGAGGTGAGTCCATGCAATTCGCATTTCCCCCAGCCGTCGCCGCCGCCGTTCCCGTTGCCGGCAGCAGCACATTTTTCCCGGTACACCGCATCTATTGTGTTGGTCGTAATTACGTCGAACATGCCAAGGAAATGGGCGGTACGGGCCGCGAAGCGCCGTTCTTCTTCATGAAGCCGGCCGATGCCGTCCTGCCGATCTTGCCGGACACGGTGGGTGAAATGCATTATCCGACGCACACCGCCGAGCTGCACCATGAAATCGAGATGGTGGTCGCCATCGGCAAGGGCGGACGCGATATCGCGGCGGCCGATGCCGCTAGTCATATTTTTGGCTACGCCGTGGGCATCGACATGACCCGTCGTGACCTGCAGGCAGCAGCGAAAAAGCAGGGGCGCCCTTGGTGCACGTCCAAAGGTTTCGATGAATCCGCACCGATCGGACCGATCCACCGCTTGGCCGAAACGGGCCTGATCGAGGGTGGTGCTATTTTCCTGAACGTCAACGGAGTGTCGCGTCAGAACAGCACGCTCGACAAATTGATCTGGAGCGTTGCCGAAACCATCGAAACCCTTTCCGGTTTCTTTGAGTTAATGCCGGGCGACCTGATTTATACGGGAACGCCAGCCGGCGTGGCGGCGGTCGAGCGCGGCGATCTTCTGGAGGCAGGAATCGACGGCCTCGGCACGCTGGCAATGAGGATGGTGTGACGCGTCACGGCGCACAGTAACCTGCAACCGGTGTCGTTCAACCTCAAGGAAACAGGCTGATGGAACTCTACAGTTACTTCCGTAGTTCGGCCGCCTACCGGGTGCGCATTGCGCTCAACCTGAAGCAGATCGATTACACCGTCGTGCCGGTGCACCTGGTTAAAGGCGGCGGCGAGCAGATGGCGCCCGCTTACCGTGCCCTGCATGCCGACGGGCTGGTGCCGGTCCTGATCGATGGCAGTGGACCGGACCGGGTGGTGCTGACCCAATCGCTGTCGATCCTTGAATATCTTGAAGAAACGCATCCGCTGCCGGCACTGTTGCCGCTGTCACCGGCCGCGCGCGCTTACGCGCGGTCCATTGCGCTGACGATCGCCTGCGATATTCATCCGATTAATAATTTGCGGGTGCTACGCTATCTGCAGCACGAGCTTGGTGTGCCAGATGAAGCCAGAGATGTCTGGTATCGGCATTGGTGCGAACATGGCCTGGCTGCTCTTGAACGGACCGTGGTCTGGCAGGGCCGCAGCGGTGATTTTTGTCTCGGCGATACGCCAACGCTGGCCGATTGTGCGCTGGTGCCGCAACTGTTCAACGCGCAGCGCTTCAAGTGTAATCTGACGGGCATGCCGACCCTGTTGCGCATCAACGCCAACTGCCTGGCGCTGCCAGCTTTTGCCAGGGCGGCGCCGGCACTGCAGCCTGACGCGGAAAGCTGAACTGGCATTTCCAATTCACACAAAGCAAAACGCCGGGCAACTGCCCGGCGTTTTGCTTGCCACTCCGATCAAGGGACGATCGGAGTGGTCAGATCAGTAACGGTAGACACGTCCACCATCGATCCGTACGCGGTTGCCGATGCCAAGGTCAGCCGCGCTGTCCTGCGTGATGGTCTGGTATGAGCCATTGTCGAGGCGTACACCGATCTGGTACAAGCCAGGGCCCGCGCCGCGATTGCCTTTTTCGAGGTTGTTACCGACGAGGCCACCGCCCACCGCGCCGGCAACCGTCGCCGCGGCGCGTCCGCCACCGCCGCCGACCTGATTGCCAAGCAGCCCGCCCACGATCACGCCTGCAACCGTACCAAGACCGGGGCTGGTGTTGGTGTTGCCTTGTACGACCTGGATCGAATCCACTACACCGTACGCAGTCGCATAGCCTTGCTGGGACGATGGATAGTTCTGGGAAGTCGGATAGGGCTGGTTTTGATAAGGCTGGCTTTGCTGGTAGCCCGGGCTGGCGCAACCGGCCAGGATCGCCGTCAGTGCAATGGCGCTGCCGGCAGTCTTGATGATTGAATGTGAATTCATGGTCTCTCCTTGAGTTGTGTAAAAGTATGGAGAACAATTGCCAGAGGGTCAGTGCGTTGCCTCACTTAAACCCGCTGCCCTGACGTTTCCGACTGCGGTTCGATCAAGGGCGTGGCGTTACGGCGACGTGCACCTTGACGCGCTGACCCGGATCGTAGGGCAGCACGCTGGTGAAATTACGGCCATTGTATTCATACGTTACGGCGTAGCCGTTGGTGCGGGACTCCCAATGATCGACCATGCGGCATTGACGAACCTGCTGTTCCTCGAACTGCTGCGCCCCTTGCATCTGTTGGTTGTTTTCAACGCGATCACCCGCGATCGCACCGGCGATGGCGCCGGCGGCCGTTGCGACCGAGCGTCCGCTACCGCCGCCGACCTGGTTGCCCAGCAGACCGCCGGCGAGTCCGCCGATGATCGATCCACCGATACCGCGCTGTTGCTGTTGGGGCTGCCGCTGGACCTGCACATATTCATTACGGCATTCCTGGCGTGGTTGGTTGAACTGTTCGATCTGGGGCGAGACGCTGACAACCCGACCAAAATCGTCGAAATCGCCGGCATAGGCAGCGGAGAATGCGCTGAAGGCAACAAGGGCCATGACGGTATTGCGTTGGATAGACATCGGAAACCTCAAGAAAATGGACGGTGGATAATTAAACGCTGGCCGTCGACGAATGTGCGACAAGGAAGATGTAAATTTCTGTTTCGCATGGCGTGGTGCGGATCGACGCGGTTCATGGCAAAGCATAGTATAAGCCTGGCGTCAAATGATCCCTATTTCGGCAGGGGCTGAGGACCCGGTGCCTGCCCGGGTACTTCGTATAAAAAATCGGCTGCTGGCTGTGTCAGCGCACTGAAAGTCAGCGTTTTGCCTGGCGGGGAACGATAGGCTATAATCCGCCCCGTCATTGGGGAGTAGTCGCTCTTCGCCCGAAGAGGCTTACGTCAACATACTTGGCCGGCAGGCCATGGTGTAAGCAGTTTCCAAACCTGGCCAGACCTTTGACCACATTGCCTCCGCTTGGGCCGAGGAAGGCATGTGGTCATCCGCTCTCCGTCCGGCCCTGGAGACCCCCATGGAAGCATTTCTTGTATCAACCGGCGTCGTCGCATTGGCAGAAATCGGCGACAAGACCCAACTTCTCGCTTTCCTTCTCGCCGCGCGCTTCAAGAAGCCGATCCCCATCATTGCGGGCATCCTGTGTGCCACTATTCTCAACCACGGGCTTGCGGGCGCCCTCGGCGCCTGGATCATGTTGACTGTGCGTCCCGACTACCTGCGATGGATACTCGGCGCCTCTTTTATCGGCATGGCAATCTGGACTTTGATTCCCGACAAGATCGAGGATGAGGAAACCCAGTTCGCTGGAAAATTCGGCGTCTTCGGCGCCACGCTGATCACATTTTTTCTGGCAGAGATGGGAGACAAGACCCAGATCGCCACCATTGCCATGGCCGCGCATTACCCTAATCCGCTTCTCGTGGTGATTGGCACGACGCTGGGCATGCTGCTGGCGGACGTGCCCGCGGTGTTCATCGGTGGCAGGCTGGCGTCGACAATTCCGATGAAACTGGTCCACTCCGTTGCCGCGGGTATTTTCCTGGTGCTGGGTATTGCCACGCTGTTGGGTGCGGGTGCGCGGCTGGGCTTGTAGGAGGGCAATGCGCCGAAGGCGTTGTTCTTCGCCGGATTTGTGGTCCCGCCGACAGG
>JACMRD010000109.1 GCA_014376645.1 Herminiimonas sp. | reverse complement strand
GACCGCGTACGGACTCGCCCATCTGCTGGCGCAGCGCGGCATCGAACAGTGCGAAGTCATCGGGTTGACCTCGCCCGGCAATGTCGCCTTCACGGAAAGCCTCGGTTGTTACCACCGGGTCCTGACCTACGATCAGATCGCAACGCTTCCTGAGACCACGCCGGTGGTTTATGTCGACATGGCGGGCAACGGGCAGGTACGCGCGGCCCTGCACCATCATTTCAAGGACAACATGAAGTACTCGTGCGCCGTGGGCGGCACGCATTGGGATCAGCGCGAAGGCGAAGGGCGTTTGCCGGGTGCGCGGCCGACGCTGTTTTTTGCACCGGCGCAGATCAAGAAGCGCAATGCAGATTGGGGACCGGGCGGTGTGATGGAACGGTTCGCGGTCGCGTGGAAACAGTTTCTTGTGCCACTCGGGACTTGGATGACGGTAGTCGTTGGTCACGGACCGGCGAGCGTGGAACGGGTCTATCAGGATATGGTCGAGGGCAGGTCGCGTCCGGATCAGGGCAACATGTTGTCGCTGTCGGATTAGCGAAATCAGCTAGCGCTCCACTGGCATGGGTACTGCGACAACGGTTCCGCCGATTCAGTGATCTGGCGTCCACTCTTCGCCAACCTTCTCCAGCGCTGGAATGTATTCCGACAATATCCCCCTCGCAAACGGTATCGGGATGTTCAGGTGCAGCGGGAAGGTCGCGCAGTTGAAGACAACAGGAGATGTGGTGGCGAACGGAAAACGGTACTGGACCTCCGGCATTGCTTTGTCGATACCGCATGCATCGTGCTTGTTCCTGATGGCCTCGAATTGTGCATTCGAAACGTCAATATCCTGTTTGTAGACAATTTGCGTCACCGTGCTTCCAGGAATCCATCGATTGTCGTGGACGCTTCTGAAAAGGTGGGTATCGTCGGTGATCTTTCCGGGAAAGGTGTCGCCTCTGCTCAGCTTGTCGATCACGACGTCGCGGTCCATGCCGGGTGGCGCATGGGGACCGAAACCAAAAATGGATTTGCCGCCGTCGAGCGAGTAACCGACATGGCCTGTGATCCGGGACGGATGAGGCGGGTCAGGTTTTTTCAGCTCATGCATCAGTGGCAGATCACTTGCGAAGCCCAGGATACTGACCCGCCGCGGCGCGCATGGCGCAGGCGACGTTCGTGGGGATGCCGGCATTCCGCTGGGCCGGCGCCGTTCGGGCTGGTCCTGGACCACCAGCGCCGCTGCTTGCGGCTCTGGTTCCGGCTGCTGGGCGCCGGCTGCGGCGGCGCGCCGATGTCGATTTACGTCAGGAAGCATCGCTGTGAATATCGAGAATCGATCCGTTATCTGAGGCGATGAGTGTGGGCGGATCAACGGCACTTGTCCCTTTCATTACCCGCACTCGTTACGGTGGAAGCGAAGCGGTGTCAGCGGCGCTGGAGCATGCGGCAACCGCGCCCTGGCCACTTTATTTCGGGCAGCATCGGGATCACGTTATATCCGCAGGACGGTCGTACGTCGGATGAACTGTTACGCAATGCCGACCAGGCGATGTATACCGCCAAGCAAGCGGGTCGCAACCGATGCAGCTTCTTCACGTCCAAGATGCGCAATTCGGCGTGGGCAGCCTGAGACTGCCCGATGTCTTCATCGGTCTTGCCGAGCAGAGCGGCCTCATCGTGCAGATCGGTTCGTGGGTGCTGGGGGAGGCGGTCGAGCAACGCGACTGGCTCAAGGCAATGACCTGCGATCTTGCGCAGGGCTTTCTTTTTTCCGAAGCGACCCCGTCCGGACGCTTTGCCGAGATGTTCGACGAGCGCGTGAGAGCGAAGCTACAAACGAATTTGCAGGATTTCGTCGATTTCGCGAAAGCGTGGGTCCGGTGGTCAGTCGACGCCCAGACTGGCAAGTGAAACCGGTTCGCCGCCTGGCTTGCCATTCGTTTTCATGCGCTCCGCTGCCATGGTTTCATAGACTGCCTTGCGTACCCGCATGATCGAGCCTAATGGCCGATGCGCGGCGATGCCGTGCCACGGGCTGAAGGACAGACCTTCGTCCAGCGCCGCCTGACGGGTGCTGTTCCAGGCCGACTGCGGCGCCACCATGATGCGGGCGACGGCCACATACGGACTCGTCTCTTCCGGCCAGACCACGGAGGCGTCCTCGATCGGCATCGTCTCCAGGTCGGTGCACAACTGCACCCGCAATTCCCATTCCCCGGCGTGTGCCGCGAAGTGGTCGATCACGGCCCCGCGCAGGCCGTCGGGTTTGTCCTTCAGGTCCACCGGCGCCTTGGTCAGCGCGGTCAGCGAGGGCGAGACCGGGAACAGGCCGATCTTGCAGACGTAATCGCCGTACAGTACGGGCGCCTGGCTGTAATAGGTTTCGCCGAGGACATTGGTCTCCGCCTGGCCGCCCATTGCGATGAGCGTGCCGCTCTGGCCGCCCACGGATTCGAGCAATTTTTCCGTGCCCCGGGCGATGGTCGAGAACGCTTTTTTCAGTCCTTTGCCCTTGTCGGTGGTGGCCGCCAGCAGCTTGGCGCTGCCTAGGAAATCCTTGGCGTTCGATTTCAGGAAGGCCGGTCCGTTGACCATCACGAAATCCTGCGTGACATCACCCGCTGATCCGGCAAGCCGCTCACCATCGACGCCGATGACCTTGACCGCCATGCCGCGCGGTGTGGAGACATTGTCGTCGAGGATATCGCCCGGAATCGTCGAGATGCGCAGTACGACATCGTAGGCACCGGCCCTGGCGAACAGGCCCTGCGCAAGATGCGGTGGCAAGCCGTCGATGACGGTCATCTTTCCGATCAACAGGCCATGACACTTGGCATGCACGCTGCGTACGCCGCGACCGTAGTCCCTGGTGGTGATGGCGGTAATTTTTTGCATCGTTTCGATGAGGCCGGCAGTGGTCTCGACGTCGTCCTCTTCGGCGATTTCCATGGACGAGGCGTAGCGCAGGGGCGTGTTCATGGCGGTTCCAGTAGCAAAGATGGGAGGGAAGGCGGGACGGTGGGCCTGCCGAAAGACTAATGGCGAGGACGTCTCCTGTCTGTTGGCTGGCACGCATTTGCGCAGGCTCGGTGCGCGGATGACAGAACTTTCCGCTTCGTGAATGCTGCGTCAACCGATAGTCGATGACAAATTCGTTCTTTCGGTGGTGCCCGCTTTGCCTTGTGATTCCAGCATGAATGAGGAATACTTTCCTTCGCCTCCATAACCGATTCCACTCCAAGGACCACCCGCATGCATTCTGGTTACCGCACACGCCCTCTGGGCTTCGTCATTCTCAGCGCCCTGCTGAGCGCCGCCGCTACCGGTCCGGCACAAGCAGTAGCGCAGGAAGCGGCAGTTGCGCAGGAAGCGGCACTCGCGCCACCGCCGGCACTGGTGCTGGAGAACGTTCCGGCAGTTTCCGCCAGCCTTGCCACCCAGGTCGCGAAATTCACCGAATTCAAACCCACCACCTTCGCCAGCTGGCATCCGACGCGCCAGGAAATGATCCTGGTACGCCGCTACAAGAATACCCCGCAGCTCTATCGCATCGCCAGGCCGGGAGCGCCGCTGGAACTGCTGACCGATTATCCGGAGCCGGTGCGGGGTGCGAGTTTCGAGCCGAGCCAGGGCAAGTTCTTCGTGTTTAACAAGGATTCCGGCGGCAATGAGGTTTTCCGCAGCTACCGGCGCGACCTGGCCGGTGGCGAGGCCGTGCCGCTCACGCCGGATGGCCAGCGCGTGCAGAACGTCGCCTGGTCCGAGAACGGCAGGCAGATGGTGACCGTCACGGTGCCGGTCAACCGCCAGGGCTCCGGCGACAGCATCAATTCGACCCTCTCCATCATCGATCCACTGAAGCCGGAAGCGCCGCGCAAGCTCGCCGAACTGGCCGGCGGCGGCTGGGACGGTTTCAGCTTCTCGCCAAACGGCGCCGAGCTGGTGTACCTGGAGTACGTCTCGGCCAACGAATCCTATCTGTGGCTCATGGATGTTGCCAGCGGCAAGGCGCGTCGCATCACCGACAAGAACGGCGCGGAAACGGTGGCCTATCGCAGTGCCCGTTTCAGCCGCAACGGCCGCGGCCTGTACACCGTGTCCGATCGCGGCAGCGAGTTCGGCCGCCTGACCTACATCGATCTGGCGACCCGCAAGAACACGGTGCTCACACCGGACATCAACTGGGATGTCGAGAGTGTCGACGTCTCGCACGACGGCAAGATGATCGCCTTCGTCGTCAACGAGGACGGCAACAGCGTGCTGCGCCTGATGCGCACCGGCGACCACAGGCTGGTGCCCGCGCCCAAGCTGCCGCTGGGGTCGATCCGTGGCGTGGAGTGGAACAAGGACAGCCGCAACCTGGGCCTGTCGCTGAGTTCGGCAACCAGTCCGTCCGAAGTTTATTCGGTCGACATCAAGACCAATGCCGTGACCCGCTGGACTACCCACGAACCGATGGAAATCGATGCCACGAAATTCGTCGAGCCGTCGCTGGAGCGCTGGAAGTCCTTTGATGGCCGCATGATTTCCGGCTTCGCCTACCGCGCGCCGGCGGCGCGCTTCCCCGGCAAACGGCCGGTGCTGATCAATATCCACGGCGGCCCGGAAAGCCAGTTCCAGCCAGGCTTCCAGGGACGTAGCAATTATCTGACCGACGAGATGGGCATTACGCAGATCTACCCGAACGTGCGTGGTTCCAGCGGCTACGGCAAGACCTTCCTGAAGCTCGACAACGGCCTGCTGCGCGAAGATTCGGTCAAGGATATCGGCGCCCTGCTCGACTGGATCGCTACCCAGCCGGACATGGATGCTGCACGGGTGGCCGTGGCCGGCGGCAGTTATGGCGGCTACATGTCGCTGGCGGTGGCGACCAATTATTCGGACCGCATTGCCGCCTCGATCGATGTGGTCGGTATTTCCAATTTCGTGACCTTCCTGGAAAAGACCGAGAGCTACCGGCGCGACTTGCGGCGGGTCGAATACGGCGACGAGCGCGAACCGGCGATGCGCCAGTTCATGGAGAAAATCGCACCGCTGAACAATGCCGCGCGCATCAAAAAACCGCTGTTTGTCGTGCAGGGCAAGAACGACCCGCGCGTGCCGTATCAGGAAGCCGACCAGATCGTGGCTACCGTCAAGAAGGGCGGCACGCCGGTCTGGTACATGATGGCCAACGACGAAGGGCACGGGTTCGGCAAGAAGGTCAATGCCGATTACCAGTTCTACTCGACGATCGGATTTCTGAAGACTTATCTGGGCTTGAAATAGCAAGGCTCAGTGGTCCCGGTGTTCCTGGTAGATCGCCAGGACACTGTCCCACTGCTTGAAGAAAGCCGCCACGCACGTTGGGTCGAAGTGGCCGCGGCTGCCGTCGCGCAGGTATTGCGCGGCGCGATCGAGTTCCCAAGCGGGTTTGTAAGGCCGGGTCGAGGTCAGGGCGTCGAAGACGTCGGCCACCGCGATGATGCGGCCGTACAGGTGGATGTCGGTGCCCTTCAGTCCGTGCGGATAGCCGCTGCCATCGTATTTTTCGTGATGGGTGATGGCCAGGGTAGCGGCGACCTGCAACAGCGGCGAGGCGCTGCCTGCCAGGATGTCCGCGCCGATTTGCGAGTGGGTGCGCATGATCGCCATTTCCTCGTCGTCCAGGCGGCCCGGCTTGAGCAGGATACTGTCCGGAATGCCGACCTTGCCGATGTCGTGCATCGGCGCGGCCTGGCCGAGCAGGTCCAGCTCGTCCTCGGGCAGGCCGAGTTCGGCGCCGATCAGACGCGTGTACCGCTCCAGACGCAGCAAGTGGGCGCCAGTTTCCGGATCGCGGTATTCGGCGGCGCGCGCCAGCCGGTGGATCGCTTCGCGTTCGCGGGCCAGAATCTTTTCGGTCGCCTTCTTGACTTCCTCTGCCAGTGATTCGGCATGGCGCGCCAGTTCACACTGTGCCCGGCGCAGCGTGAGCATGTTCGAGACGCGGGCCTGCAGCTCGGTCTTGTTCACCGGCTTGGTCAGGAAGTCGTTGGCGCTCATCTGCAAGGCGCGATGGCGCACGTCGGTCTGCACATCTGCCGTTGCCATGAT
>JACMRD010000108.1 GCA_014376645.1 Herminiimonas sp. | reverse complement strand
TCGAAAAACCCACCCGCCAGACAAATCAAGAAGCCGATCCAGGCCAGGTCAGATTGCTCGGCCTGTCGCCTGGCTTCGTGCTGTTTGTACAGCCGGCGCACGGCGCGCTGCCGGCACACCGGCGCCAGCATCCAGATGACTGGTTGAGGCAGCGCAGCGGGCTGGTATGTCATGGAGGATCGTCTTGCAGCGTTATACATGCGGCGAAAGGTTAGCGTTCGACGATGCGCGGCAATCAGACCGCTGAAATATCGTCGACGTTCGCCAGTGTGATCGCGGGGGCGGCGTCGAGTTTCGCGAAAGCGGGCGCTAGTGACGCCGATACTGCGTCAGATCATTGGGGGAGGTGTGTGTGATTGGTACGGGCGCAAAAAAAGGCGGGGGTACCCGCCTTTTCGGACTGCGCTTGACGACTTACTTGGCTGCAGGAGCCTTGACTTCAGCTTTGGCTTCAGCTTTGGCTTCTTTCTTGTCGGCTTTTGCATCGGCCTTGGCTTCTTTCTTGTCAGCCTTGGCTTCGACTTTGGCTTCTTTCTTATCGGCCTTGGCTTCGACTTTGGCTTCTTTCTTGTCAGCTTTGGCTTCGACTTTAGCGGCCTTGTCTTCAGCTTTCACGACAGCTGGAGTGGCCGGTGCCTGGGCGAATGCTGCAGTTACGAACAAGCCGGAAACAAGGATAGCGATCAGTTTTGTCATGTCATTTCTCTCAATTTTATAATTAAAATTTCTTCAAGGCCTAAGTTTAGCCACGTCTGAAACGGGTCTGGGAGGAAAATGGTTGACTTTGGGAGGATGCTTTTACGCATTTAAGTTCCAAAAAGAAATAAATTCGTCTTTTCCAGGGAATGGTTTGATTTTTTGACAATGGTAACCGGCCCTATCCGTCCCCCCCCCCGAAATACCACGTGGCAGCCAATTGGATGTCAAGCCCGTTGAATCTATTTGTAGAGATGATCTCGCTGCACTGTCGTGTTGCATAAAAGGAATTTAACGAACTAATTCCGGCAGCTTGCTTCCAATACATTGTCAGAAGAAGGCTTTCCTGATCTCCCTCCGCCATGTGCGCTGCAAACTGCAGCCACCCGTCTATCCAATCGTGACGCAATGAAAGCTCCGACCTCATTATTTGAGGATTCGCCCTTGATTGCCCCCGACGACCGGTACGAATCCCTGGCAAAAGGAGAAGATCGAGCGCAGCCTGCAGGAAAGCGAGGACCGTTACCGTTCGGTGGTCGACAGCCTCAACGAAGGCATCATCCTGCAGTCGCGGGAGGGTATTGTCCTGGCATGCAATCCCAGCGCGGAGCGCATTCTGCATACGCCGCCGGGTGGTCTGGTCGGCGTGCGGCGCGGCAGCTATTTCAAGCGCGTCATCATGGAGCACGGGACCGTCATCAGCGTCGGCGACCTGCCGTCGCCGCGCGTATTCACCAGCGGGGAGCCGCTGCTCGGTCTGGTTCTGGCGATCGGATTCGATCATGCGGACGCGGTCTGGATTTCAGAAAACGTCTTGCCTATCTGCCGTCCCGGAGAGATCGTGCCCGAATCGATCCTGATCTCGTTTTCCGACATGAGTGCGGTCAAGGATGCCAAGCAACGGTTGCAGTACATGGCCATGCGCGGTTCCCTTACCGGTTTGTCGAACCGGGCGCTGCTGGCGTAGCGGCTCGCAGCGGCACTGGTCGCAGCACAGGGCAGCGTCATGGACTTCGTGAACAAGATCGCGGTGCTGTTCCTCGATCTGGACCGCTCCAAGAACGTCAACGATACGCTCGGCCACGAAGCCGGCGACGATCTGCTGCGCCTGGTGGCACGGCGCGTTGCTGCCTGCATCTCCGAACCCGATACCCTGGCGCGTCGGGGCGGGGACGAGTTCGTGATCCTGGGCCACGCGTTTGCAGAAGAAGCGTATCCGGCGCACCTGTGCGAAACGATTCTGGCAGCCCTGGCTGAACCGTTTGACCAAACAGATGATTCTTTAGCGCCGCCACACTTCCTCCCGGTAAAAAAGGCGATACTTGGAACGGTCGCACATAGATCACCCTGCAGATCGACGCGACCGTATGAAAGGATGGCATGTTCGCTGCAGTAGATCTGGGTTCTAACAGTTTTCGATTGCACATCGCCCACCATGACGGCGAAACGATCCGCGTTCTTAAAAGTGCGCGCGATCCGATCAAGCTGGCTGCCGGGCTTGACCGCGACGGCAACCTGAGCGAGGCCGCCATGCGGCTGGCGCTCGACTGCCTGGCCCGATTCAAGACGATACTCGCCGGTTATCCGCTCAACGGCGTGCGGGTGGTGGCCACCAACACCATTCGTATCGCCAACAACGCCGCGCAATTCCTGCCGCTGGCCGAGAAAGCAATCGGCTATCCGATCGAAATTATCTCCGGTGAAGAAGAAGGCCGCCTGATCTACATGGGCGTGGCGAGTTCGATCGTGGCGCCCGCGGAGCGTCGCCTGGTGCTCGACATCGGCGGCGGCTCGACCGAGCTGATCCTCGGTGTCGGTCAGGATATCGAGCAGGTCGAATCCTTCAGCATCGGCACGGCGCTGACCAGTCAGAATTATTTCATCGGTGGCGGCATCGATTCGGCAGCCTTCGATGCCGCGATCCTGGCGGCCCGCTCGATGTTCGAGGATGCGGCGCCCCTGTTCCGGCCGGAGCACTGGAGCATCGCTTATGGCTCTTCCGGCACGCTGCGGGCGATCTCGGATGCGATTGCCAAAAATGGCCTGGGCGACGGCACCCTGACGGCGGCCAGCCTGAAGGCGCTACGCCTGCGCCTGATTGCATTTGGTGACGTCAGCCGCATCGTCCTGACCGGCATGAAACCGGACCGCGCGGCGGTGATCGTGGGCGGGTTGTCGATCCTCATCGGCGTAATGCAGGAATTGGAGATCGACTCGATGCAGCCGATCGAAGCCGGTCTGCGCATGGGCGTGCTGTGGGACCTGTACCTGCGCGCTACCAAACGCGACCGGCGCGAGCAGTCGGTGCGCGGTTTCATGCACCGCTTTCACGTCGATGACGCGCGGGCCGAGCGGGTTGCCGATTATGCTGGCAGGTTGCTGACGATGCTTAAGCCGGTCGACGAATCGCTGGCACGCCACCTGCACTGGAGCGCGCTGCTGCACGAGGTCGGGCTGGCCGTTTCACACAGCGGCTATCACAAGCATGGCGCCTACCTGATTGAAAACGCCGACCTGTCAGGATTCACCACCCGCGAGCAGCGCACCATGGCCACCCTGATCGTGGCGCAGAAGGGCAACCTGCGCAAGGTCGGCGACGCGCTCGTCAATCCCGACGTCGCCCGCGCAATACTGGCATTGCGCATGGCCGTCCTGTTCTCGCATGCGCGGTTGACGCTCGACGGCGCCGAAATGCGGCTGAAGATGAAAAAGGGCATCGAACTGGAACTGCACGGCGACTGGGTTGCACAGCATCCGACGGTGGCGTTCTGGATGCAGAAGGAGCGCGATTACTGGCATGAAGCCGGTATCGACTTCACTATCCGGGCCGCCTGAGGGTTCGTTTTCAGGCACGCGTGCACGGCCTGTGAGTTGCACTTCCTGAATTTATTGTATATATTGTTTATACGATTTATATAATTAATGGGAGAATGCCGTGATCATGAAGAAATCCATTTCCACACAACCCGCAAAGGCCTCCGCGAAGGCTGCCGCAAAGCCGGCGCCGAAGCCGGTGTCGAAGCCGGTGGCAGAGGCAGTCGCCAAGCCCGTATCGAAACCCGTCGCCAAAGCTGCGGCAGCAGTCAAATCCAGGGCCATGAAAAAGCCGGTTGTGTCTGCGCCAGAAACCGACGTCGCTCCCCAGCCGGTAGGCAAGGCGTCGGTGGCGATCCCGGTCAAGATTGCGGTAGAGCGCGAGATCAAGTCGTCCGCGCCGGCGCGCAGCAACGGCGCCGGAGCCGACAGGGCAGCGCTCGACGGCAAGGAGCGTCCGCGCAAGGCCAAACTGGTGCGCGACAGCTTTACCATGCCTGAGGCGGAATATGCCGTGCTTGGCGAGGTCAAGAAGGCTTGCCTGAAAGCGGGCTACGAAGTCAAGAAAAGCGAATTGCTGCGCGTCGGCGTGTCCCTGATCCGCGCAATGGATATCGTCGCTTTGAAAGACGTGCTGGCGGCGCTGCCGCCAGTCAAGGCTGGCCGTCCGAAAAAAGTGTAATCAGTACCGTTGAGCCAGCGGTCACTGGTCAAAAGTCGCCGCTGGTAGCAAGACAATCCGCATCCTGAAAAATCCAGATTTAATTTTTGCTTTGTTATCTGGCTTACAAAGCTTTTCGCCGATAGTCGACTACTATAGTGATAAGCGTTAGCTTTATTGCAACAAAGAAATTTTCGGATTTTCATGATGCCCTCTACGTTCTGATCAGGGCGTTCATGACAGCGTCGTCGCCGATACGCCGGCCCGAGGCTGATCTTTCCGTGACTTGTCCTTTCCAGGAGATTTCATGCACGCTCAGACCGATCGCTTCGTCGCCCCCGCCACGAACGCACTTCCGATCCATCCTGCCAGTGCGCCGACGAGGTCGCCGTACACCGATGACATCGACCGCTCCCGCCATCTCGGGGAAATGGAACGGCTGGCGCAGGAGATGGTGTGTCCGCTGCACGTGATTCTGCCGATTTACGAAGAGATGCTGATCCGCCTGAGGGCAGACGCGACGATTCTGGATTACCTGTCGATCCTGGTCGCGAAAGGTGTCAGGAATACCTTGAAGGACATCGCCCGCCAGCATTGATGGCTGTAATCCGGGGTGTCGCAGAAGGCCGGTGCGGATGATCGACATCTCGTCCAGGGAACTGCAACAGGCAGCGCAACTGGTGCGCATGCGTCGGCTTGCGACTGGCTTACTGGTGATGATGGCAGTAGTCTTCGTGGCCGCTCGTCTGCTGCAACCACATTTCACATGGCTGTCCTTTGTCGCGGCGTTTGCCGAGGCTGCGATGGTCGGCGCGCTGGCAGACTGGTTTGCCGTCACTGCTCTGTTCCGGGCGCCGCTCGGTTTGCCGATTCCTCATACCGCGATCATCCCTCGCAACAAGGACCGGATCGGCGCCAGCATCGCTAATTTTCTCGAACATAATTTCATGACAACCGAGGTCATCTCGGTCGAACTCGGTGCGATCGATTTTGCCGGTGTCGCCGCGACCTGGCTGGCGGTACCGGAGAACAGTCGCAGCGTCTCCCGGCAAGCGGTGCGACTGGTACCAGCGGTGTTGCGCATGTTCGAGGACGACGACGTCGGCGGGTTTCTGCAGACCCGGGTGGCCAAGCTGACGGCGAGTATCCGCGTCGGCCCGTTCGCCGCCGAAATTCTCGCGGTCCTGATCGCCGAGCAACATCATCATGACCTCTTTGATCATCTCATCCGCATGGTTTCGAGGGCGCTGGAACAGCACAAGCCGCTGATCCGTCTGAAAATCCACGAGCGCAGCCCGCGCTGGATGCCGAAGACAATCGACGAGCGGTTCTTCAACAGCCTGATGGAAGAGCTGCAGGGTTTTCTGGACGAAATGGCGGTGCCGGACAGCGACTGGCGCCGCCGTTTTCAGGAAGCGCTCGATGAACTGATCGGCAACCTGCGTTCCTCGCCCGAGTTCGAGGCGAAGATCGCCGGCTTCATCGCACAGACGGTCGAGCATCCCCTGTTCCGCTCCTGGAGCGAGAGCGTCTGGCGCGATGTCAAACGGCGCCTGCTTACCGACGCCCGGGCCGACGACTCGCGTGCCGCCGCGCGCATCGAGCAAGGTCTGTGTGCCTTCGGCGCCGCCTTGGCGCAGAACCAGGCGGTGCGCGGCAAGCTCAACGGCTGGATCAGTGGCTTCGCAACCGAAGTCGTGGTGGCGCGCCGCGCCGACATCGCCGATCTCGTGCGGCGGGTGATCCAGAGCTGGGATGCGGAAACCGTGTCCCGCAAGTTCGAAATGTATGTGGGGCGTGACCTGCAGTACATCCGCATCAACGGCACCCTCGTCGGCGGTCTGGTGGGATTGCTGCTGCACGTGATCTCGATGGCGCTGTGAAGTTCCGAGGCTGCCGCCGAGCCGACGGCGAGCGCGGCGCCTGATTATTTCCTGACGAGTTCAGGAGTCATCACGGCACGCAGGTAGATGTTGTCTCCACCGTTGCCGGAATCGGGTTCATCACCGCGTTCCCGTTGCACGATCCACCAGACGTTTGCCTTGCGAATCGACCAGTCCTGTTCGGTGCCCGAAATCAGGCGCGCGGCGATCTGTCCGAGTGTCGGCTGGTGCCCGACCAGCAGCACCGGGTCACGGCTGTCGGGCCAGTTTGCCGCAGCGAGGATGGTGGCGACGCTGGTGCCCGGCGCCAGCTCGGGCAGCACCTTGAATTTGCGGTCGAGCGCTTCGGCAGTCTGAACCGCTCGCGCGGCCGGGCTGGCCAGGATGCGGCAACTGTTGGGCAGGGCGGCGTCGAGCCATTCCGCCATCCTCGCGGCCTGCTTGTGGCCCTTCGCGGTCAATACCCGGTCGAGATCGGGTTCACCTGCTTCGGCTTCGGCGTGTCGCCAGAGAATCAGTTCCATGGGAGCGCGGATGGCATCAGGTGCCCGGATCGACCGGTGGCGATCCCAGCGTGGTCATCAGGAATTGCTGCGCGCTGAAGGGCGCTTGTCGGGCGCGGGGGGCCTTCCTGCGATAGTGGCCGGCCGCGTCGAGTTCCCACGCATTCTGATTGTCCTTGAGATAAGGATTGAGACCTTCGTTGATGATGCGTTTTTTTAGCGCGCGATCGAAGATGGGGAAGGCGATCTCGATGCGGCGGAACAGATTGCGATTCATCCAGTCTGCGCTCGACAGGTAGACGTCATGCGCCAGATCGTTACGGAAATAATAGATCCGGCTGTGCTCGAGGAAGCGTCCGACGATCGAGCGCACCCGGATGTTGTCCGACAGGCCTGGTACGCCCGGACGCAAGGCACAGGCGCCGCGCACGATCAATTCGATCTTCACGCCATCGGCGGAGGCGGCATACAGCGCGCGGATTACCGATTCATCGAGCAGGGCGTTCATCTTGGCGATGATCCTGGCGGGCCGACCTTCGCGCGCGATCTTGGCTTCGTTGCGGATGGCGCGCACGAATTCTTTCTGCAGGGCGAACGGCGCCAGCCACAGGTGGTGCAAGGTCTTCGGCTTGGTCAGGCTGGTGAGGTGTATGAAGACTTCGTTGACCTCCAGCGCCAGCGCCCTGTTGGCCGTGAGCAGGCCGAAGTCGGTATACAGTTTTGTCGTGGTCGGATGGTAGTTGCCGGTGCCGAGATGGGCGTAATAACACAGCTGGCCTTCTTCGCGACGGATCACCAGCGCCAGCTTGGCGTGGGTTTTCAGGCCGACCACACCATAGACGACCTGCGCGCCGGCCCGCTCCAGGCGATCGGCCCAGTTGATGTTGGCTTCTTCGTCGAAGCGCGCCATCAGTTCGACGATGACCGTGACTTCCTTGCCGCGCAGCGCCGCCGTGATCAGGGACTCCATTAGGTCCGAATTCATCCCCGTGCGGTAGATGGTTTGCTTGATCGCCACGACGCTCGGATCGTTCGCCGCACCGCGGATGAACTCCACCACAGGCTGGAACGACTGGAACGGGTGATGGAGGAGAACATCCTGTTTCTTCAAAACCGCGAACATGTCGGTGTTCGCCAGTTGTGGCGGAAATTTTGGACTGAAGGGCGGAAACCGCAGCGCCGGCTGGTCGGCATGTTCGATCAGTTCCGACAAGCGCACCATGTTGACCGGACCATCGACTGCGTACAGCCGGTTCTTGTTGATCGAAAACTGATCGAGCAGAAATTGCGACAGGTGCGGCGTACAGTTGACGGCAACTTCGAGTCGTACCGCTACGCCGAATTGCCGGCTTTGCAACTCGCCCTGCAATGCCTGGCGCAGGTTCTTGACCTCTTCCTCATCGACCCACAGGTCACTGTTGCGGGTAACGCGGAATTGCGAATAGGCCAACACTTCGCGACCGGTGAACAACTCCGCCACGTGAGCGTGGATGACCGATGACAGAAGGCAGAATTCGATTCCCTTGTTTGCCGACAGTGCATCCGGCAGCCGTATCACACGCGGCAAGACCCGTGGCGCTTTCAGAATGGCGATCGCCGTACCGCGGCCGAACGCGTCTTTGCCGGACAGTTCTACGATGAAATTCAGACTCTTGTTGACGACCTGCGGGAACGGATGGGCCGGGTCGAGGCCGATCGGCGTCAGCAACGGGCGTACCTCGCGCTCGAAAAACGCTTTGACCCAAGCGCGTTGCGCTTCGTTGCGATCTTGATGCCGCAGTAAATATATACCGGCGGCGGCGAGTTCGGGCAATACATGCTGGTTCAGGATCGAATACTGGCGTTCGACGATCTCATGACATTCGACGCTGGCGCGTTCCAGGACCGCGGCCAGCGCTGGCGGCTCGTAGAGATCACCGTCGAGACGGCTCTGTGCCAGAAGACTCGCGATCCGCACCTCGAAGAATTCATCGATGTTGCTGCTGGCGATGCAAAGGTATCGCAAGCGTTCCAGCAGGGGAATGCGCGGGTCCTCGGCCTGCGCGAGTACCCTGCGATTGAACGCCAGTTGCGATAGTTCGCGGTTGAGATAGAGGCTGATGCCAGAATCAGCGGCAGAGCAGGGCGGTGCGTGCTTGTCTTTCTTGTGCATGGACTCAACGAAGTGTGGGCTGCCTTTCGGCAAGTCTAATGGGCGATTATGACCAGTTAATGACGGAAAAAAGTGTCGGCAAATCAAATATGACAAGAATTTTTGAACGTCATAAAGCTGTCATAATTCGGCGCTACAGTGCGCCTTGTGTCATTCAACCAACTAGGAGCAGTCATGCGTTTGAACCGAATTTTCAAGTCTGTCACACTCGCTGCGGTCGTCGCAATGGCGTTCTCGGCCGTCCATGCAGCTGACATTACCGGTGCCGGCGCGACGTTCCCGTACCCGATCTATGCAAAATGGGCCGAGAGTTACAAGAAGGCGTCGGGCAATGGCCTGAATTATCAGTCAATCGGCTCCGGTGGTGGCATCAAGCAGATCAAGGCCAAGACAGTCGATTTCGGTGCTACCGACATGCCGTTGAAAGCGGAAGAACTGGAAACCGAGGGATTGGTCCAATTCCCCGCCATCATGGGTGGCGTCGTTCCAGTGGTGAATCTGGAAGGTGTCAAGCCGGGTCAGATGAAATTGACCGGTGACGTCATCGCTGCCATCTATCTCGGCAAGATCACCAAATGGAACGCGCCGGAAATCGCTGCGCTGAATCCGGGCGTCAAACTGCCGGCCGACGACATCACGGTGGTCCATCGTGCCGACGGTTCGGGCACGTCCTTCCTCTTCACCGATTTCCTGTCCAAGGTTAATCCGGAATTCAAGACCATTGTCGGCGCCGGTACGGCTGTCAAGTGGCCGCTCGGCGTGGGCGGCAAGGGTAACGAAGGCGTTGCTGCCAACGTCCAGCGCATCAAGGGTGCCATCGGTTACGTCGAATACGCGTATGCCAAGAAGAACAAGATGGGCTACACACAGATGAAGAACGCCGACGGTGTCTTCGTCGCGCCAGAAGATGACAGCTTCAAGGCAGCCGCTGCCGGCGCCCAGTGGGCCAAGACGCCGGGATTCGCCGTCGTGCTGACCAATCAGCCGGGTAAGGCCAGCTGGCCGATCACCGGCGCGTCGTTCATCCTGATGCACAAGTCTCAGGCTGATGGCGCCAAGGCCAAGGAAGTCCTGAAATTTTTCGAATGGTCGTACAAGAACGGCGGGGAGATGGCAGCTGAACTGGACTATGTGGCCATGCCTGCCGCCGTCATCAAGCTGGTGGAAGATGCGTGGAAAGTCCAAGTCAAGGATGCGTCGGGCAAGGCGGTCTGGTAATTTGGCTGGTGCCTGTCTGTTTTCGAGCGCAACACGGACTGCCATCAGTCCGCTCTGCCGGTTCCGGCGGGGCGGCTGATGGCAGTCCATTTATATAATTGCACATCATGAACGCACATCAATTCACAGCACGCCCGGGTTTGAACGACGAAGGTGCGGCGGGCAAGAATGTAGAGGCAGTGCGCCACCTTGCGGCCGATCAGGCCAGTCAGGCGGCGCTGCAGCAGGCGACCAGCGCCATGGTCACGACCATGCGCAATCAGCGCTGGCAGGATTTCATTTTCCACAAGGTCACACTGGCGTTCGCGCTCAGCGTGCTGCTGGTTCTGGCCGGGATCATCATTTCCCTGATGATCGGAGCCTGGCCGGCATTCAAGGCGTTCGGCCCCGCTTTCATCACCACCGTCGAGTGGGATCCGGTCAATGACAAGTACGGCGCGCTGATCGCCATCGTCGGCACGCTGTCGACTTCGGCGATCGCACTCATCATTGCATTTCCGATCAGCTTCGGGATCGCGTTGTTTCTGACAGAAATCTGCCCGGCCTGGCTCAAGCGTCCGCTCGGTACGTCCGTCGAGTTACTGGCGGGCGTACCGAGCATCATTTATGGCATGTGGGGTCTGTTCATCTTCGCACCGTTCTTTGCCGAATATGTCCAGCCCGCGCTGGCGCAGACACTTGGCAAGCTGCCCTTGGTCGGACAGATGTTCAAGGGGCCGATGATGGGGATCGGCATCCTGACTGCTGGCCTGATCCTGGCGATCATGATCATTCCCTTCATCGCCTCGGTGATGCGGGATGTCTTCGAAGTGGTGCCCGCAGTACTCAAGGAATCGGCGTATGCGCTGGGTTGCACCAAGTGGGAAGTGGTGCGCAAGGTGGTGCTGCCCTACACCAAGATCGGCGTGGTCGGCGGTGTGATGCTAGGACTCGGCCGCGCACTGGGCGAAACCATGGCGATTACCTTTGTGATCGGCAACGCACACCAGTTGTCATGGTCGCTTTTCGCCGCCGGTAACAGCATCGCCTCGACGTTGGCCAATGAATTCGCGGAAGCCGACACCGTACTGCACGTTTCGTCGCTGTTCGCACTGGGCCTGATCTTGTTCGTGTTCACGTTCATCGTCCTGTCGGCTGCAAAATTGATGTTGGTCGGACTCAAGCGCAAGGAAGGAACGAAATGACCTGGGACACGAGCACCACGCCTGCCACGGCGGTAAAGTCAGCGATGAATCCGGTCTATCGCAAGCGGCTCTGGATTCATCGGGTTGGCATCTCGCTATCGTTTCTTGCGATGGCAATCGGTATCTTCTTCCTGCTCTGGATTCTTGGCACGCTGTTGGTCAAAGGGTTCGGCGCTGTCAATGCAGGCATGTTCACGCTAACCACCCCACCGCCCGGCGACGAAGGCGGCGGACTGCTCAATGCGATTGTCGGCAGCCTGATGATGGTCGGTTTTGCCACGCTGCTGAGCACGCCGATCGGCGTCCTGGCGGGTATCTATCTTGCCGAATACGGCGAGGAAAGCTGGCTGGCGCAGGTCACACGTTTCGTCACCGACATCATGCTGTCGGCGCCGTCGATCGTGATCGGATTGTTTGTGTACGCCCTGTATGTCGCGAACGTGAAGCATTTTTCGGGGTGGGCCGGTAGTTTTGCCATTGCCCTGATCGCCGTGCCGGTCGTCGTGCGCACCACCGACAACATGCTGAACCTGGTGCCGACCAGCCTGCGCGAAGCAGCTTTCGCGCTCGGTGCACCGCGGTGGAAAGTAGCGACCTACGTGCGCCTGCGTGCAGTTCGAGCCGGCGTGATGACCGGTCTGCTGCTGGCGCTGGCACGCATCTCGGGCGAGACGGCACCGCTGCTGTTCACAGCACTCAACAATCAGTTTTTTAGTGCCAACATGAATGCGCCGATGGCCAATCTGCCAGTGGTGATCTATCAGTTCGCGATGAGCCCGTACGACAACTGGCGCTCGCTGGCGTGGGGCGGCGCACTGCTGGTGACGTTCAGCGTGCTGGGATTGAATATCCTGTCGCGCACCCTGTTCAATCAAAAGATTCATAGCTAAAGTTCCCATGAATGTCATCTCCTCAGCTCCAGCACTCCATGGCAACGGCACCGTGGCCGCATCCGTCGCCACGCCGACGACCATCAGGATTTCCGGCCTGAATTTTTTCTATGGAGCCTTTCAGGGTTTGAAAAACATCAACCTGAACATCCACGAAAAGAAAGTCACTGCTTTCATCGGGCCTTCGGGTTGCGGCAAATCGACGCTGCTGCGGACTTTGAATCGGATGTACGATCTGTATCCTGGGCAACGTGCGGAAGGCGAAATCATTTATGCGGGTCGTAACATTCTCGAACCCGGCCAGGACGTCAACATGCTGCGCGCGAAGGTCGGCATGGTGTTCCAGAAACCGACCCCGTTTCCAATGTCTGTCTACGACAACATCGCCTTCGGGGTGCGCCTGTATGAGAACCTGCCAAAAGGCGAGATGGACGAGCGTGTCGAATGGGCGCTGAACAAGGCTGCGCTGTGGGGCGAGGTCAAGGATAAACTCAACAAGAGCGGCCTGAGTCTGTCGGGTGGCCAGCAACAGCGTCTGTGCATTGCGCGCGGCGTCGCAGTCAAGCCCGACGTGCTGCTGCTCGACGAACCGACCTCGGCACTCGATCCGATCTCGACTGCCAAGATCGAGGAACTGATCAGCGAATTGAAGGGCGACTACACCATCACCATCGTCACGCACAACATGCAGCAGGCGGCGCGGTGCTCTGATTACACCGCCTACATGTACCTCGGGGAACTGGTCGAGTTCGGCGAGACCGACCATATCTTCATGAATCCGGGGAAGAAGGAAACCCAGGATTACATTACCGGCCGTTTCGGCTGAGCCAGGCCAGGCTGCGCCGTTGCGCAATCGGTCCAATCCATTTGTCACGTAACGATTCAGGAGTCTCTCATGCCAGGTGAACACTCATCTAAACAATACGACCTCGATCTGGAGGCGATCCGCTCCAAGGTGTTGCTCATGGGTGGCCTGGTGGAGAGCCAGTTTCACGACGCAATGACTTGTTTTCGCACCGGTAATGTCGAGTTTGCCGAACAGGTGATCAAGGCCGATGAAGGCGTCAACAAGCTCGAAGTGTCGCTCGACGATACGTGTAGCCACCTGATTGTGCGCCGCCAGCCGGCCGCCAACGATCTGCGCACCGTCATGGCGACCATCAAGGTCATCACCGACCTCGAACGCATTGGCGACGAAGCGACCAAGATCGCGCGCGCGGCAAAGAACATCCAGGAGCGTGGCGTGACCGCCATCAGCCACTACGAAACCGTGCGGGTGATTGCCGGGAGCGCTGGCGACATGCTGCACGACGCGCTTGACGCTTTCGCCCGTCTCGATGAGAAGCACGCGACGCGGATCATCGCGCAGGATCAACTGATCGATCACGAGTTCCGCTCGATCATGCGCAACCTGATCACGTTCATGATGGAAGATCCGCGCACCATTTCCGCCGCGCTCGACACACTGTGGGTGGCGAAGGCGATCGAACGCATCGGTGATCATGCCAAGAACATCGCCGAGTACGTCATCTTCGTCGTCGAAGGCAAGGATATCCGGCATACCGATTACGCCACGGCCAAGCTCGACGGCGCCAACTGAACCACCTAGGATCAAGAACAGGAAGCACAGGAACCACGATCATGGCAACAAACAAGACCACCATTCTGATCGTCGAAGACGAGCCGTCGATCGTCGAGCTGGTCAGCTACACGCTCAAGGAAGCCGGCTGGAATCCGATCGCGGTGCATACCGCTACCGAAGCCTGGGATTTCATTCACCGGCGCATGCCGCACCTGATCCTGCTGGACTGGATGCTGCCGGATCAGACAGGGCTGCGTCTGCTCGGGCGGATTCGCGCTGACCGCCAGTTCAATGAGCTGCCGATCATCATGCTCACCGCAAAGAGCATGGAAGAAGACAAGATCGCCGGCCTCGATCACGGCGCCGACGACTACATCACCAAGCCGTTTTCCCCGCGTGAGCTGACGGCACGGGTCAACGCACTGTTGCGCCGCAAGACGCCGGAGCATTCACAAAGCCTGATGTCGGCTGGCGGCGTGCAGCTCGACCCGATCAGTTGCAGCGTCAGCCTCGATCAGCAAAAAATCGAGATCGGCCATGCTGAGTTCAAGCTGCTGAAATTTTTCCTGGCGCACCCGGACCGGGTCTTTTCGCGCAGTCAACTGCTCGACAAGGTGTGGGGCGATCATGTGGTCATCGAGGAGCGCACCGTCGACGTTCATGTCCTGCGCCTGCGCAAGGCATTGAAGGAGGCTGAACACTTGATCAAGACCGTACGCAGCGTGGGTTACATGTTGAGCGAGAAATAAACTTTCGATGAGTCCACAACTGCTTTTCTGGGTACCGGCCGGCCTGCGCTTGTTGGTTGTCCTGCTCGGTTCGGCGCTTCTGGGGGCTTTTTTCGGTCCTGTGGTGGGTTTGGCGGTGGGACTGCTGGCCATGATCGTGGCAGTGACGGTGCAGCTACACTATTTGTATCTATTGGCGGGGTGGCTCGACAGTCCCGCGACCGTGCGGCTGCCCGATGGCTGGGGCGCCTGGACCGATATCTTTTCGCGCCTCTACCGCTTGCGTCGCGACGATGACCGGAACCGCACCGAGCTGACCGAATGGCTGGCTCGCTTCCGTCAGGCCATGAGCCTGTTGCCGGACGGCGTGGTCATCATGGACGACGTGCTGTTCATGGAATGGTGCAATCCGGCCGCCGAGCGCCATCTGGGCTTGAAAGATGACCGCGACAAGGGCATGCGGGTCACCAACCTGATCCGCAATCCCGACTTCATGGACTACATCATCCTCGGACGGTATGACCAGCCGCTGACGCTGAGCCTGCGCGAGCGCAAGCTGATCGTCCACATTATCCCCTTCGAGAATCGGCGCCAGATCTTGGTCACGCATGATGCGACCGAAACCGAGCGCATCGAGATGATGCGGCGCGACTTCATCGCCAACGCCTCCCACGAATTGCGCACGCCGCTGACCGTCATCAACGGCTTCCTGGAAATCGCCTACAACCAGCCGAACCTCGACCCCGCCACGCGGCGCTCCCATCTGAAGCTGATGAACGAGCAGGGGCAGCGCATGCAGAACCTGGTGGAAGACATGCTGACCCTGACGCGCCTGGAGTCCATCGATTATCCGCTGCGTCTGGAGCGGATCGACATGGCGCGCCTGCTCGACCAGATCCTGCAAGAGGCGCAGGCGCTGTCGGCCGGACGGCACACCATCACCCTGAAGGTGGACGCGTCCGACATCAACGGCAGCAGCGACGAATTGCGCAGCGCCTTCGGCAACCTGGCGTCGAACGCTGTGCGCTACACGCCCGATGGCGGACAGATCGTGCTGCGCTGGCAAAACGGACGTGGAGGCCCACAGTTTTCAGTCCAGGATACCGGTATCGGCATCCGCGCCGAACACCTCAGCCGTCTTACCGAACGCTTCTACCGGGTCGACAAGAGCCGCTCACGCGAGACGCAGGGCACCGGACTCGGCCTGGCGATCGTCAAGCACGTCCTGTTGCGGCATGATGCGGTCCTGGCGATCGAATCACAGCCGGAGCAGGGCAGTACCTTCATCGTCCGGTTTCCCGACTCGGCCATCGCCGACGCTGTGGCAGCCTGAGACAGTTCAAGCCCGGACACCGTAGGCGGTGCAGTCCGATCGTGCCGGGCGTCTGCTACCATGACGCTCGACCAAATATTGCCGGCGGCTAAACCGTCGCGCAACGTCTCCATGTTCCCTCGTCGTTCCTTCCTGTTCCTGTGCGGCGGCATGCTGCTCGCTTCCTGCTCCACCATCAAGGCACCGACGTTGCCGTTACCCGCTGTCGCGTTACCGCCGCCGGTTGTGTTGCTGCCGAAGGTGCGGCCGGTAAGGATCGGCCTTGCTCTCGGCGGCGGCGCGGCACGCGGCTTTGCCCACATCGGCGTGATCAAGGCGCTGGAAGCCCAGGGCATCGTCGCCGATATCGTGGTCGGCACCAGTGCCGGTAGCCTGGTCGGCGCGCTGTATGCGGCCGGATTCGATGGCTTTGCCTTGAACCGGCTGGCGCTGGAGATGGACGAGGCGACGATCTCGGATTGGTCAGTGCCGTTCTTCAGCACCGCGACCGGGGTGCTCAAGGGAGAGGGATTGCAGAATTACGTCAACCGCACCGTTCTGAACGTGCCGATCGAGCAGTTGAAGAAACCGTTCGGCGCGGTCGCCACCGACTTGAACAGCGGCCAGCCGATCCTCTTCCGACGCGGCAATACCGGGCTGGCGGTGCGCGCTTCATCGGCAGTGCCCGGCGTGTTTCAGCCGGTGAAGATCGGCGCGCATTCGTATGTCGACGGCGGGCTGGTGTCGCCGGTGCCGGTGCGCTTTGCTCGCGAGATGGGCGCCGATTTCGTCATCGCCGTAAACATCTCGTCGCGCCCCGACACGCAGGCTGCCGGCAGTTCGGTTGAAGTCCTGCTGCAGACCTTCAACATCATGGGTCAGACCATCAACAAGCAGGAACTGAAGGAAGCCGACATCGTCATCCAGCCCAGCCTGGGCGCGATGAAAGGCAGCGATTTTGCCAGCCGCAACGTCGCCATCCTGGCGGGCGAACAGGCCACCTCGCTCGTGCTGCCGGCGATCCGGCAGAAGCTCAAGGCACTGCGCGAGCATTGAAGCAGATCTCGCTACTTCCTGGGCGAAAAAAAACCACCGGCAGGTTGCGGCGGTCTTTTGTGCGCGGTTCGTGCGCGTGATCAGCGTTGTTCAGGTTGCTCGATCCGGCGCGCACCGTTGAAGCGGTTTTTCCAGTAGCTCAGGTCCATGCTCTCGATGCGCACTTGTCCGCCGGCCGATGGAGAATGGATAAATTTGTTGTCACCCAGATAAATCCCGACATGCGAAAAACCACGCTTCAAGGTGTTGTAGAACACCAGGTCGCCCGGTTGCAGCTCCTGCTTTTCCACCCGTTGACCCACCTGGCTGATTTCCTCGGCCGTGCGCGGCAGGATCAGGCCCCATGCTTCCTTGAATACGTAGCGCACCAGGCCGCTGCAGTCGAGGCCGTTCTCCGGAGAATTGCCGCCCATCTTGTAGTGGATGCCGAGCATCCCCATGGCTTGCATCGCCAGCTCCGAGGCGCGGCTGGTGAAGTCGTGCAGGCGCGCCAATGGTGCATCCATCAGGTTGGCCGGAGCGGCAGTCGCAGTGACTTCCATACTTGCCACAGGCAGGCTGGTCGCAGCCAGGCTGCAGAGGAAAGCAGCGTGTGCCAGACAAGCCATTCCGCGCGTTTGTAGTTTTGTCAACATAGTGTGATCCGTGTTGAGAGCTGCTCAATGTAAGTCAATCGGTTGGCGCTGTCAAAACTAATTGCTTGCGGGTATGCTTAGGATTCGCTGCAACTGAACCCCGCCAATGCTGCCCATGCCGTCTGCCTCGACCGCCGTCTCGACCGATCTGCCAGCGAAGCCACGGATTTTGATCGCGGACGATTCGCGCATCGTCCGTGCCACGCTGATCAAACACATCGAGGGTATCTTCGAGTATCGCGAGGCCAGTGACGGACTCGAAGCGTGGGAGACTCTGCTCATCGATCCCAACATCCAGATCGTGTTGTCCGACCTGACGATGCCACGCCTCGATGGCTACGGCTTGTTGGCACGCATCCGCGCCTCGAAAATAGCGCGCATCCGTTCCTTGCCGGTGGTGATCGTCTCCGGCAGCCAGGATCAGCCCGAGCAAGACCGTGCCCGCGCCGCCGGCGCCACCGATCTGATCGGGAAGGGGATGCAGCCGGATGCGCTGCTATTCCGGCTCAATATCTTGACGCGCCTCATCAGTACCCAAGCCGCATTTGAGCGCGGCCTCGAGGCCCGCGTCAAGCAGGTGTATGGCAGTGAGCGCATCGACCTGTCGTCGCCGGCAATGATGGGCGAAAAAGCAGCAGCGATGCTGGAACAGGCGCGCGCAAAATCGCAGAATTTCGTGCTGCTGACGATTCGCATCGGCCTGCAGCACGTGGCGCTGTCGGCCTATCGAGCGCCCTCGCCGGAAGCGGTGGTGGATGCCGTCGGCCAACTGCTCGCGCGCACGGTGCGCCAGAGCGATTGCGTGGCCTTGACCGATGCCGGTGAATTTACGCTGGCGACCACCAGCGTGCGGTTTTCGGGTGTGCGCGAATTCGCTGAGCGGGTCTGCGCCGCTATTGCCAATGCCCATCTGATCGAGGACGTTCACATGCTGTTCGTTGCCAGCGGCGGCCTGGTGGCGCTTGACGACATCCAGGTGCGCGCGGAGGATGGCACGCTGCCCGATCTGGCAACGATGCGGCGCATCGCCTCGCGCCGTGCGCTGCTGGGATTCAACCAGGCGCGTTCGGGTGTGATCGGCGCCGAGGAAGAAAAGCGCAGCCTGCCGTAAATGCCTGGCGCCGCGCCATCGGCACGGCCCCGGCTGTCGTACAATCCGTCTTTGTTCAATCTGGAGCTGCGATGAAAACCAAACAAATGCTGACACTCGATGATGTCAAGAAGATTGCCGCTGCAGCCGAAGCCGAAGCGCTCGCCAATAACTGGGCAGTCGTCATTTCGGTAGTCGATGACGGTGGTCACCTGCTGTTGCTGCACCGCCTGGACGGCGCGCCGCTCATGTCGACCCAGATCGCGCCGGGCAAGGCAAAATCCGCTGCCCTCGGGAAGCGTGATACCAAGATTTTCGAAGACATCATCAATAACGGACGCATTGCCTTCATGACCGTGCCCGGCATGGAAGCGATGCTCGAAGGCGGCGTGGCGATTTTCGTCGACGGCCAATGTGTCGGCGCAGTTGGCGTCTCCGGCGTGAAATCCACGGAAGACGTGCAGATCGCAAAAGCCGGTATCGCGGCGCTCGGCCTGTAAGTTTGAGACGGTAGCCACGGCGCAAGCCGGGCTGCCAATGGGGTTTCGGGTCTCGGGCCAGCGGTTCGTGGCTCCCTTTTCGGTTGCCTGATGGTTTCCATCTGCGCTATAATCGGAAGGTTTAGCCAATCCAAAACACCGTCGTAGCGCATACCACCTCCCATACGTCCCGAATCGATCCGAACATTGCCGCCCGAGGGTTTATTTCCGGCACGCGCGCAGTCGCCGCGGTCGTGATGGCGCGGCGTGGCGACGGTAACTATTTCAGGAGTTACCCTTGCAGCCATTTCTCACTGGCCCTACCGTTCCGGCCATCCTGGCGCTCGCAGACGGGTCGATTTTCGAAGGTTTTTCCATCGGTGCGCAAGGTCAGACGACCGGCGAGGTCGTGTTCAACACGGCAATGACCGGCTACCAGGAAATTCTGACCGATCCCAGCTACAGCCGCCAGATCGTTACCCTAACGTACCCGCACATCGGCAACACCGGCGTCAACCCGGAAGACGTGGAAGCTGCCAAAGTTCACGCCGCTGGCCTGATAATTCGCGACCTGCCGATCGTGACCTCGAATTTCCGCTCGACACAGACGCTTACCGATTACCTCAAGGCGGAAAACGTCGTCGCCATCGCCGGCATCGACACCCGTAAGCTCACGCGCCTGTTGCGTAACTCTGGCGCCCAGAGCGGCGCCATCGTCGCCGGCGTCAAGGCCAGCGCTGAGCAGGCCCTGTCGCTGGCGCTGTCGTTCCCCGGCCTGGCCGGCATGGACCTGGCGAAAGTGGTGTCGACCAAAGCGGCGTACGAGTGGACGCAAAGCGAGTGGACTCTGGGCAGCGGTTACGCGACCGCGACCACCCCGCGATTCCACGTGGTGGCCTTTGACTACGGCGTCAAGTTCAACATCCTGCGCATGCTCGCCGCGCGCGGCTGCCGGGTCACGGTGCTGCCTGCCCAGGCCAGCGCCGCCGACGCACTTGCACTCAATCCCGACGGTATTTTCCTGTCGAATGGCCCAGGCGATCCGGAACCATGCGATTACGCGATTGCTGCTGTTCGGGAGTTGATCGACGGCGGTATCCCGACCTTCGGCATCTGCCTGGGTCACCAGATCATGGCGCTGGCCTCCGGCGCCACGACCATGAAGATGAAATTCGGCCATCACGGTGCCAATCATCCGGTGCACGATCTCGAGAGCAAGCAAGTGCTGATCACCTCGCAGAATCACGGCTTCGCCGTCGATGTCGACTCACTGCCGGCAAATTGCCGTGTCACACACGTGTCGCTCTTCGACGGTTCGCTTCAGGGCTTTGCCCGCACCGACCGTCCGGCCTTCTGTTTTCAGGGCCACCCGGAAGCCTCGCCCGGCCCCAATGATATCGCCCCGCTGTTCGACCGCTTCGTGGCACTGATGGAGAAACACAAGAATGCCTAAGCGCACAGACATTAAAAGCATCCTGATCATCGGCGCTGGTCCGATCATCATCGGCCAGGCCTGCGAATTCGATTACTCCGGCGCCCAGGCCTGCAAGGCCCTGCGTGAGGAAGGCTACCGCGTGGTGCTGGTCAACAGCAATCCGGCAACCATCATGACCGACCCGGAAATGGCGGACGTGACCTACATCGAGCCGATTACCTGGCAGGTAGTCGAGCGTATCATCGACAAGGAGCGTCCCGACGCGATCCTACCGACCATGGGTGGCCAGACCGCGCTGAACTGCGCGCTCGACCTGCATCACAACGGCGTGTTGGTCAAGTACGGTTGCGAACTGATCGGCGCCTCGCCCGAAGCCATCGACATGGCCGAGGACCGGTCCAAGTTCAAGGAAGCGATGACCCGCATCGGTCTCGGCTCGGCCCGTTCAGGCGTCGCGCATTCGCTCGACGAAGCCTGGGTCGTCCAGAAGACGCTCGGCTTCCCGACCATCATCCGGCCGTCGTTCACCATGGGCGGCACCGGTGGCGGCATCGCCTACAACGCTGAAGAATTCGAAACCATCTGCAAGCGCGGCCTGGAGGCATCGCCTACCACCGAGCTGTTGATCGAAGAATCGCTGCTCGGCTGGAAAGAGTACGAGATGGAAGTCGTGCGCGACAAGGCCGACAACTGCATCATCGTCTGCTCGATCGAAAACCTCGATCCGATGGGCGTGCACACTGG
>JACMRD010000107.1 GCA_014376645.1 Herminiimonas sp. | reverse complement strand
GCCATGGTAGCGCCGCCCTTGAGGGCGCGGATGGCGCGACCTGGGCGGGAATTAAGCAGGTTCTGCAAGCCGATCACGCACACCACCACCACCAGCCAGATCAGGCAGTACATCTTGCGTCCGGTATCGAGCGTCCAGCCGAACAGAGTGATTGGCGCGATGCCGTTGAGGCCGTCGTACTTGCCGAGGATGTCGAGATTGCCGAACAGGTAGAACAACGAAAGCCCCCAGGCGATCGTCCCCAGCGGCAGATAATGACCGGACAGGCGCATGGTGATCTTGCCGATGCCGTACGCGGTCAGACCGGTGATGGTCCAGCCGGCCAGCAAGCCGACCCAGGGCGACACGCCGTAGCGCGTGCCCAGCACGGCGGTGGCGTAAGCGCCGAGCCCGACGAAGGCGGCCTGCCCGAACGAGGTCATGCCGCCGACGCCCGTCAGCAGCACCAGGCCCAGCGCCACCAGCGCGTACAGCCCGATGTAATTGGCTAGCGTGATCCAGAATTCCGGTGACGGGAGCACGGGCAGCGCCACCAGCAGGACGACGAAGGCAATGAAGAAGACGCGGTTGTTCATCACTCTTCCTCGTCGACGTGATCACTGGTCAGCGAGCGCCACAGCAAGATCGGGATAATTAGCGTGAAGACAATGACTTCCTTGAAGGCGCTGGCCCAGAACGAGGCATACGCCTCCAGCAGGCCGACCGTGATGGCGCCGGCCGCGGCGATCGGATAACTGCCCAGGCCACCGATGATGGCCCCGACGAAGCCTTTCAGGCCGATCAGGAAACCGCTGTCGTAGTACACGGTGGTCAGCGGAGCGATCAGCACGCCGCAGGTGGCGCCGATGGCGGCCGCCAGCGTAAAGGCCAGTCGCCCGGCCTGGGTCGTGCCGATCCCGACCAGTTGCGCGCCGAGCCGGTTGACGGCAGTGGCGCGCAGGGCCTTGCCGGAGAGCGTACGCTCGAAATACAGGTAAAGCGCGACGATCAGGGACAGCGCGGTACCGACGATCACCAGGCTCTGGCCGGCGACCGACAGGCCGCCGAATTCGAAGCGGGCATCAGTGAAGGCCAGGGTGCGCGAGCCTTCGGCGCCAAACATCACCAGACCCAGACCGATCAACGCAAAATGCACGCCCACCGAGACGATCAGCAGCACCAGCACGCTGGCCTCGGCCAACGGCTGGAAGGCGAGGCGGTAGATCAGCGGACCGAGCGGCACCACGATGGCCAACGTGATCAGGATCTGCATCGGCATCGGCAGGTTCATGCCGATGCCGGTCTTGAGCGAGGCCAGCAGCAGCAGCGGCGCGATGACGAATTTTGCAAGCGCCACGCCGAGCGTACGCGCCGCTGTCAGCCGCCGCTCGGGATTGCGCAGACAGGCCAGCGCCTCGACCGCGAACGTGACGATGCCGAGCGCGGCCAGCAGGGTGGCCGTATGCGGGAAGGTGTGCGCCTGCAACGCCGCCATGGTCAACGCACCGAAGGCGACATACTCGCCTTGCGGAATGAAGATGACCCGGGTGACCGAAAACACCAGCACCAGTGCCAGCGCCAGCAACGCATAGACGGCGCCGCTGGTGATGCCATCCTGTGCCAGGATCGCGGCGATCGACAAATCCATGTAGTCTTTCGGGTGTTTGGTTCAAGACCGCCACATTCTAATCGAGCAATCCCCCCGACTTGATATTTCAAGGCAATAAAAAACGCAGCGTGGCCGGGGCCGTCGCTGCGCTCGTCGTTTGCCGGTCTGGCCGGCGCTGAATCGAATTACTGGTCGCGTGCCAGCGTTCCGTCGGTGATGCGGACCTTCTCGCCGATCCGGAAGCCTGGCTCGCCGGCGAAGGAGACGGTCTGCGTACCGCCGTTTTGCAGGCGCACCACGACTTCGTAGTGGGCCGTCTTCTGCGTGTTCTTCTGCACTTCGCGGCCAGCGTAGGCGCCGCCTAGCGCGCCGGCGATTTCCGCCGCGGTGCGACCGTTGCCGTTGCCGACCTGGCTGCCCAGGAGCGCACCAACGACGCCGCCGCCGATGGTGCCGAGGTAGTTGCCGTCACCCTTGACTTCGATCAGGTTGACCGCTTCGACCACGCCGCAGCTGCTGCAATAGCGGGGCTCACGCGGGACCGGTGGCGGCGCGCTGGCGAGCATCAGCGGCTTGCCGAGCGTTGCCGTGGTGATGCGCTGGCCGATCTGCAGGTTGGCTTTCACCGCACTGTTGGAGGCGATGCGGTCGCTGCGACGCACCGTGTAGGTGCCAGAATATTCGCCGCTGCGCACTTCCGGCAGGAAGAAACGGCCGCTGCTGCCGGCGATCGAAATGTCGGCCTTGCCGCCGGGTGTGCCGTACAGGGTGAATGGCAACTCGCTGCCGCCGCCCAGGTCAGGACTGGCGCGCACCTCGAAACGTGAAATCTGCGGTAATGGGCCGGGCGCTTGGTTCGGCGTGTGACGGCCGACGCCGACGACCAGCGATTCGCTCAGCACCGTGCTGGCGACCTGATTGCCCACGCGCAAATTACCGGTCACGCCGCTGTTGGCCGTGATCCGGTCGCGGCTGCTGATGGTGTAGGTGCCGGCGTACTGGCCCGGCTCGACTTCGCTCAGTGTCAGGTTGCGCTGGGCGCCGTTGATGCGCAGGGTGGCCGTGCCGCCGGGACTGCCGTAGATGTTGAAGTTCAGTTCAGCGCCCGGCACCAGACGGCGCACTTCGTCCACATTGAAGCCGTCGATGCGCGGTCCGGCCGCGGCGGTGTTGTAGTTGTTCGATTGTTGCGCGTGAGCGCTGCCGACCGGACCAGCCAGCGGCAGCAGGGTCATGAGGGCAAAGGCGCCAGCGGTAAAGCTGCGGGAATTCAAAATGATGTTCTCCTGATGGTGAAAGGGTCGCCAATGCTTGCTTCTTGGAATAATATTGCATCAACGAATTATTTCAAGTTACGCGCTTCGACCGGGATGGTCTGTTCGGTATCGCACATTGCTTTCCTGCCGAGTTAGGCACACTGGGCAACGTCGTCCTCTAAGATGTGTGGTAGCACGCCTGCCAACTATTACCCCCTTGATACAGACGCGAATCGCCTACGAATGAAGCAAGACATCAACCAGACCGAATCTTCCGTGGCCCAGCCGACCGACACCATGCCCTGGGCGCATACCCTTCTGGGACCGTCTGCAGCATGGTCGGGCAGCCTGCGTGTCGCAGTCCAGATGACGCTGGATGCATCCCTGCCGATGTTTCTGATCTGGGGTGCCGAACGCGCACTCGTCTACAACGCATCGTTTGCCGAGATCGCGGGTCACCGCCACCCCGGCGCATTCGGTAATCCGGTAACGAACGCCTGGCCCGAACTGTGGTCCTGGGACGACAACGTGTTCGAGACGGCATATCCCGGCGCGATCCTGAACCTCCAGGCAAAGCTCTCGGTCGCCGGCGACGACAGTAAATGGTTCGACCTGTCCTATACCCCGGTGCGCGATGACGACGGTCGGATCGGCGGCGTTTCCTGCGTCGCCATCGATACCACCCGACGGGTCCATGCCGAGCAATCCAGCAATGCGAGCGCTGCCGCCGACGAGCGGCTGCGGATCGCCCACGATGCCGGCGGTATCGGCACCTTCGAGTGGTTTCCCGCAACAAACGAAATGATCACCTCGACCACCTATCGCGCCCTGTGGGGGATCGGTGCCGACACCGAGGTCACCGCCCCGGTGCTGGTGAACCTGGTCGAACCCGACGACCACTGGTTGCTCGGCACAGCTACCGAGGAAAAGCGCAGCAACCCGCTGGCCTATGCTGAATTCCGCATCCGTCGCGCCGACACCGGCGAGCGACGCTGGCTGGCGCGCCGTGGCGAAGTCGTCGGTGGCGGTATCGGCGCACTGCGTCGCTTCGTCGGCGTCGCTTTCGATATCACCGAACGCAAGCTGGTCGAGGAAGCCCTCGCGGCGACCGAGAAGGAAGTTTTCGAGCGCAACGAATTCATCCGCTTGCTGCTCGATTCGACGGAGGAAGGGTTCTATTCGGTCGACCGGAGTGGCGCTACCACGTTGTGCAACCGGGCCTTCCTGCGCATGCTCGGCTTCGCGCACGAATCCGAAGCAATCGGCCGCACGCTGCACGACATGATCCATCATTCGCACGCCGACGGCAGCCATTATTCGCGCGAACATTGCCCGATCTACCTGGCCGCGCAAACCGGCGAAGCAGCGCACGTCGAGCACGAGTGGTTCTATCGCACCGACGGCTCGCACTTTGCCGTGGAATATCGGGCCCATCCGATCTGGCGCGACGGACAGTTGCAAGGCGCGCTGTGCACCTTCATCGATATCACGCAACGGGTCGACAGCGTGGATCAACTGCGGATACTGAACGAAACGCTGGAGCATCGTGTCATCGACGAAATCGACCGCCGTGCGCGTGCCGAGGAGGCGCTCCACCAGTCGCAGAAGATGGAAGCGATCGGACAACTGACCGGCGGCGTGGCACATGACTTCAACAACGTCCTGCAGATCATCGGCGGCAACTTGCAGCTCCTACAAAACGACATCGTCGAAAATCCGACCGCACAGACCCGCCTCGACACGGCGGTCACTGCAGTGCTGCGCGGCACCAAACTGTCATCACAATTGCTGGCGTTCGCGCGGCGCCAGCCGCTGCAGCCGATCGTCATCAATCTCGGACAGCTGGTGCAGAACATGAACGATCTGTTGCGCCGGGCCCTCGGCGAATCGATCGAGGTCGAAACCAACGTGGCGGATCAGCTCTGGAACACGCTGGCCGACCCGAGCCAGATCGAGAACGTCATCCTCAACCTGGCCATCAACAGCCGCGATGCGATGGGTGGTGCCGGCAAGCTCACCATCGAACTCGGCAACGTGAAGCTCGACGACTTCTACAACGACTGCAGCAACGAGGACGAGGCAGTGCCGTCGGGCGAGTATGTGCTGCTGGCGGTCTCCGACACCGGCGCGGGGATGTCGCCGGACGTCCTGAAGAAGGCGTTCGAACCTTTTTTCACCACCAAGCCGGAAGGCGAAGGTACCGGTCTTGGCCTGTCGATGGCGTATGGTTTCGTCAAGCAGAGCCAGGGGCACATCAATATCTACAGCGGTGTCGGCCAGGGCACTACGATTCGGATCTACTTGCCACGTTGCCTGGAAAACGCGTCGATGCTGGAAGAAAGCGCGACAGAGCCGATGCAGGGCGGCTCCGAAACGATCCTGGTGGTGGAGGACGATACCGGCGTGCAGGTCACCGTCGTCGACACGCTGACCACGCTCGGTTACCGCGTGTTGAAAGCAAACGACGGTGAGAGCGCGCTGGTGATCCTTGAGAGCGGGGTACCGATCGACCTGCTGTTTACGGACGTCGTGATGCCCGGCCCCTTGCGAAGTCCAGACCTGGCGCGTCAGGCCCGATTGCTGCTGCCGAATCTGGCGGTGCTGTTTACCTCCGGTTATACCCAGAATGCGATCGTGCATGGGGGAAGACTCGACGCCGGCGTCGACCTGCTGAGCAAGCCATATCGCCGCGATGAGTTGGCGCGCAAGATTCGCAGGAGCCTGGCCAAGCAGTTGCAGATCACGAACTCACGTCCGCCCGTGCCATCACCGACAGCACCGACAGCACGAACAGCGCCGATAACACCGATAACACCGGTACCATCCCTGGGGGTCTCATCGCCAGCGCCGGTTGCCGCACCCGCACCCGCACCCGCACCGGCGCCCGACGCCGGTGCTTCATTGCGTATTCTCGTAGTCGAAGACAATATTGACCTCTGCCAATTGGTCTGCGAGTTGCTGGAAAATTTCGGCCATCTCCCGACGCCCTCCGGCAGCGCCGAAGAAGCGTTGACCTGCATCGCCGCGGACACCTTTGATATCCTGCTGACGGACGTCAGGCTGCCCGGCATGTCGGGCATCGACCTCGCGCGCCGGGTAGTCGCTGAAAAGCCAGGCATCCAGGTGATCTTCGCCTCCGGCTACGGCGCGGGACTAACGGCCAATGTCGGCTTCCCCGCGCATTCATTGGCCAAGCCTTACGATATCAACCAGTTGCAGACACTGCTGGAGTCGCTTCGGACCTGAGTCGCGATGGCGCGCCCGGCCTTGGTTCAGGGTCGGTCGGCATCTGACTGTGCACCGGAATCGTCGGGTCGATATCGAGACCGCCGGGATCAGTCCCGAGGCGCTGGAAGGTCTGGCAACGGTGATCCGGTAAGATCTGCAGTGACCGGTTGGGCGGATGCCGGCGCACCGCCGGTTTCCACGAAGACGCCTGTCTTCAGTAACAAGCCTGCAATTTCCAGCATCGGCCCCAGTTGCAGACGCCTGGCCGGATATTGCAGGCCCGTCATATCCTTGATGACTTCCGGACTGCCCAGCCAGCTTGCCAGATCCGCATCGACGACGATCGGTTCACCTTGATTGCGCCGGTACTCTGCACCGATCAGGGCAATCACAGGCATCAACTGCAGGAACAGCGCGCGCTGACTGCGCCCTTCCGGATCGGGACCATCCGCATGCAAGGCATCGCGGCGATCGCCGAGCCGTACCGATCCCAGATACTCGATTTCACGGCGGGTGTTTCGAGCGCACGCCGTCAGTGCACTGCCATCCTTGTTCATGCGCCGGCACAGATAAATCTTTTCTTCGACGTGGGCGAGTTCGAGAAATAATTTTTGCAGGAAAACCCCGGCCTGCTGCGAAGCAACGTCACAGCGTTCGAACCCCTTCACGTGCATCTGCGACGTCCCGGTACCATGGGCTGGCTCCACCTGCGCATTGTCCAGATCGTCGATACCGATCAGGATGTCGGCGCACTGACCATCGAAATTTTCAAACAGCGTGGATTGGCTTTGCGGTCGTTGCAGCAAGGCCACCGACACCGGTTCAGGACCAAACCGGCGGTCGTCAAATACGAAGCTCGCCGCGGGCACCATACCGCTTGGCATCATTTTTGCCCGCGCCAGGTAGGCACGGCTCAACTCCAGCAGCGCGGTCGTCAGTGCCTGGGTGCGAGGCTGGCCACGGTGCATGCGGCAGGCGCCGACGACGGCTTCCAGGCAGGCTTTCTGATCCCGAAGAAACTCGGCGAATACCTCAGGACGGACACTGAGAGAACAGAACCGTGCACCTCGCCGCGCGTCGGCCAACGCGTTGGCATTGTTATGGTCGATGACCTTGCGCAGGCCCGTCAGTTGCGTCGTCAGGATTTGCCGATCGGTGGCGGGTAGTCCCACCGTTACCGACTCGTGCAACGCACCGATCGCACGTTGCACGTCGGCGAGAACCGGCATGACGAGGAGAAAACTGGCCCTGCGTTCCAATGTCTCTCGTGCAGCCCGAAGCTGGGGTGAGGCAGGATCGACGCCGATCAGTTCAGCGTTACATTGGTTCGCCTGCAGGCGTTGTTGCAGGATTTCCAGCGTCTGCAGGGATGCGCCCTGCCGATCGTTCAGGCAAGAGCGCATGCGGCGCAGCTGGTCCAGCTGCGGGTTCAGCGAGCGGGGTGACCCGTCGGCGGCGTCGGGTGCGACAGGGGCCGCGGATGCAATCGGGCGCTCGGATTGCCGAGGACTGTACCGACTGGCGGATAAAGACGAATCTGAGTACATGTGGTTTTGGACTGGAAGGAAATGAATTGCAAGAATACAAAAATTCTTCGCATCTCATCCCGACAAAACTCAAGCCATGCCGCGCCGGTGGCTTGCTTGAAGGAATCGTCTGATTGCGCATAATATTGCAGTTATTGCCGCAGCTTATACGACAGCGCGACCGTCAAGCCATCGCATGCAGGCAAGCGAGCAGACGCGCGAAGGCGACCGGCTCCGCCACCGCACTGGTGTCGACGCTGCGATCGGCCTTTTCGTAAAACTGGGTGCGGCTGCTGATGATCTGCTTGAGATCTTCCATGGCTTCGCGATTGCCGGTGATGGGCCGCATGTCGCCTTGGGCCACTACCCGCGCCATGTGCTCTTCCGGCGATGCCTGCAGCCAGACCGTGTAACAGTGCGACAGCAGCAGGTTGAACGTGGCCGGGTCCGAGACGATTCCGCCCGGAGTCGCAATCACCGCACGCGGAAAGCGCTGGATCACGTCTTCCAGCGCGCGGTATTCATAACGCCGGTAGGCATTGGGGCCGTACAGGGCATAGATTTCGGCGATACTGCAACCGGCGATAGTCTCGATGTGCCGGCTCAGTTCGACGAACGGAACCTTCCATTGCTCGGCCAGCATCCGTCCGAGAGTCGACTTGCCGGCGCCGCGCAAGCCGATCATGGCCAGCCGCTGGCGCCGCGCCGCCTCACTGGTCGGGGCATCGAAAACGCCGGCCAGCGCAGCGCGGCCGCTGGCCAGTTCTGCTTCGCTGCGGCCGCGCAGGATCTCGCGGATCATCAGCCATTCGGGCGAGGAGGCGGTCTCGTCACCGATCATTTCGGCCAACGAACAATTCAGCACGGCGGTGAGTTGACGCAAGAACTGGATGGATGCATTGCCGACACCGGACTCGACATTCGCAACGTGGCGCTCGGAGACGTCGGCCAGACGCGCCAGCGCCTTGCGCGTCAGGCCGCGCCGGGCGCGCAGCATGCGCAGGCGCTCGCCCAGCGCCGCCAGATAGGGGTCGCGCTCTGTCTCGGCAGCGTTGTTCTGAGACTGCAACGCTGTCACGGGAGCAGGCGATTTTTGGGTCATGTGTTGCTCTCCTGGGAGACGAAACGGCAATCAATTAGAGTATGGTGCAAGCAATTGACTTACGCAAGTTACTGCATCTATACTCAAAACAAGGTGCAATATAAGTCGACATCGTTCCGCACTGCGGCGCGCCAAACGACAGCAGCGGGAGAGAGCCAATGGACCAGACAAGCCAGGGCGCGCGCACCGCGCCCGACATGCGCGAATTGCCGGAGCGCTTCAATTTTGCAGCGCATCTGTTGCAACGCAATCTGGGCAACCATGACCGGCTTGCCTACATCGACGACACCCGCCGGCAAACCTATGGCGAGCTCGACGCCAGCGTCAGGGCCTTCGCCGCCGGCCTGATTGCGCACGGCGTGCGTCCCGAAGAGCGCATCCTGCTGGTCATGCACGACACCATCGACATGCCGGTCGCGCTGCTGGGCGCATTGTACGCGGGCGTGGTGCCGGTGCCGGTCAATACCTTGCTACCGGCCAGCGATTATGCCTACATGCTGCAGCACTGCAGCGCGCGCCTGGCAATCGTGACAGCGCCCCTGTTGCCGTGCATGCAGGAAGCCTTGCAATTATCGGGGCTGCAGACGCCACTGTTCGTCACCGGCATGCCGACGCCGGCGCTGCAGGGGGTGCAGTCCTTCGAAGCCTTGCTCGCTACTGATGGGCAAGACCGTCCGCCCGAAGACACGCACGCCGATCAGATCGCATTCTGGCTCTATTCCTCCGGCTCCACCGGTCGCCCGAAAGGCACGGTCCATACCCACGCCAACCTGTACTGGACCGCCACGCTGTACGGCACGCCGGTGCTGGGCGTGGGCCGCGACGACATCGTTTTTTCGGCGGCAAAACTGTTTTTTGCCTATGGTCTCGGCAATGGCCTGACGTTTCCGCTGACGGCCGGTGCAACCACGATCCTGATGGCCGAGCGGCCAACGCCGGCAGCGATCTTCGAGCGACTCGTGCGCTACCGGCCGACGCTGTTCTGCGGCGTACCGACGCTGTACGTTGGCATGCTGGCGTCACCCGATCTGCCGACACGCGCGCAGGTAGCCCTGCGCCTGTGCGCGTCGGCAGGCGAGGCGCTGCCACGGGAGGTCGGCGAACGCTTCAAGGCCCACTTCGGTGCCGACATCCTCGACGGACTCGGTTCGACCGAGATGCTGCATATCTTCCTGTCGAACCGCAGCGACGACCTGCGCTATGGTTGCAGCGGCAAGCCGGTGCCCGGCTACGTGCTGGAACTGCGCGACGAATCCGGACACCCGACGCCGGTCGGCGAGATCGGCGACCTGTACATCCGCGGCCCAAGTGCGGCGCTGCTGTACTGGACCGCCCGTGAAAAGAGCCGCGCGACCTTCCAGGGAGAGTGGGTCAAGAGCGGCGACAAGTATCAGGTCGACGCGGCCGGCTTCTATACCTATGCGGGACGCAGCGACGACATGCTCAAGGTCAGCGGCCAGTATGTCTCGCCGATCGAAGTCGAGGGCGTGCTGATGTCGCATTCCTCGGTGCTCGAATGCGCCGTCATCGGCCATGTCGATGCCGAAGGGCTCACGCGCACCGTGGCCTACGTGGTGGCCCGCGCCGGGCAGGATACGGGGGATGCGCTCGCCATGGACCTGAAAGCCTGGGTCAAGGGTAAACTGGCGCCACACAAGTATCCGCGCGAGATTCTGTTCGTCGACGATCTGCCCAAGACAGCCACCGGCAAGATCCAGCGCTTCAAGCTGCGCGCACTGTCGGACAGAATGTCCTGACCGCATGACGAACGACACAGCCGTTGCACCAACCGCCTACGTACAATTGCGTTGGCGCGAGCGCCCCCTGGAGATCGAGTACCAGTGGGTCGGCGTCACCGATCCGGCGGCGCCGGTGATGGTGTTCCTGCACGAAGGACTCGGATCGCTGGCGCTATGGAAGGAATTTCCGCAACGGCTGTGCCAGGGCCTGGGGTTGCGCGGGCTGGTGTTTTCCCGCTACGGCTATGGCGGCTCGACCCCGCGCCCCTTGCAGGAACGGTTTCCGTGCGACTTCATGCAACAGCAGGCCTTCGAGGTATTGCCCCAACTGTTCGCCGCGCTCGGCGTGCAGCGGCCTTGGCTGTTCGGCCACAGCGACGGCGGCTCGATCGCCTTGCTGCACGCGAGCCGATTTTCGGAACAGCTGCACGGCATCGTGGTGCTGGCGCCGCATCTGTTTGTCGAGGAGCTGAGCCTGGCGAGCATCCGCGCCGTGCGCGCGACCTATGCCGAGGACGGCGGCGGCAGCGGTTGGGGACTGCGCAACCGGCTGGCCCGCTTCCACGCTGATGTGGATTCAGCCTTCTGGGGCTGGAACGATGTCTGGCTCGATCCGGCCTTCGCAGCCTTCAACATCGAAGCCGATTGCGCCCGCATCATCTGCCCGATCCTGGCCATCCAGGGGCGGGACGACGAATACGGCACGCTCGATCAGATCGAGGCCATCGAGCGGCTGCGGCCACGTCCGCAGACACGGCTGGCGATTCTGGCCAACTGTGGCCACTCACCGCAACGCGATCAACCGGAACAGGTTATCGAGGAAGTAACACGATTTATAATGGGCGCCGACGCGCCCGCCGCATTCGCCGCACCATAACGATCACGAGGAGCCACCATGCCGTCACATCCGATCCTGCTTTCCGCTCCTCTCCTTGTAACGCGCCGCGTGCAGGCAGTCGTCGCCGCCATCGCGCTGCTGTCGGTCGGGGCCGCTGGCGCCCAGAGCGCCGGCGCGCCGGTCAAGGTCGGCCTGATGCTGCCGGCCACCGGCACCTACGCCAGTCTGGGCACGATGATCGAGAACGGTTTCAAGCTGTACGTGGCCGAGCAGGGTGGCAAGCTGGCCGGGCGGGAGATCCAGTACTTCAGGGTCGACGATGAATCGGAGCCGGCCAAGGCGACCGAGAACGTCAACAAGCTGGTCAAGCGCGACCAGGTCGACGTGCTGGTCGGCAGCGTGCATTCGGGCGTGGCGCTGGGCATGGCCAAGGTGGCGCGCGATACCGGCACGCTGATGATCGTGCCCAATGCCGGCGCTGATGCCCTCACCGGTGCCATGTGCGCCAAGAACATCTTCCGGACCTCGTTCACCAACTGGCAACCGGCCTATGCGATGGGCAAGGTCGTCGCCGAGCGCAGTCACAAGACCGCCATGACGATCACCTGGAACTATGCCGCCGGACTGGAATCAGCCAAGGGCTTCGTCGATGGCTTTGAAAAAGGCGGCGGCAAGGTCACGCAGAACCTGACCCTGCCGTTTCCGAATGTCGAATTCCAGGCCCTGCTGACTCAGATCGCGGCCCAGAAGCCGGATGCGGTCTATGCCTTTTTTGCCGGCGGGGGCGCCGTGAAGTTCGTCAAGGACTACGCCGCGGCCGGCCTGAACAAGACCATCCCGCTGTACGGTCCGGGCTTTCTGACCGACGGCACCCTCGAAGCGCAGGGCGACGCGGCGCAAGGCATGCTGACCACGCTGCATTACGCCGACAACCTCAATACGCCGCGCGACAATGCCTTCCGCCTCAATTTTGCCAAGACTTACAAAGTCAATGCCGATGTCTATGCGGTACAAGGCTATGACGCCGCGCAGTTGCTGGCTGTCGGTCTGAAAGCGGCGGGTGGCGACATCAAGAACATGGAAAAGGTCATCGCCGGCATGAGCAGCGCCCAGATCGACAGCCCGCGCGGCAAGTTCAGTCTCTCTGCCGGTCACAACCCGATCCAGGACATCTACCTGCGCCAGGTCAAGGGCAAGAATAACGAACTCAAAGGCATGGCCATCAAGGCGCTGGCCGATCCAGGCAAAGGCTGCAAGATGTAACCGCGGCCGGACCCGACCGACCTTGCCGGGCGCGCATGGCGGCGACATGCGCGCTTCCCGGTTACTGCACTGCGCCGGACCGTTTTCCGTTGTCTTCGACTGTCTCCAATTTCCTCACGCCGCTGCCTTTTCTCCATGGAATTCTCTACTTTCCTTGTCCAATGCCTCAACGCGGTCCAGTACGGGCTGCTCCTGTTTCTGGTGGCGAGCGGCCTGACGCTCATCTTCGGCATCATGGGCATCATCAACCTGGCGCACGGCAGTTTTTACATGCTGGGCGCGTACATGGCGTTCGCGCTCGCGCCTCTGTTCGGCGACCAGTTTCTGATGCAGCTGGTGACCGGGGTCGGGCTGGCGGCACTGTTCGGTTTCGTGCTGGAATGGGCTTTCTTCAGTTACCTGTACCAGCGCAATCACTTGCAACAGGTACTGATGACTTATTCCCTGATCCTGGTATTCGAAGAAGTGCGCAGCCTGTTGTTCGGTAACGATGTGCACGGCGTGAAGACACCCGACTGGCTATCCGGTGGAATCCACTTGGGCGATCTGATGTCGTATCCGGTCTATAACCTGTTCGCCTCGGCAGCCTGCCTGGTGGTGGCGCTCGGTCTGTACGGCGTCGTCAACCACACCCGGCTCGGCATGATGATTCGCGCCGGCGCCAGCAACCGCGACATGGCACGTGGCCTGGGCATCAACATCCGCCTGCTGTACCGCGTGGTATTTGCCGGCGGCGTGGCGCTGGCGGCATTGGCCGGCATGATCGCCGCACCCACCACCTCGGTCTATCCCGGCATGGGTGGCCAGATCCTGATCATCTGCTTCGTGGTGGTGGTCATCGGCGGCGTCGGCTCGATTTCAGGTGCGCTGATCGCCTCCCTCTTGGTCGGATTTGTCGACACCTTCGGCAAGGTCTTCTTTGCCCAGTACAGCGGCATCGGAGTCTACGTGCTGATGGCGCTGGTGCTGATCTGGCGCCCCGAAGGCTTGAAGAGCAAGGGATATTGAAAGCGATGCCGACACTGCCGAATCCCCTGGATTCTCTGAATCCTCGGACCACGCCCGCCGGCATGCGCCTGGACTGGCTGCCGGCCGTCGCCGTCGCGCTCGGCGTCGCGCTGCTGCCGCTGTTCCTGTCGCCCTATCTGCAGGAGCTGGTCGTCAAGATCGTGATCTACGCCATCTTTGCGCTGAGCCTGGAACTGCTGGTCGGCACCACCGGCCTGATCAGCCTGGGACATGCCGCTTTCCATGGCATCGCGGCTTATGTCACCGTGCTGCTGTCGGCCGATACCACGACTTCGCTGCCGATCCTGATCGCGCTGTCGATGACTGCCGCCGGCGCCTATGCACTGCTGGTGGGCGCACTCAGCCTGCGCACCCGCGGCGTCTATTTCATCATGGTCACGCTGGCGTTTGCGCAGATGGCGTTCTTCGTCTTCCATGACACGGCCATCGGCGGCGGCAGCGACGGGATGTTCCTGTCAACCCGCGCCGCCTTGAATCTGGCCGGTCGCAGCTGGATCGACCTGGAGAACGGACGCCACCTGTATTTCTTCACTCTGGCGTGCCTGTGCCTGACCTACGTGTTCCTGGCGCTACTGCGGCGCTCACGCTTCGGCCATGCGCTGGCCGGCATCCGCATCAACGAACAGCGCATGCGCGCGGCTGGCTACCACACCTATGCCTACAAGCTGGCGGCGTTCGTCCTGGCCGGCATGCTGGCGGGGCTGGCCGGATTTCTCCATGCGACCAAGAACGGCGCCGTCAATCCGGAACTGCTTTCCTGGCACGAGTCGGGCGCGGTGCTGCTGATGATCATC
>JACMRD010000106.1 GCA_014376645.1 Herminiimonas sp. | reverse complement strand
CGTCATCCCTGGCGAAGCGATCTTCATCGACATGGACGGCAAGCTCTACAACCAGCAGTGCGCGGACAATCCGAGCCTGAACCCTTGCGCCTTCGAATACGTCTACCTGGCGCGTCCTGACTCGGTCATCGACGGCGCCTCTGTGTACCAGACCCGCCTAAAAATGGGCGAATACCTGGCCGAGAAGATCCGCCGCGAATTTTCGTCCGGGGAGATCGACGTGGTCATGCCGATTCCCGATTCCTCACGGCCGTCGGCGATGGAACTGGCGCTCAAGCTGAACCTCGACTATCGCGAAGGCTTCATCAAGAATCGCTATATCGGACGTACCTTCCTGATGCCGGGCCAGGCGATCCGCAAGAAGTCCGTGCGCCAGAAACTCAACGCGATCGGTTCCGAGTTCAAAGGCAAGACCGTGCTGCTGGTCGACGACTCGATCGTGCGCGGCACGACCAGTCGTGAAATCGTGCAGATGGCGCGCGACTCCGGCGCCAAGCGCGTGATCTTCGCCTCGGCAGCGCCACCGGTGAAATTTCCAAATGTGTACGGCATCGACATGCCGACCCGTAACGAACTGATCGCCTACGGCCGCACCGAGGAAGAAGTCTGCCGCGAAATCACCGCCGACGCGCTGGTCTATCAAGACATCGATTCGTTGAAGCGTTCGATCTCGGATGTCAATCCGATGTTGCGCAACTTCGAGGCATCGTGTTTCGACGGCGTGTACGTTACCGGTGACATTTCACGCGACTATCTCGATCGCATCGAATTCAAGCGCAACAATCCGCAGCCTGAAAATGAGGATGCGGTGCGTTCCCAACTGAACCTGAACCTGGCGCAGGTGGATTGATCCACCTTCTTGGCCGCATGATTGCCGACCTTTTCCATGAGTACCGATAAAACGCAGTACGGCTTCACCACCACCACCCTCCACAGCGATCGGCAAAAACCGATCGAGCATGGTTCGTTGCACAAGCCGATCCACACCTCGGTGACCTTCGGCTACAACGATGCGCGTGATCTGGCTGCCGTGTTCCAGGGGCGCCAGCAGGGCTATCGCTATGGCCGTCAGGGCAACCCGACTGTCTCGGCGCTGGAGGACAAGGTCACGCGAATGGAAGATGGCATTGCCACGATCTGTTTTGCAACCGGCATGGCGGCCATTGCGTCCGTCGTGCAGGCGCTGCTGCGGGAAGGCGATCATGTCGTGTCGTCGGCTTTCCTGTTCGGCAACACCAACAGTCTTTGGCAGACCGTTGCCGGGCAGGGGATCGATGTGGCCTTCGTCGATGCGACCGATGTCGCCCATGTCGAAGCGGCGCTGACGCCGGCCACGCGCATCGTCTTCGTCGAAACCATCGCCAACCCGCGCACTCAGGTGGCGGACCTGGCGCGCATTGGTGCACTGTGTCGTGCCCGCGGCATCGTCTACATCGTTGACAACACGATGACGTCGCCTTACCTGTTCCGGCCCAAGGCGGTGGGCGCCAGCCTGGTCGTCAATGCGCTGACGAAATCGATCGGCGGCCACGGCAATGCGCTCGGTGGCAGCCTGACCGATACCGGGTTGTACGACTGGGCGCAATTCCCGAACATCTTCGATACCTACAAGAAAGCCGCGCCGGCACAGTGGGGCATGGCGCAGGTACGGGCCAAGGCGCTACGCGATTTCGGCGGCACGCTCGGGCCGGAAGCGGCGCATCACCTGGCGGTTGGGTCCGAAACCATGGCCTTGCGCCTGGATCGCGAATGCGCCAGTGCGCTGGCCGTGGCACGGATGCTGGAAGCCGATCCACGCGTGGCAGCGGTCCACTATCCCGGCCTGGCCTCGCATCCGCAGCACGCGATTGCCGGCGAACTGTTCCGCGCCTTTGGCAGCCTGTTCAGTTTCGAACTGGCCGATGGCATCGATTGCTTCGATTATCTCAATCGGCTGAAACTGGGTGTCTCGGCCAGCAATCTGGGCGATACCCGGACCCTGGTGATTCCGGTTGCGCACACGATTTTTTACGAGATGGGTCCGGAGCGCCGTGCCAGCATGGGTATCGCCGAATCCCTGATCCGGGTATCAATCGGGATCGAGGACACCGTGGATCTGGTGGAGGATTTCCGGCAGGCGCTGGACGAAAATTAAAGCGGTCGTGCCAGCAGAGCATTGATCGCGTCGGCGGAGAACCTGCCTCAGCGCAGCAAGTCTTCGGCAATGTCGCGGTGCAGGATCTTGACGCTGCGGTCGGGGACGAATGCAGCAAAGCGCGCCAGCAGCGCCGCCGGCTCCGGCTCGGCCATGAGCAGTGCCGCATGGGCCGGCTTCAGGAATCCTTCGCTTACCAGATGGCCGGTGAAACCAATCAGCCCATCGTAAAAACCATTGACGTTCAACAGTCCGATCGGTTTGTCATGCAAGCCGAGTTGTGACCAGGTCAGGACTTCGAACAATTCCTCCAGCGTACCGATGCCGCCCGGCATGGCGATGAAACCATCCGATAATTGCGCCATCATGGCTTTGCGTTGGTGCATGTCGTCAACTACGTGCAGATGAGTGATGTCGCGGTGGCCGACTTCTTTTTCCATCAGTGCCTGCGGAATGACACCGGTGACCTCACCGCTGAGGCGCATGACTTCATCGGCGATCGTACCCATCAGGCCGACATTGCCGCCGCCGTAGACCAGCGCGATGCCGGATGCGACCATCTCGGCAGCCAGCGTCCGGGCTGCGTCGACATAGATTTGCGCGACGCCGCTGGAGGCGCCGCAGTACACACATATTGATTTCACGGTTCGGATTCCTGAGGTGTGGGAACGCAGTGCGAGGACGAGCGGGTCAGCGGCGTCACGCCTGCCGGTCGACATAGTCTCGCGCCAGCCGGTCGAACAGGTCGCGCGCATCGCCGCGCAGATAGGGACTGGTCAGCGCCATGACCTGGTAGCAGCCGCGCGTCAATGCCTCGGTCATCGATTGCGCCTCGGTGTAGTTACGCGGATTGCGCACGTATTCATAAGACAGCCAGTAGGTTGCCACCACCACCATGTTGGTGGCCAGCGCGGTGATTTCCAGATCGCTGCCGGCCATGCCGCCGTCGCTGCGCAGACCTTCGCACAATTGCTGCGCCACCTTGATCTTGTGCGCCAGGATCTGCTTGAACTGCAGCTCCAGGGTACGGTTGCGTGACAACAGGTCGTTGAGATCGCGGTAGAAAAACCGGAAGCGCCACACTAGCTCGAACATCAGTCGCAGATAGGTCCAGACATCTTCGATGGTCGGACGGCGTTCGGCCGGCACTGCCAGCATGCGAGCGATCTCGCTTTCGAATTCGACGAAAATCGAGTTGACGATATCGTTTTTGTTGCGGAAATGGTAGTACAAATTGCCGGGTGAAATCGCCAGTTCTTCAGCGATCACGGACGTGGTGACATTCGGTTCGCCGAACTCGTTGAACATGCGCAGCGACAGCTCGAGGATCCGGTCCCGGGTACGTCGGGGTGCTTTGACTGGCATCGGCGTCTCGCTTTCATGATGGTGTTGGCGCCAAGGATACCACTGAAAAAATCGCTATTTTGGCATCGCGACGGTATCGATCGCATGAATGACGCCGTTGTCGGCGACGATATCGCTTTCGATCACCGTGGCCTCGTCGGCGGTGACCCGACCGTTGTCCGACTTGAGCAAGATCTGCGCACCTTGAAGGGTCTTTGTCTTGCCCGGCTTGACATCGGCAACCAGTATCTTGCCGGGGATGATGAGGTAGCCAAGGACCTGCGCCAGCCTGGCCTTGTCCTTGACCAGCGCTTCCCAGGTGCCGGCAGGCAGGCGGGAAAAGGCTTCGTCGCTCGGCGCGAAAACGGTGAACGGTCCCGCGCTCCGGAGGGATTCGCTGAACCCCGATGTCTTGACCGCGGCCACAAAGGTCTTGAGATTGCCGGAAGTGATTGCCGTGTCGAGCAGATCGGCGGCGCCGGAGGTGGCGGGGATGAAAGTCAGGATGAGCGCTGCAGCGGCAGCACCGAATGTCGGATGCATGGGAGTCCTCGCTTGAGTGACGTCCCGTACCGCGTTGTCTGCACGGGCATGGCTGGT
>JACMRD010000003.1 GCA_014376645.1 Herminiimonas sp. | reverse complement strand
TGCCGCCTGCTGCCATGGTTCGTACTGTTCTTTCTCCATCATGAAGCGCAGATATTCCTTGGCGGCGTTCGGATACTTCGAGTACTTGAACAGCATCATCGGGAACACCAGCGACAGCTCGGTCGGATGGCCGACCGGACCGATCGGCATGTTGGCGTGGTTGATGTCGGCGGCCATGGCGGCGATCGCCGGGTCCTTCGAGGTCTTGGCCGCGTAGTAGATCGAGATACCGTTGTTGGTCAGGCTGATCTGGCCATCGAGGAACGCCTTGTTGTTGTTGGGGTCGAGCCAGGACAGGGTGCCGGGCACGAAGGTCGCATACAGTTCCTTGGCGTATTCCAGGCACTTGATGGTTTCCGGGCTGTCGATGACAACCTTGTTCTTGGTGTCGACCAGCTTGCCGCCGAAGGCCCACAGCAGCCAGTGGCACCACTGGTTGGCGTCGCCGGTGGCGTTGCCAAGTGCGAAGCCGGGCGGCGTGCCCTTGGCCTTCAGTGCCTGGCACAGCTTGAGGAAGCCGGCGGTGTCTTTCGGGAAGGTGTCGAAGCCGGCCGCCTTCATGTGGCTCTCGCGGTAGACCATGCAGCTGCCGGCGGCGCCCATCGGGATCGCGTTCCATTTTTTCTTGTCGATCATGCCGTACGACTTGGCCGAATCGTACCAGCCGCCGTACTTGTTGCCGAGGTAGTTGGCCAGGTCGGTCAGGTCGACCAGCTTGTCGGGGTACAGGTGCGAATCCTCGAAGGTGCCGCAGATGATGTCCGGGCCGCTGCCGACATTGGCGGCGACCGCAGCTTTTGGCCGCACGTCTTCCCAGCCTTCGCTGTCGACCCGCACCTCGATGCCGGTCATCTGCGTGAATTTTTTCGTGTTCGCCAGCCAGACGTCTTCGTCACCCTGGACGAAGCGCTTCCAGCGCAGCACGCGCAGCTTGGCGTCTTTTTCAGGGACGTAGCGTTGGCCGGGCAGGGCTGCGGCGAAGGCTTGCTGGCCCAGTGCCGAGGCAGCCGCGACGGCGGCCGTGGTTTGCAGGAAATCGCGTCTCGTGTAATTTTTCATCAGTTGCTCCGGTTCCTTTGAAAGGGTGGAATGTGGTTTGACCACTTTTTTACTTTTTTAAACTCGCCCGCAGGACAGGCGAGGCAGCGCAATCCGGCGGGGCCGGGGATTCAGGAGTGGACCAGCGCCTGTCCCGACGCGGCATCGAACAGGTGGGTGTGCGCATGATCCGGCAGCAGATGGATGGTGTCGTCCATGCGGAAATCATGCCGCTCGCGGAAGATCGAAATCAGGTCGGTATCGCAGAAGCGCGAATAGACTTCGGTGTTGGCGCCGGTCGGTTCGACCACCACCACCCGCGTCTGGATGCCGCCCGACGAAGCCAGCGAGAGATGCTCGGGACGCACACCGTAGATCACCTTCTGGCCGTCGGTACCGGCCGCATGGTGCGGCGCCGGCAGGCGCGAGCCGTCGCCGAATTCGACCACGGCCTCCAGCGCGGTACGGCGCAGGACAGCGGGAATGAAATTCATTGCCGGCGAGCCGATGAAGCCGGCCACGAAGAGGTTGGCCGGATGATCGTAGAGCTCGAGCGGACGGCCGCGCTGTTCGACCAGACCGTCGCGCATCACCACGATCTGGTCGGCCATTGTCATCGCCTCGATCTGGTCATGGGTGACGTAGACCGAGGTGGTGCGCAAGCGCTGGTGCAGTTCCTTGATCTCGGCGCGCATTTGCACGCGCAGCTTGGCGTCGAGGTTCGACAGCGGTTCGTCGAACAGGAACACCTGCGGGTCGCGCACGATCGCGCGACCCATGGCGACGCGCTGGCGCTGGCCGCCCGAGAGCTGGCGCGGATAGCGCTCCAGCAGCGGTGTCAGGCCAAGGATCTCGGAGGCCTTGCCGACCCGCTCCTTGATTGCTGCCTTGTCGCTCTTGGCCAGCATCAGCGAGAACGCCATGTTGTCATATACCGTCATGTGCGGGTAGAGCGCGTAGTTCTGGAACACCATGGCGATGTCGCGTTCCTTGGGCTGCACGTTGTTGACGACGCGCCCGCCGATGGAGATCGTGCCTTCGGTGATTTCTTCCAGGCCGGCCAGCATGCGCAACAGCGTCGACTTGCCACAACCGGAGGGTCCTACCAATACCGCGAACTGGCCATCTTCGATCTCGATGTCGACCCCCTTGATGACGTGGGTCGAGCCGAAGTACTTCTGGATGCCGCTGATCTGCACAGATGCCATGCCGTCTCCTGTCACGATTTTTATTGTTTATTTTCTCGCATGGAACTTACGCCTATCATTTTAGAAATGCAAGTTAATCATCGGACGATCGGCAGGCAATCGGATCCTGTGCAAACCACCTTGGAAGCTTCGATGAATCACGACAACGAAAATGACGCACCGCACCCATCGACCTTGGTGGTAATGGGCGTGAGCGGCTGCGGCAAAAGCGTCATCGGTGCGGCGCTGGCAGCGCGGCTGGGCTGGCGCTTCCTGGAAGGCGACACGCTGCATGGTGCTGCGAGCGTCGCCAAAATGGCGGCCGGGATGCCGCTGTCGGATGATGACCGGCGCGGATGGCTGGAACGTCTGCGCGATCGGATCACCGAGGCGCGCGGCACGGCGACACCGCTGGTGCTGTCGTGCTCGGCCCTCAAGCGCCGCTACCGCGACCTGCTGCGCGAAGGCGATCCGGGACTGGCGTTGTTGTACCTCGACGGCAATCCGGCCCTGATCGCGGCGCGCATGCAGCAGCGCACCGACCGCACCGATCATTTCATGCCGGTCAGTTTGCTGGCCAGCCAGCTGCGTGACCTGGAACCGCCGGGTCCGGATGAGCGGTTCCTGCGGCTCGATCCGGCTGATTCGCCGGCGGCGCTGGTGGAGCAGGTGCGGCAAATATTCGGCATGGTTGCGTGTTCCGATCCGGTCAACAAAACACCGTGAACCGTGTACAGTGCGTCGGGAGAGTGTCGGACGTCCGTCGCACGGGACGTACCGACGCCACGATCGGGTCACAGGGGAGAAGACGGCAATGCACATCAAGAACTACAAGGATTTCTGGGCCGGGGTGATGTTCATCGCCTTCGGTGCTTTTTTTGCCGGTTTCGGCACGCAGTACAAGTTCGGCAGCGCAGCGCAGATGGGACCGGGTTATTTTCCAACGGTGCTCGGGCTGCTGGTGATCGTGCTGGGCATCGTGGTGGCGGTCGGCGGCCTACGTGCGGGCGCTGCTCCCGAGCGCGTCGATGCCTTCGCCTGGCCGACCCTGCTGCTGGTGCTGGGCTCGGTGGTGCTGTTCGGCGTGCTGCTGCAACCGCTCGGTCTGATCATCTCGCTGCTTGTTTTGGTGGCCGTGTCCAGTTATGCCAGTCATGAATTCGCCTGGCGTGCCACGCTGGTCAATGCGCTGGTGCTGGTCGTACTCTGCCTGCTCGTGTTCGTCTGGGCGCTGAAGCTGCAGTTCCCGCTGTGGCCAAGCTGGATCGCGCCATTCATGTCGTCGCTGACCGGTTACTGAGAGGCCCACATGGATAGTCTGCTTTCCAATCTCGGCATCGGCTTCGGTGCCGTCATGGCCTTCGAGCCCATGAACCTTTTCGGCATGTCGATGCTGCTGCCGATGAACCTGGTCTACTGTTTTCTCGGTGCGGTCATCGGTACCTTGATCGGCGTACTGCCGGGACTCGGCCCGGTGGCCACGATCGCCATGCTGCTGCCGGCCACCTACGCCTTGCCTCCGCTGGGCGGTCTGATCATGCTGGCCGGGATCTATTACGGCGCGCAATACGGCGGCTCGACCACTGCGATCCTGGTCAACTTGCCCGGGGAGACATCCTCGGTCGTCACCTGCATCGACGGGTATCAGATGGCGCGGCGTGGACGCGCCGGTGTCGCGCTGAGCACCGCTGCGCTCGGTTCGTTCTTTGCGGGCTGCGTTGGCACGTTGCTGCTGGCGGCCTTCGCCGTACCGTTGGCCGAAGTAGCCTTCAAGTTCGGGCCGGCCGAATATTTTTCATTGATGGTGTTGGGGATGATCGGTGCGGTCGTGCTGGCCTCGGGGTCGCTGATCAAGGCCATCGCCATGATCTGTCTCGGGCTCCTGGGTGGGCTGGTTGGTACCGACGTCAATACCGGTGTGTCGCGTTATGCCTTCGACATTCCGGAGCTGGCCGACGGCATCGGCTTCGTCGCGGTCGCCATGGGCGTCTTCGGGTTTGCCGAAGTCATCGCCAACCTGGAGCAGAAAGAAGCGCGCGAACTCTTCACCAGCAAGGTCACCAGCATGTTCCCGACGCGGGAGGATTTTCGGCGCATGGTGGCGCCGGTCCTGCGGGGTACCATCCTCGGCTCGATCCTCGGCATCTTGCCGGGCGGCGGCGCGGCGCTGGCCTCGTTCGGCGCCTATTCGCTGGAGAAGAAAGTCAGCCGCAACCGCGCCGAATTCGGCCATGGTGCCATCGAAGGCGTGGCGGCGCCGGAGTCGGCCAACAATGCGGCAGCGCAGACCTCGTTCATCCCGCTGCTCACGCTCGGCATTCCACCCAACGCGGTGATGGCGCTGATGGTCGGCGCCATGACCATTCATAACATCCAGCCCGGGCCGCAGGTCATGACCAGCAATCCGACGCTGTTCTGGGGGCTGATCGTCTCGATGTGGGTCGGCAACCTGATGCTGGTGATCCTGAACCTGCCGCTGATCGGGATCTGGGTCAAGTTGCTGACGGTGCCGTACCGCTTCCTGTATCCGGCGATCCTGGTGTTTTGCTGCATCGGCGTCTATTCGGTCAGCAGCAGCAGCTTCGATGTCTTGCTGACCGCCGGTTTCGGCCTGCTCGGTTACGTCTTCCACAAGCTCGGTTGCGAGGGGGCGCCGCTGTTGCTGGGCTTTGTGCTGGGACCGATGATGGAAGAGAATTTCCGTCGCGCGCTGCTGATCTCGCGCGGGGACTTCACCGTGTTCGTAACGCGTCCACTGTCGCTCGGGCTGTTGCTGGCGGCGGCCGCCCTGGTGCTGATGGTGGCGCTGCCATCGATCAAGTCGAAACGCGAGATCGCGTTTCAGGAAGAATGACGATGCGGCACCGCAGCCGTTTTTCTGCCATTGATCTGGATTGGAGTTAGATGGAGCAGTTGGGCAATGCAGCGTTCTGGATCGCGCTCGGCAACATCATCCTGGTCAACATCGTCCTGTCGGGTGACAACGCGATCGTCATCGCCATGGCGGCGCGTAGCCTGCCGCCGGAGCAGCAGCGCAAGGCAATCTTTTTCGGCAGTGCTGGCGCGATCGTGCTGCGCATCGTGCTGACGGTCTTTGCGCTGCAATTGCTGACGCTACCGTATCTGAAGATCGTGGGCGGACTGCTGCTGTTCTATATCGGTGTAAATTTGCTGGCCGACGACGAAGACCCGAACCAGGAACATCACCATACCTCGCTTGCCGTGGCGATCCGGACCATCCTGATGGCGGACCTCGTGATGAGTCTCGATAATGTGCTGGGCGTGGCAGCGGCGGCCAAGGGCAATGTGACCTTGCTGGTGGCCGGCCTGATGGTGAGCATTCCCCTGATTATTTTCGGCAGCAGCCTGATCCTCAAGATCATGGAGCGGGTGCCGGTCATCATCGTCGGCGGCGCCGGACTGTTGGGCTATCTCGCCGGTGAAATGCTGGTATCGGACCCGGCCCTGCAGACCTGGGTGGCGACGGCCATGCCGTGGCACGACTGGACCGTGCCGGGTACCGGCATCGGTTTCAGTCTGCCAGGGCTGGCCGGCGCCGTGGCCGTGGTGCTTACCGGTCACTGGCTGGCGCGCCGCCGCGCGGCGCCGGCCTGAACCGGCTCCCGATCGGCCCGGCAAAAAAAAGCCCGCTGCTTGAGCGGGCTATAATCCAGATCGAGAAGAAATGGAGGAGACAGGCCATCTTAATCAGATTGATATTGCACTGCCATAAATAAAAAGTCTGTCGTTGCTCAATAGCAACAACAGACTTTTTTCATGGATACACTCGGGTCGCGGCTTCTGGCCACTCTCATCGAAACCGGCAGTGCTTTTGGCGCCGAATTCGGGTCTCGCTCCGTCCATTGAGATGGATTTATTTTTTTACAGCCCGCGGATAGTACACTGGAATGAACGCTCGTGGTCGTCATCGATGCACTGAAATGCATCTGTGTCAAAAATACCAAGCTTATCCTCGGAAAAGTCCTTTACAACCCGTTATACAGCGCAATATTTTTCCTGAATCGCCTGGTCGGCCAGCAGTTCGGCCGCCTGGCCCGCATGCACGATCTGGCCCTGGTCGAGGATGTAGGCGCGGTCCGAGATCGACAGGGCACGCTCGACGTTCTGTTCCACCAGCAGGATCGTGGTGCCGGAGGCTTTCATCCGCGCAAACAGTTCGAACATCTCATCGACCAGGATCGGCATGATGCCTTCCGAGGGTTCGTCCAGCAGGATCATTTTCGGGCGCGCCATCATGGCCCGGGCGATCGCCAGCATCTGCTGCTCGCCGCCCGACATCGAGGTCGCATCCTGATCCAGCCGCTCCTTCAATCGCGGGAAGATGGTGGCGATTTCTTCCACCATTTCGTTCATCCGGCTGCGCTCGCGTCCGGCGATCAGGCCCAGTTGCAGGTTTTCGCGCACCGTCAGTCCAGGCACGATGCGCCGGTCTTCCGGCACGTACGCCAGGCCGCGGTGGTAGCGCGTATGCGCCGGGCCCATCAGGCAGTCGACGCCATCGAACTGCATGCTGCCGGTGCGCTGCGGCACCAGCCCCATCAGGGCGCGCAGAGTGGTGGTCTTGCCGGCGCCATTGCGGCCCATCAGGGTCACGATCTCGCCGGGCATCACCTCGAAGGCGACGTCTTGCACCACGTGGCTGCGGTCGTAAAACGCATTCAGGCCGCTGACCTTCAGCATCGGGCGCAGCGTCGCACCGGTTGGTGTCGTCGCATTCGTCGCATTCGTCGCATTCGACGTCGTCGGTTCAGTCATTCAGTTCTTTCCGAGGTAGACGCGACGCACTTCGTCGTTGTTGCGGATATCGTCCGGCGTGCCTTCGGCCAGCAGTTCGCCGTGATGCAGCACGATCAGGCGCTGGCAGAGGTTCATCACCAGCTTCATCTTGTGTTCGACCAGGATCACGGTGCGCTCGGCGGCCAGCGAGGTGATCAATTCCATCATGACGCCGGTCTCTTCCGGCGACATGCCGGCTGTCGGCTCGTCCATCAGCAGCAGGCTTGGCTCCGCCGCCAGCGCCATCGCCACTTCGAGCGCACGCTGCTGGCCATGCGCCAGTTCTCCCGCCACCTTGTCGCGCGAGGCGGTCAGGCCGACCCGTGCCAGCAGAATGTCGGCGCGCTCGATCAATGCCGTAAGCGTGCTGCGCGGACGCAGCAGGGCGAAGCGGGTGGTGCGCATCTGCGCCGCAACCCGCACGTTTTCATGGGCGCTGAGCTGCTTGAACACATTCGTGATCTGGAAACTCTTGGCGATGCCGATGCGTGCGTACTCGTGCGGCGCCAGGCCGGTAATGTCGCGTCCCTGAAAGCGGATGCGACCCTCGGTCGGTGCGAAGGCGCCGCTGACGATATTGAAAAAGGTGCTTTTGCCGGCGCCATTAGGGCCGATGATGGCGGTCAGCTTACCGGCTTCGAACGAGACGCTGACATCGGTGAGCGCCTTGAAGTTGCCGAAGCGCTGGGAGACATGGTCGACTTCGAGGATCGGCTGGGTGGCGCCGCCAAGGACTGGTTCATTGGCTGCGGCTGCCGTTGTCATTACGGTCCTCATTTCATGCCTCCATTGTCGATGGCGATGCGCCGCTGCATCCAGCCGACGATCGAACCCCAGATACCACGCGGGAAAAACAGCACGAACACGATGAAGACCACGCCGACCACGGCCATCCAGTGCGTGGTCATGGTGGTGACCACGTCTTCCAGATAGAGAAAGACGGCTGCGCCAATGAACGGGCCGAAGAAGGTGCCCATGCCGCCCAGGAGACACATCATGACCGCCTGGCCCGACTGCAGATAATGCAGCGAATCGATCGGCACGATCGACAAATGCAGTGCGCGCAGGGTGCCGGCCAGGCCGCAGATGCCCGCCGACAGCACGAATACCAGCAGCTTGGTGCGGGCCACGTCGTAGCCGCAGGCGGCGGTGCGTTTCTCGTTCTCGCGGACCGATTCGATGATGGCGCCAAAGGGCGAATTCAGGATGCGCGAGACCAGCCACAGGGCGGCGGCGACGAACACCAGGATCATGTAGTACTTGGTCAGTGGGTTAAGGAAATCGAGCTTGAAACCGAACAGGTCGATGACTTCCACCTTGATGCCGCGCAGCCCATTTTCACCGCCGGTCCAGCGGTCCGCCTTGTAGAAGGCGTAGTACACGATCTGCCCGAGCGCCAGCGTGACCATCGAAAAATAGATGCCACGGGTCCGGATCGCCAGGTAACCGATCACCAGTCCGGCCAGTGAGGCGGCGGCAACGCCGACACCGATCGCTGCCAGCCAGGGCAGGTTGAAGCTGACCATCGAGATCCCGGTCAGATAGCTGCCGACGCCGAAAAATGCGGCATGCCCGAATGACAGCATCCCGGTATAACCGAACAACAGGTTGAAACCCACCGCATAGAGGCCGAAGATCAGGATGTTGATCGCCAGCGCCTCGTAAGGCATCACCAGCGGGAACATCAGCAACAGCAGGATCGCCGCGCCCACGCGGTGGCGTTTGATAAAGTCGTAGAAATTTTTCATCGTTAGCCCATCAATCCGGCTTTGCCGAAAAATCCCTGCGGCCGCACCAGCAGCACCAGCGCCATCAGGACGAAGATCGACAGTTCGGCTAGTTCAGGCGCAAACAGCGAGGTCATCGAAAACACCACTCCGACCAGCAAGCCGGCCACCACGGCGCCGGGCAGCGAACCCATGCCGCCGACGACCGTCACCACAAAGGATTCGGCCAGCACCGGAATACCCATTTCCGGGTTGACCGCGCGGGTCGGCGCAGCCAGCACGCCGGACAGGCCGGCAATCGCAGTGCCGATGCCGAACACCATGAGCCAGATGCGGGCGACGTCGATGCCGAGCACGCGCACGATCTCCGGGTCGCGCGATCCGGCCCGGATGATCAGGCCGTAACGGGTCTTTTCGATGAACAGGTACAGGGCCAGGATCACGACCGCCGCCGCGCCGATCAGGAACAACCGGTAAATCGGGAACATGCCGAAGCCGAGACTGACCGCGCCACGCAGCGATGTCGGCACCGAGGTCGGCACGCCCTCAATACCGAACAAGGTGCGCATCGCCTCGATCAGCACGTACGACAGGCCGAAGGTCAACAGCAGCGGATAGTCGATGCCACGGCCGTAGAGCGGCCGCACCAGGAAGCGTTCCGTGACCAGGCCGATGGCGCCGACGGCCAGCGGCGTGAGCACCAGGCTGAGCCAGAAATTACCGGTCAGGCCGAGAAAATAGACGCCCATGAAAGCGCCCACCATGTAGAACGCGCCGTGGGCAAAATTGACGACCGTCAGCATGCCGAAGATCAGGGACAACCCGATCGCCAGCAATGCGTAGACCGCGCCCAGAGCGACGCCCGTGGCAAGCTGCAACAGCAGCAATTGTGGTGTGATATCACCCATGCAGATCCCGAAAAATGGTGCGGCCAAGCGGCTTGGCTAAGCAGCTTGGCCAGGCAGATTAGCCAAGCAGGTTCAAAAGAACGATCAGGTGCTGATCTTGTGGCCGAGCTCGTCGCAGCTGCGTAGATTTTTCTCGTCTGCTTTTTCGATTGCCAGGGTGTTGAACACGTCGTACTTGTCCTTCATGTTCTTCGACTTGGACTCGACGATGACGACCGACTGCACCGACTGGTGATCGCACTTGCGATAGAACTCGTCGCCCTTGTACCAGTTATAGCGTAGCTGGCGCAGCGCGATGCTGACCTTCAGGGATTCGGTCGATTTGGCTTCGCGCACGGCCTGCAGCACGCTCTTGACGCCGGCATAACCGAGCGCGCCGTAGTCCGATGGCACCGCGCCACCGTAGGCCTTGCGGAACTTGTCATTGAAGACCTTGGCCGCGGGGATGGTGTCTTCCATGCCCCAGTAATACGAGGTACCACCAAGGATGCCGTCGAAGGCTTCGGCGCCACCGGCCAATCTCGAGGTATAAAGCAACACCGGGGTGATGATCTTGGTGGTCGCTTTCAGGCCGAAATCGGTGGCCTGCTTGGCCGAGTTGACCAGGTCGCGACCGAAATTGCACAGCACCAGCACGTCCGGCTTCAACGCCTGGATGCGCGGCAGGAATGCCGAGTAGTCGGCGGCGCCGATCGGGTGGCGGATATCGGCCAGCATCTGCACGCCCAGCGGCGTGCCGGCACGCTGGAAGCCGCGCACCATTTCATGTCCGTAAGCGTAATCGGCAGTCAGGTACACGACGCGTTTGCCGAATTTCGGAAACGCATAGCGGGCCACGGCGCCGGCGGTCAGGTGCGGGTTGAGCGCTTCGTGGAACGTATAGAGACTCCAGTCCTTGGCTTCGTTGATCGCATCCGACTGACTGATCGAGTTGAAGATGATCTTGCGGTCGCGACAGACTGCGTTGATCGACAGCTGGGTCGCCGCCGACAGGGAGCCCACCACGAAATCGACCTTGTCCTTTTCGATCAGCTCGAGCGTGCGGGTAGCCGCTTCGCCGGCATTGAGCTTGTCGTCGCGAATGAGCAGTTCGGCCTTGCGACCGTTGAAGCCGCCCGTTTCGTTGAACTCGCGGATCGCCAGTTCGGCGGCGCGGCTCTGGTCCTGCGCCTCGGCGGAAAACGCGCCGGTCAGCGGCGTCGGAAAGCCGATCTTGATCGGCGCCGTCGTCTGCGCGCGGGCGATGTTGAACCAGAAAGGCGAACTGGCTGCGACGGCGGCTGCGCCCACGATGGCACGGCGACGTGGATTGAATGGTGTGGTGGTCATGCTGGTCTCCTCGATATTGTTATATGGTCGATACGATGAAGCGGCTGCGCTTTCGTGCTGGTTCAACTGCTGGTTCAACTACTGGTTCAACTGACGAATTGGATCAGGTTGTCGTTCCATGTCTGTGGCTGTTGTCGGTGGCTCCTGTGGGCGGGTTCAGGCGAGTGCGACGGATTCGCGCAGACCGAGGTCGACCGCAGTCTCTCGCAAAACCTCTTCGGTGTCGCGAAGAATCACGTTTGACGAACCCTGCGACTGCATGTAGCCGCCAAGCTTGCGTGCACGTTGTACCACGGCGCGACCGGCCGGCAGCCGCAGTGCTTCGTACGCGAGGCCGGCAGCGGCATTGGCGCCGAGGCGGTCGATGCAATCGGACAGCGCCATCGCGTCTTCGGCGGCCTTGGTCACGCCCATGCCGACATGCGGACGCGCCACGAAAGCGGCGTCGCCCATCAACAGCACCCGGCCGAAGGCGATTCGGGTGGAGTTGACGTCGAAGATCGGTTGCAGGAATGGTTGCGCAGTTTTCTCGATGATTTCTGCGAATTGTGGCGCCAGCAGTTCGCGAGCGGCGGTACGCATGGCCGCCACTTGGCGCCATGCGACCTTGTTCGGCGGGATGCCCAGCGGGTGATGCACGCCATCGGCATCGGTGAGCAATGCTGCAAGCTCGGCCGCACTCGCAGCGGGGCGATACCAGACGAAATTGAATCGGCGGCGTCCGCGCGTGGTGGCATTGCCCGCGCCAGCAACCGGATAGCCGATCAACTGCTCGCCTGGCGGTAGTCCAAAACCGAAGCAATCGAAGACGGTACACATGGTCGACTGCGACAGCACCGACTCGTCGCACACGCCGCGCCAGCCGACATAGCCGGCATATTCCGGCACGATCTCGGGTGCGAACTGTGCCCGCACCACGGAACGCAGGCCATCGGACGCCAGCAGCAGGTCACCTTCGAAGTGGCGCTCGCCGTCGCAATGCAGCGTCACGCCGTCGGCGGTCTCGGTCACGCTGCGGGCATTGGTGCCCTGGACCAGGCAATCCTCGGGCAGCGCTTCGCGCAGCAACTGGTACAGGCGGCTCCACGAACTCAGCGTCTGGGTGACCGGCAAACGCGCCACCACCTCACCGTCCGGGCCGAGCGCCACGCGTGACGTTACTTCCACGCCGACCGATGCATCGACGGTGACGCCGGCGCGACGCAGCCCGGCAAACAGCGCTTCATGCGTGACGATGCCGGCGCCGCGACCGTCGAGCGAGCTGGCGGCCTTTTCGATGACTTGCACCCGGTGGCCATTGCGCACGAGGATATTGGCGGCCAGGAGGCCGCCCAATGATCCGCCGACGACCAGGATACGGGCCACCTCAGGGTGCGGCGCTGGCGCCGTTGGCGGCATCGATGGCGGCTTCAATCGCGGCTTCGATCGCAGCTTTTTCTGCCGCCGGGTAATTCAACTCGACCATCACGCCTTCGGGGTCGTGCACGAACACCTGATGCAAGCCCATGCCGGGTACGGTGCGCTCGCGAAAAACGACGCCGCTGGTCTTCAGGT
>JACMRD010000014.1 GCA_014376645.1 Herminiimonas sp. | reverse complement strand
GGCAAGGTGACGCTGGAGCCGGTTCTGCTCGATGCCGGGCATGTGGTCAGCGATCTGGTGCTGTCAATGGCGCCGCTGGCCGAAACCAAGCAGGTCAGCCTCGGCTGCGAGTCACCGGGGCCGGGTCTGATGGTGTGGGCCGACCAGAAACGACTACAACAAATCCTCAGCAACCTGCTCACGAATGCCATCAAGTTCACCGAAGCCGGCGGCCGCGTGGTCGTGCGTATCAGTGCTGAACCCGGCTTGGTCGTCTTCGAGATCAGCGACAGCGGCTGCGGCATTTCGCCGGAGTTCCTGCCGCACGTCTTCGACCGATTCCGCCAGGAAGACGCGTCGTCGACCAGGCGCCGTGGCGGCATTGGCCTGGGGCTGGCGATCGCGCGCAGCCTGACCGTATTGCACGGTGGCGCCATCAGCGTGCGCAGCGACGGCCTGGACTGCGGCGCCACGTTCCGCGTCGCGCTGCCGGCACCGGGCGACAGCGCGGACCCGGAATCGGGCAGCGCCCGCAATGCAGTCGTGTCCTGAATCGATGCCTTGAGCCGGCACCTGCGACCCGGACAGCGGATCCGGTTTGCCGCCGTTGCGTTCGCTAGCGAACAGACCCGTGAACCGAACGAGCGCATCTTGACTCTTACCACCGTCGAACCACCAGAAGAGAGGTAATAGCATGGACAACCACAAACCCGCAGACAAAGCCGCGACCGACAAGGACGCCGCGGAGGAACATCTGCTCGACGAAGCGATCGAAATGACGTTCCCATCGAGCGACCCGATCGCGGTCTCGAGCATCACCCGCATCGAGAAGTCACCGGAGAAAACGGACGAGGATGTCTCCGACAAGGCACCTGCGCACACCGATCACCAGAATGCGCAGACGTAGGCTTTCGGGCCGGTCGCCTGGAGGGGGCGTACACTCGGTTTGCCGCACTCCAGGTAGCGCACTGCCCGTGCGCCACGATCGACATTGAGGATAAAGACCATGCAAATTCAGACCAATACCGACCACACTATCGAGGGCACGGAAGCCTTGACCACCCACGTCGAAACAGTCGTCAACCTCGCGGTCGGCCGCTTCAGCGAAAACATCACTCGGGTGGTCGTCCACCTGAACAAGACCAATGATGCCAAATCGGCGACCGGCGACTTCCGCTGCCTGCTCGAAGCGCGCATCGAAGGTCACGCACCGGTGGCCGCTAGCGACCATGCCGGCAACCTGCATCAGGCCATCCACGGAGCGGCGGAAAAACTCAAGCGCGCCATCGGCAGCACGCTCGGGCGTCTGAACGACGGCATCAAGGGCGGTCCGGTGGTGACTGACGCGATCGTGGACGATCGCGATTCCAGCGACGAGGACACCGACGCAACGACACAACGCGCGCGCTGACCGAACGATAGCACCGGCACTGGCCAGCGCTGACCGGCGCTGGCCCGTGCCGTCCCCTTCCAGATCGACCCGGGCGCCTACCGCACGCAACTGGCCTCGGCCAAAGGCGCCAGCCTGGCGAATGCGATTTCGGTGTCGCAGCGCGCCGTGATCGACAGCCCGATGGGCAAGATCGTCTTCACCGTCGCCCCGGACAACCAGCTCGCGCCTCGGCCGGTGCGCCCTCGACCGCTGGTCAATCGAAATGGGCTCTAGAGGCGTCAGTGTTCGACTGGCTGCGCCACAGCGCGGCACCAGCCAGTTTATAGCGCCCGTTATTCCGGCATGCGCGACAGCTTCTTGAAATCCTTCGGTGTCTGATACTGCGCCACGTTCATCTGCATGGCCAGCAAGGCGTAATACGCATTGATGCCGGTCAGGTCGACCACACCCTTTTTGCCAAAGCGCTGATCGGCGCGTGCGAAGGTACGGTCCGAGACCCGCTTGTTCTTGTGCAGTTCCGTCGAAAAATCATAGACGATCTCTTCATCGTCCGACATGCCGACCGGCCGGCGACCGTCGGCGATGGCGTCGGCGATCTCTTTCTTGATACCGGCCTGCAGCGCGATCGGATAATGGACGTACCACTCGTAGTCCTGGGTCCACTCGCGTGCCGTGATGAGGATGACGAGTTCGCTCAGCGTATTGCCCAGTGCCGAGTTGTAGCGCAGGTAGTCACCCATCGAACGCGCCTGTGTCATGACTTCCGGACTGTGCATCAGTGGCTCGAAGGGACCGAACACTGGCTTCTTGCGCGTCGCCTGGAAATCGTCGGCGGCTTTTTTCTGTTCAGGGGTGTACTTGTCGATCGGGATGACCGGCAGGCGGTCGGCAGCAGCGGCCGTGATGGCGATGCAGGACAGCAGTCCGGCGAGGACGAGGTTGGGCTTCATGGTGTCTCCGGTTTTTATAATGGTGGCGCTCAGGTGGCGCTCAGGTGGCGCGCGCCCGTCGCAATCGTAACCCAAATTTTTATTGGTCTGTACCGAATGAAAAAGCGCGGCTCATATGGAATGGCACAAACTCGATAACGCCACTCGTGAGCAGTTCAAGAACAAACTGGTTCAGCGTCTGTCCAACCCACGGGTTCCTGCCGCCAAAATGAGTGGCCACCGGGACCGCTACAAGATAAAGCTGCGCAATGTTGGCTACCGACTGGCTGATGAAATTCGCGACGCCGAAGTAATCATGGTCGTGGTCGCCGTGTGCAAGCGCGAACGCAATGCAGTCTATTTGGCGGCAGCGAAACGTTCTTGAACCTGGCAGAGCAGGACGATGGTATCGGTTGACGCTGAAAAGAGAAAATCATGGGTACCTCTATCGGTAAAACGGATGCCCCTGCGTTACAGTCCCCTGTCACAACGCCACAATTTTTCAGTAGCCCGGCCGTGCCGGTTCCCGTAGCGCAGGTAACCCCGTTCCCGCTGGATGAATTGCCATTCGATCTGAAGGCACGTATTGCGAAGTTCGCTGGGCCCGAAGGAAACAAGGCGCTGCGCTTGGCAAACTGCAGTTTCCGGCAAGCAGGTACAGTGCATGTCACCAGGCTGAAAATTCCCGTGGCTGAACTCGGCCAGCTCAGTCACATGCTCACATCGCTGCCTGCCGTTACTGATCTGGATTTCACGGATTTCCGTCGCGATGCCGATGCCGCTCTCGAGACATTGGCACAGCTGAATCCTGCCATCCTCTCCAAAATTGGCCGGCTAAATTTGAGCACCACATGCCTTACGGATTCCGGACTCGCACATGTTAATCGGCTGACGAATTTGCAGTCGCTGGATTTGTCGCATTGTGACAAACTCACGAATGCAGGCCTCGCCAATCTCCAACCGTTGAAACGCTTACAGTCGTTAAGGTTGGCGGGATATAAACTCACCGATGCTGGCTTGACCAATCTCCAACCGTTGGCGCAGCTACAGTCGCTTGGCTTGGCCGGGTACAGGCTCACCGATGGCTGCCTCGCCCATCTCCAGCCAATGACGCAGTTGCAGTCGCTGGATTTGTCTCACTGCTACAAACTCACCGATGCCAGCCTTGCCCGACTCCAGCCAATGACGCGGTTACGATCGCTGGCGCTGTCACATTGGTTCAAACTCACCAATGTCGGCCTGGCGCATCTCCAGCCAATGACGCAGTTGCGGTCGCTGGATTTGTCCATGTGCCACGAGATTACAGACGCCGGCCTCGCCCACCTACAGCACATGACGCAGTTACAGTCGCTGACGTTGTCATGTTGCAGCCAACTCACCGGTGCCAGCCTCGCCCATCTCCACGCGCTGACGCAATTACGTTCGCTAAATTTGATTCAATGGGAAAACCTCACCGATACTGACCTCATCCATCTCCAGCCACTTGCGAACTTGCAGGCACTTCAGCTGCATGGCTGCGATAGCATCACTAACGCCGGCCTCGTCCATCTTCGGCCACTGACGAAGTTGCAGTCGCTGGACTTATCCGGGCGCCGCAAAATGACGGACGCCGCGCTCCTGCGACGGCCCTTGTAAATCGGACGCAAGTTTGACCGGCAGCCAGACGACAGAGTGGTATCGGTATCGATCACTTCTTGGTCATCACGCAGCGTGCCATCACCGAGAATCGACTGTCTGCCTGTCTGCACGACTCACGATTGTAGAAAATCGACGAAATGTGTATAACACCTGAACGCCGATTAGAGAGGAGCTTCCGATGCCAACCGTCCGTTGGAACATTGCCGTGTCGCTCGACACCGGTCAGACATTGCGGCTATTTCTTGCAATTCAAAGCAGCGGGCGCACCCGCAGTCTGACCCCGACAGCCTTTTGCGCCGAGGTGCTCTCGTGATCGGTTTCCCTGGCCCCCAGCGTATCGTCTGCCTGACCGAAGAGACCACCGAATGGCTCTACCTGCTCGGGCAGGAACACCGGATCGTAGGCATTTCCGGCTACACCGTGCGTCCGCCGCGCGCCCGTACCGAGAAGCCGAAGGTCAGTGCGTTTACCAGCGCAAAAATCGACAAGATCATGGCGCTCGAGCCGGATTGTGTTTTTGGATTCTCCGACCTGCAGGCCGATATTGCGGCCAGCCTGATCCGACGCGGCGTGCAGGTGACGGTCTTCAACCAGCGCAGCATCGACCAGATCGTCTCGATGATGATGCAGGTGGCCGCCATCGTCGGCCAGGTCGAGCGCGGCAATGCGCTCATCGCGAGCATCCTGACGGACAAGGCCGCCATCGAAAGCCAGGCCATCAAAATGGATCGGGAGGGGATACCGCGCCCATCGGTTTTTTTCGAGGAATGGGACGACCCGCACATCAGCGCCATCCGGTGGGTGTCTGAGCTGATTGCGGTGGCCGGCGGCGTGGACTGTTTTGCCGAGCTCGGTCAAAATGCCATGGGGCGCGACCGGATCATCGCCGACGGTGCCGAAATCATCAAGAGGAATCCCGACATCATCATCGGGTCCTGGTGCGGCAAAAAATTCCGCCCCGATGCGGTGGCCGCGCGACCCGGCTGGGATGCGATCTCCGCGGTCCGAGACCGGCAGCTTTTTGAAATCAAGTCGCCCGAAATCCTGCAACCGGGTCCTGCCGCATTGACCGACGGGTTGCACCGACTGCATGCGCTGATCGACGCCTGGCGCTCCCGGGCTGTCGATGACAATCGACAGAGGTTCTTCAGCTGACTTTAGCCGCCATCGACGAGGTAGACGCCAAAGCGCTTCGATCCCGAACGCTCGCTTGCGATTGCGTGGGTGACGCGCTGGCAATACCCATGATCTGGTTATTTCATTCCGCAAATGTTATTGCTAAAGTGCCAGAGAGCTATCAGACTCATGCCCTTATTACAAAAAACGCATCCGCCGCACCATCCGGTGACGGTCAAGCCGCGACTCATCCTGCAGACGACATGAAGCGAAAACAACTCGCCGGCGTACTGACCGCTACCACTGCACTCTTGCTGCTCGCAGCAACCACTCAGGCCCAGGAAATCCAGGGCGGCGCCGGCGTCAAGCCGATCCCGATGTCGAAGAACCTGGCCCCCGTATCGCAAGGCATGCTCGACGGCGCGGCCAAGGACAGCAAGAACTGGCTGCATTCGAACGGTGACTACGGCCAGACCCGTTTTCATCCTGCCACCCAGATCAACTCCGGCAACGTCGCCAAGCTCAAGCCGGCATTCGTCTTCCAGTCCGCCGTCATCGAGTCGATGGCAACCGCGCCGATCGTGGTCAATGGCGTGATGTTCCTGACGACGTCGTTCAACCATGTCTACGCGGTCGATGCCGTCACGAATGAAGAATTCTGGCATTATCCGTACATCGAGGATGACGTCTGGGATGTGGATGCCGTGAGCCCGCCGATCTTAGTCGACGTCAAGGACAAATCCGGCAAGATCGCCTGGCAAACCAAAACCGAGCAACCGATGATCGGCGGCGCGCTGGCAACGGCCGGCAACCTGGTGTTCGCCGGTGAGGGCAATGGCTGGTTCAATGCCTACGACGCGAAGACTGGTAAAGTGTTCCAAGATCGAGGAAGTCCTGTGCACGATGTGTCATCTGGGTGGCCTCAAGGGACAGAATGAAATCCCGCGCCTGGCCAATCAGCACTACGATTACACGTTCAAGCAGCTTACCGACTTCAAGGCGCGCAACCGCACCAACGATGCCGGCAACATGACCTCGGTGGCCAAGACGCTCTCCGACGAAGACATCATCAACATCTCACATTACATCGCGACACTGGATTGAGGCTGACCAACAAATGAAATACCGTCGACTTGGCAAGAGCAACCTCAGCGTCTCCGAACTGTGCCTCGGCACCATGATGTTCGGCGATCAGACCGACCTGGCCGAAGCGCGCAACATCGTCGCTGCCGCGCGGGCCCATGGCGTCAATTTCATCGATACCGCCGACGTCTACACCAAGGGTGCATCCGAAGAGATGGTCGGCACGATTCTGAAAGACAGCCGCCATGACTGGGTGCTCGCCACCAAGCTCGGCAATCCCATGAGCGGCCGGCCGAACGAGGGCCACTATTCGCGCAACTGGATCGTCCGATCGGTCGACCACAGCCTGGCGCGCCTGGCCACCGACCATGTGGACATCCTGTATTTGCACCGCGACTATGCCGATGAAAATCTCGAAGAAGCCGTGCAGACGTTGGGTGACCTCATCCGCGCCGGCAAGATCCGCGCATTCGGCCTGTCGAATTTCCGTGGCTGGCGCATTGCCGAAGTCGTCCGCCTGTGCCAGCAGCACGGCGTGCCGGTTCCCGTGGTCTGCCAGCCGTACTACAACCTGCTCAATCGTGGTCCGGAAGTCGAGATCCTGCCGGCTTGTTCCCATTACGGTCTGGGTGTCGTGCCCTACAGCCCGATCGCCCGTGGTGTCCTGACCGGCAAATATCTGCCGGGTCAGGGTGCGCCGGAAGGCACCCGCGCCGCACGCGGCGACAAGCGCATCCTGGAAACCGAATTTCGGGAAGAGTCGCTCGCCATCGCGCAGGAATTGAAACAGCACTGCGCCGCCGACGGCCGCAGCCTGAGCCACTTCGCTACCGCCTGGGTACTGGCCAATCCGATCGTCTCGTCGGTGATTGCAGGGCCGCGCACGCTGGCGCAGATGGAAGATTATTTCCCGGCGGTCGACGTGCAAATCACGGCGGCCGACGAAGCCCTGGTCGATCGTCTGGTCGTGCCGGGTCACGCGTCGACGCCGGGGTATAACGATCCGCAGTATCCGTTCATGGGGCGGCCGCTGTAGCCTGCGCGCTGACCGGGAAATTCCTGTCGATTCCGCACGCCATTGACCGCGCACTGGCGAACTTGGTGGACCTGGCGGGATTGCGCCGATCGGAGCGCGGGCCTATTTCGGCAGCTGCTGGCAGTAGCCGTCACCCAAAGAAAAAAACTACCGGTGCTTTTCAGGATCGAGCATG
>JACMRD010000105.1 GCA_014376645.1 Herminiimonas sp. | reverse complement strand
GCAGTCTGCAATGCCGACAAGTTTCTGGTAACGCATGCATCGCCACGCCAGGTCGCCGGTGGTTCGGTTTCGGAAAACATCCTGAAGTGCCAGTTGAAGCCGCTCGACACGGCCGACTACGCACCAGCGGTCATCAGCGCAGCCCAGTTGGCTCGCCTGAAAACCGTGTTTGCAGCCGGTGTGTGTGACTGGAGCAAACCGGGTGTCGGCCAGCAAGAAGCCGTCAGCCCGTTGAACTTCGCCACCACCGCGGGCGGCGTCGCGATCCCGGCGGCTCCGGTCTCGAAGCCGCTGTAAGGAGCCAGTACTGCACGGCACGGACCGCAAGACCGGTCCGGCCGGAATCACTTCAAGACGCCCCGATGGGGCGTTTTTTTTCGTGGGTGCGTCTGGGACGTGGTTTAATCCGAACGACCGTAAGAGGATACGCCGGCATGAGCGTCCTGACCCGCAACGTCGCCGATTCTGCGCTGGCCGGCCCGGGCTCCAGTGGCGATTTGCGCGCTTGAACCATCACGTTCAACGTTTCGTGGTTCGGCCTTGATGATTCATGCAAAAAAATTCCGCACCTCTGCGCGGACGGCTTGCCCGCTCCCGCAGCAAGCAGCCCGACGTCGCGCCAGCCTCGGCCAGCAGCGCGCGGGTGGTAAGATCGCCTCGCCCCGCCGGACCATGTCGCCCGGCGCCTTGCACGACCCACCAAGGAACACCGATGCTTCGTCTTTCCACTCTTGCTGCCAGCCTCTTGCTGGCGGCTCAGGCCGCGCATGCCCAGCCATTGCCGGTCGTACCGGAAGCACCGCTGCGCGCCCATCTGGCCTTTCTTGCCGACGACCTGCTTGAAGGCCGCGGTACCGGTCAGCGCGGCGGCGCCCTCGCGGTGCGCTACCTGGAAGCACAGTCTGCAGCCATCGGTCTGAAACCCGCCGTCGGCAATGGCTACCGGCAGAGCATCGCCATGATCGGCGCACGCACGCTACCGACCAGTTCGGTGCGCTTCGAGGTCGCTGGCAAGACCATGACCCCGGCCCCCAAGGACGAGATCGCCTATGCCAATGCCACCGGCAAGAGTGCCGTGCGCTTCGACGCGCCGGTCATCTTTGCCGGTTACGGCATCGACGCCGCTGACGAGAACTGGAACGACTTCGCCGGGCAGGACGTCAAGGGCAAGCTGCTCATCGTCATGGTCAACGATCCGAAACCGACGGCTGCCGAACCGAACCGTTTTGGCGGCGAATCGCTGACCTACTACGGCCGGTGGATGTACAAGTACGAAGAAGCGGTGCGCCAGGGCGCCGCCGGCATCCTGCTCATCCACACCACCGCATCGGCATCCTATCCCTGGAGCGTGGCGTCCAACAATTTCGGTCGCGAGCAGTTCACGCTGGCCGGTCCGGGTAATGCGTTGCAGGGATGGCTGCATGAGGACGCCGCCCGCGCCTTGTTCACCGCCGCCGGCAAGGATCTCGATGCCCTGCGCGCGCAGGCCGAGGTGCGTGGCTTCAAGCCGGTCGATCTGGGCATCGTCGTCCATGCCGCGCTCGACAGCAGCGTGCGCGAGGTCGAGCAGTTCAACGTCGCCGGCATCGTGCCCGGCACCGACCCGGTGTTGAAAGAACAGGCCGTCATCTATTCGGCGCACTGGGATCACCTGGGCATCGTCGAGGGCGAAGGTGCGGCGCCGAAGATCTGGAATGGCGCCATCGACAATGCCTCCGGCTCGGCAGCACTGCTGGCCATGGCGCAGGCGGCCGTCGCCCGGCCGGCGCGGCGCACGCAGATTTTCCTGTGGCCGTGCGCCGAAGAGCAGGGCTTGATCGGCAGTCTCGGTTACGTGCGCAATCCGATCTGGCCGCTGGCGAAGACAGCCGCCGACCTGAATCTCGACAGCATGAATTTTGTCGGCGTTACGCGCGACATCGGTGTGGCCGGCAGCCAGCGCAGCAGCTTGTACGCCAGCGCGCAAGGCGTGGCGAAATCGATGGGCCTGCGCCTGGCGCCGCCGGTGCCCGACCTGGGCGGCGCCTACTTCCGGGCCGACCATTTCAGTTTTGCGAAAGCGGGTGTGCCGGCATTCAATGTCGGTTCGGCCGTGTTCTCGGGCGATGGCTCGTTCGAGTTCGCCCACGAACCAGCCGTCTCCAGCGCACGCATGGTGGCCTTCAAGAAGGACTACCACCAGGTCACCGATCGCTACGATCCCGCCTGGGATCTGTCAGGCATGGTGCAGCAGGCGCAGTTCACGCTCAACCTCGGCTACGCCGTGGCCAACGCGACGGCCATGCCGACCTGGAGCCGCACCGATCCGCTGGCGAAGGTCAAGCGCTGAACCTGCGTTGAACCAGCGCATGTTTGATATGCTCGGCGTTGCCGAATAATATTGGAACAGGTGCAACGCCAGCCTGTTTGAAAACGCAGCACTCCGTCCTTCCCGATCGACCGCGCTGCCTTGCACAAGGCGGTGCAGCTTTCCCCCTGCGACACTGGCCCGGCCCAGTGTCCGCGCGCTCTTCACGCACTTTCCATACACCTTCGACGACGCTGCCGGCCTGACGCCGCGCCATTGGCACGGGCATTGCTGAAACGATTGCAGGACGAATCGACAAGCGGCAGCGCTTGCCCGACTGCGGACTTTCAACCGACACCCTCTGGAGACAAAAAATGAACATGGCTGACATCAGCAAGCTCGGTATCAAAAACCCTTTCAAGGCCCGCTATGACAATTTCATCGGCGGCCAGTTCGTGCCACCTGTCAAGGGCGAGTATTTCGAGAACGTCAGTCCGGTGATCGGCAAGCCTTTCTGCGAAGTCGCCCGCTCGACTGCCGAAGATATCGAACTTGCGCTCGATGCGGCGCACGCGGCCAAGGCTGCCTGGGGCAAGACGTCGCTGACGCAACGCTCGATCATCCTCAACAAGATCGCTGACCGCATGGAAGCCAACCTGCAGTTGCTTGCCACGGCAGAGACCATCGACAACGGCAAGCCGATCCGCGAGACGATGGCGGCTGACATTCCCTTGGCGATCGACCATTTCCGTTACTTCGCCGGTTGCATCCGCGCCCAGGAAGGCTCGGTCGCTCAGATCGATGCGCAGACCTATGCGTACCATTTCCATGAGCCGCTGGGCGTGGTCGGCCAGATCATCCCGTGGAATTTTCCGATCCTGATGGCGGTCTGGAAAATGGCGCCGGCGCTCGCCGCAGGCAACTGCATCGTGCTGAAACCGGCCGAGCAGACACCGGCCTCGATCATGGTGTGGGCCGAACTGATCGCCGATCTGCTACCGCCTGGCGTGCTGAACATCGTCAACGGTTTCGGTCTGGAATGCGGCAAGCCGCTGGCCTCCAGCAAGCGCATCGCCAAGATTGCCTTCACCGGCGAGACCGGCACCGGCCGCCTGATCATGCAGTACGCGTCGCAGAACATCATTCCGGTGACACTCGAACTCGGCGGCAAATCGCCGAACATCTTCTTTGCCGACGTGATGGATCAGGACGACGCCTTTTTCGATAAATGCCTGGAAGGTTTTGCCATGTTCGCGCTCAACCAGGGCGAGGTCTGCACCTGTCCTTCACGCGTGCTGATCCAGGAATCGATCTACGAACGCTTCATGGAACGCGCGGTCAAGCGCGTGGCGGCCATCAAACAGGGCAACCCGCTCGATGCCACCACGATGATCGGCGCCCAGGCCTCGCAGGAACAGCTGGAAAAAATCCTGTCCTACATGGACATCGGCCGCCAGGAAGGCGCCAAGGTGCTCATCGGTGGGGCGCGCAAGGACATGGACGGCGATTTTGCCGGCGGCTATTACGTGCAGCCGACGATTTTTGCCGGTAATAACAAGATGCGCATCTTCCAGGAAGAGATCTTCGGACCGGTCGTCTCCGTGACCACCTTCAAGGATGAAGACGACGCGCTGGAAATCGCCAACGACACCCTGTACGGACTCGGCTCCGGACTGTGGACGCGTGACGGTTCCCGGGCCTTCCGCGTGGGCCGCGCGATCCAGGCCGGACGGGTCTGGACCAACTGCTACCATCTGTATCCGGCCCATGCCGCCTTCGGTGGCTACAAGCAGTCGGGCATCGGGCGCGAAAATCACAAGATGATGCTGGAGCACTACCAGCAGACCAAGAACCTGCTGGTCAGCTACGATCCGAACGCGATGGGCTTCTTCTAGACCGCGTTGGAGTGATCGCGACCTTCTTTCAGGTGCTTCGTGCGAAAGGAAATGAATGATGCAAGCAACCGACGTCGTCCGGATCAAGGCCATGCCAGCTGCGCTGGCCTTGCTGGCACAACTGCGCAGCCGCTACGGCGCATTGATGTTCTTTCAATCGGGTGGCTGCTGTGACGGCAGTTCGCCCATGTGTTACCAGGAGGGCGAATTCCCGATCGGCGACGGCGATGTCCATCTCGGCGAGCTCGATGGCGCACCGTTCTACATGGGCGCGGACCAGTTCGAATACTGGCGCCATACCCAGCTGATCATCGACGTGGTCGATGGGATGGGCGGCATGTTTTCGCTCGATAACGGCACCGGGAAACGGTTCCTTACACGCTCCCGGCTTTTCACCGATGAAGAAAACGTGATCCTTGCTACCCATCCGGTCTCCTGCGGCCCACGTGGGAGCCAGCGCGCCAGCGTCAACGATCTGTTCCATTAATCCGCAACGTCGACGAAGTCGAAGGCTTCCTTGACGGTCAGGATCGATCCGGTCTGCTCGGCGCCATAGCCGGGCAGGGTGTTGACTCGTGATTTGAACTCGTTCGTCTGCAGCAGCGCGACGATCGGGGCGAACTGCGGATGATGCAGGGTCGCCTCGTCGCACAGGAAAAAATACCGTTCCGAGACCAGCGGCACGAAGTCGAGGCCGAACTGACGCGCCGCCGCTTCAACCCCGAGACCGGCGTCGGCCTTGCCGCTGGCGATGTAGGCCGCCACGGCCGCATGCGTCAACTCGACATTGTCGAAGCCGCGAATGGCAGCAGTCGGCGCCTGCGCCTGTTCGAGCAGCAGGTCGAGGATGAGGCGGGTACCGGAGCCGAGTTGCCGGTTGACGAAGACCAGTCCCGGGCGCAACAGATCGGTCAGCTGCCAGATTGCCTTCGGATTGTCCTTGGCGACCATGATGCCTTGCCGCCGCGTCGCCAGATGGATGAGGCGGTGGGTCGAGCGCATCAGCGGGGCGAAATGGGCCACCACCGGTTGTTCCAGCACGCCCAGCGGCACGTGAAAGCCGGCGATATCGCAGGTGCCGCGCGCCAGGGCGCCCACGGCTTCCAGACTGCCGCGGTAGCTTAGTTCGACGGGTGGCTCCTGCGCCAGCAGATGCGCATTGAGCGCCGCGATCGCAAAGCCGTGGCTGGCGAACATCTTGAGGCCCTGGCGGCTTTTGAGGACGGCTTGCCGGATCTCGGCCTCGACTTCGGTGGCCATGCTTTCGAGGAGCGGATCGAAGCGCGCATGAATCAGTTTCTGCGACCAGACCAGCCGCTCGCCCAGATGGGTGAGCTCCGAGCCTTTGCCCTTGGTCATGATCACCACCGGACCACCCAGTTCCAAGTCGAGCGACTGCAGCAGTCCCCAGGCGCTGCGATACGACATGCCCAGGGCGCGGGTTGCCTGGGCCAGATTGCCCAGGCGCTCGATCTCGGCCAGCAGGCGAATCCCGCGCACCAGGGAAAACCGATGGTCCGGACCGTTGCTGATGATCAGGCGCGGATGAATATGAATTCGCATATATGCAATCTGAAACCTATCTGTCACCGGTGCACCCTGCACACTGAAAAGTCGGACACGCTCCCGCACCCGCCCGTGGCGGCCTAACGGCGTCGAGAATTATAGAACGATATAGATATGCAGAACCAGTGTTTATGGCTGCGTGCTGATGTCTGCGAAGACAACGCCGGCAGGTTCATTGCGCGGCGATCGTGTGCAGCAGTGGAATGCCATCCTGTCAGGGCGCCGGCCGGGCCAGGAATGCCGCGATGTGCGTGTTGAGGAAAGCTGCATCTTCCGTGCTGGCGCCGGCACCGGCGGGATGCCCCCACAGTGAAGGGATCGGCAGCAGCACGCCCTTCTTCAGGAAGGCTGCCTCGTAGCGCGCATCGGTCAGCGGAAAGTACAAGTCGGTCTCGGAGGGCATGTACAACACCGGCACCCGGATCGATGCCAGTGCGGCTTCGACGTTGCCATTGAAGGGCGGCGTGGTGCCGACATCGTGCGCCTGCCAGGTGCGCATCTGCAGGATCAGATCATTGGCGTCGGCGCCGGGAATGAAGCGCGTGCGGTAGCGCTCGATGACCTTGGCCAAGGTGATGTCGGGCGCCGCGCCGGTGCGCCACAATTCGCGGCGCCACCATTCCTGGGAAAACAGCCAGCCGGTCCAGACCATGGCAAAGGCCTGCAAGCCTTTCTCCGGCGGAGCGTTGTAGTCGCCACGCTTGAAGGCGTCATCGGCGGTCAGCGCTGCGATCTGACCCTCGAGGCGCACGATACCGTGGCCGTAGGTCTTGGCCGTGCCCGAAGTGGCGACGATGCCGTCCATGAAATCCGGATAGCTGACCGCCCACTGGAACGCCTGCTGCGCGCCCATCGAAAAACCGATCACGCTGCGCAGGTGACGCACCTGCAGTTGCTCGGTGAGCAGCCGGTGCACGGCGTGCACATTGTCGCGCACCGTCAGCGCCGGGAATCGTGGCCCGTGCAGCGGCTCGGGCGTGTTGCTCGGCGACGAAGAGCGGCCGTTACCGAACAATTCAGTACTGATCAGGAACAGCTTTCCCGGGTCGAGTGCCTTGCCGGGACCAATCAGCCACTCGTAACCGGTAAACTTGGCCATGTAATGCGAGGGCAGCAGCACGGCATTGTCGCCGGCCGCATTGAGCTTGCCGTAAGTGCCGTAGACAATGCGCGCCTCCGGCAGCAGGACACCTTGCTCGGTCTTGAAATTGCGGATGACGAATTCATGCTGGACCGGCGCCACGACCTCGGCGCTGGCCGGCGCTAGATGTAATCCCGCTGCGGCGGCGGCGGCAAGCGCGAGCTGCGCTGCCTTGCTGGTGGTGGACGTCGGCATGGTGGTTCCTTCTGGCGAGGTAAGTGATCAGGTCTGGCGGCAAGATAGCATGACCGGCGTCCGGCCCGGGCTGGCGCCGTGCTGTTCCTCCGGGCGGAATTCGGGGACAATGCGTCTTTTGCCTGCCTCCCCCCAATGAAAATCCTCTATCTCGACTACGACGGCGTTCTCCACGACGGCAATGTACTGCGCAACCGCACGCGCGGCATGTACATCGCCACGCCAGGGCGCGAATTCCTGGAATGGATGCCGCTGTTGAACGAATTGCTCACCCCCTATCCCGACCTGAAGATCGTGCTGTCGACCACCTGGGTGCGTGAGCTCGGCTTCGACCGCGCCAAAAGCGAACTCTCGCTGGCCCTGCGCGAGCGGGTCATCGGATCGACTTTCCTGCATCCGAAGATCGTCAAGACGGAATTCGATGTCTTGCCACGCGGCGTGCAGATCCTGGGCGATGTCATGCGGCGCCAGCCGGCGCACTGGTTCGCGCTCGACGACGACGCCTTCGGCTGGCCGGCGAAATACCAGGACCATCTGATCGAGACCACCAGCGTACAAGGCCTGAGCGACCCGGCCGTGCGCGAACGCATCCGCGCGCGTCTGGTGGCCATGCACGCAGCGGACGAAGCCGCGTCGTCCTGACATGGAGCGCGTGGCGGTAATCGATTTCGAGACGACCGGCCTGTCGCCCGGGCACGGCGACCGGGCCACCGAAATCGCCGCCGTGCTGGTCGAGGACGGCAAGGTGGTGGCGCGCTACCAGAGCCTGATGAATGCCGGAATGCGGATTCCGGCGTTCATCACCGGCCTGACCGGCATCTCCGACGCGATGGTGCGGTCCGCTCCGCCCGCCGCAAAGGTCATGCGCGAGGTCGCCAATTTCGTCGGCGACACGCCGCTGGTGGCCCACAACGCTTCATTCGACAAGAAATTCTGGGATGCCGAACTGGCCTTGATCGAGCGCGTCCGGGCGCAGGAATTTGCCTGCTCGATGCTGGTCGCGCGCCGGCTGTTTCCGCAGGCGCCCAGTCACAAGCTCGGCGTGCTCATCGAATTCACCTCGCTGCCGGTGGCCGGCGCCTATCACCGGGCCCTGGCCGACGCCGAAATGGCCGCCAGCCTCCTGGTGCGGATGGAGGCCGAAATCTGCAGGCGCTATCAGGTAGCCGATGTCACGCACGCGCTGCTGCGCGATATACAGGGACGCCCGAAACATGCGCTCGACGACTGCCTCGAACGCTACCAGCAGACACGTACCTGACGCCGCATCCCCGCGGCCAAAGGCCGACGCAGCCTCGTCAAGTTTTACGGATGCCTGCAGGTTTTCCGACTGCCGTTCCCCCCGATTAATTCTAATTCCCGATACATGTTAACCGCCGGTTTTTTGGGCGTCGACGTCTATGCCTATACGTGTTGTCACTCCTTTTTTGCTTCAGAAAACCATGTGTGGGCACCGGGATGGTGACAACTTATCACTTCGGATCGCAAGGATCGGTCATCCTTGCCAAGCGCGACAACCAAAGCGCACCGCACTTGCACCATCGTTGCTCAAGCGGTGACCCTGAACAGCCCGAAACGGTGCGGTCTGAAGGCCAACTCATCAAACTGCGCACTAGTAAGTAACTTATTACTTATTTAAATACTGGCATGGCTCTTGCGTTGGTGTGCGGGTCACAACCTCATTCGATCAGGAGCCCGTCCATGTCACCGAAGTATCCGTACTGCCGTTCTACCGTTACCGCGCTGTTTGCTCTTTGCTCGGCCTTTGCCGCCAGCGCCGGCGCTGCCGAAGCGGAAGCCGTCAAGGTCGGCCTGGTCGCGGCCCTCTCCGGCAATTCGGCCCTCTCCGGCGAAGCCATCACGCGCGGCCTGTCGATTGCCATCGACGAGATCAATGCGCGCGGCGGCGTGCTGGGCGGACGCAAGCTGGTGCTGGTACGGCGCGACGATGAATCGAATCCCGCCAAGGGCCAATTGGCCGCACGCGAGCTGATCGAAAAGGAAAACGTGGCCGTGGTCTTCGGCGGCATCGATACCCCGGTATCGGCCGCGCTGGTCAATGTCATGCAGGAATTGAAGCGCCCCTACATGGGCGTGTGGGCAGCCGGCACCGGCATCACCCACAACGGCAAGACGCCGAACTACATGTTCCGCGTATCGGCCGTCGATGAGCGGGTCGACATGGCGATGATGCAGTACGCCCGCAAGAACTACGGTTCCAAAAAACCGGGCGCGATCCTGGTCAACAATCCATGGGGTGAATCGAATCAGAAGGGCCTGGAAAAAGCCGCCGCCGAACTGACGCTGCCGCTCTCGGGCGTCGAGAAATACGGCGCCAACGACGTCGACATCACACCGCAACTCACGCGCCTGAAAGCCGCCGGCGCCGACAGCCTGATCCTGGTGGGGAACGCCGCACCCGCCGCACAGGTAATGAAGTCGCTCGAACGCATGGGCTGGACCGTGCCGGTGGTGTCGCACTGGGGGATTTCGGGCGGGCGCTTCAATGAACTGGCCGGACCGCGCTACAAGGACGTGCAATTCATGCAGACCTACAGCTTCTTCGGCAAGCAGAATGCGGTCGGCGTCAAGGTCATGGCAGAGCTGAAAAAACGCTTCCCCGAAATCAAGAGCGCCGACGACATCCTGGCGCCGGTCGGTGTGGCCAATTCCTATGACGCGATGATGCTGACCGCGCTGGCAATCGAGGCCGCCGGTTCCACCGATGGCGACAAGCTGCGCGAGGGCTTCTACAAGGTGCCGGATTACGCCGGACTGATCAAGACCTACCGCAAGCCGTTCAAGGCCGGCGACAACGATGCGCTGGAAGCGACCGATTACATCTGGGTCCAGTTCGATGGCAAGAATGCCATGCCGGTGGTGCCGGTTGTTCGTTAAGCGGCGACCGACATGCTGTCTCCTGATGTGATCGTCGCCGGCCTGGTTGCCGGCAGCATGTACGGGCTGTTGGCGCTGGGGTATCACATCACCTACATCGTCTCCGGCACCGTCAATTTTTCGCAGGGCGCCTCGCTCATGCTGGGCGCCGTCTGTGGCTACCTGCTGCATGTGCGCCTCGGCCTGCCCTTGGCAGTGGCGGCGGTCGGCGCGGTTGCGATCTGCGCCGTAATGGGGCTGTTGATCCATCGCCTGATCGTGGCGCCGTTTTCGCGCAACGGTTCGATTGCCTGGCTGATGTCGACCATCGCCTTCGGCATCATCCTGGAGAACACCGTCATGCTGGTGTTCGGCAAGGAAGCCCGCAACATGCCCTCGGCCTTGCCGGAGACACCGCTGCGCTGGTTCGGCACCGGTATCTATCCGATCGAATTGCTGATCCCGGCGGTCGGCCTGCTGTGCGCGGTGGGGCTGACGCTGTTCCTGCGGCGCACCCTGCATGGCAAGGCCTTGCTGGCAGCGGCCCAGAACCGCGATGCGGCGCTGCTGCAGGGGATTGCCGTGCCGCGACTGGTGGCACTGGCGTATATGGTGTCGACGGCGCTGGCAGGTGTCGCCGGATTGCTGATCGCGCCCAAGACCAATGTCTATGCCGGAATGGGCGTGCTGTTCGGCCTGAAGGCGTTTGCCGTCGCCATCATCGGCGGCATCGACAGCGCGGCCGGGGTCATGGTGGCGGGACTGGTCTATGGTCTGATCGAAGCCGTGATCGCTGCCAGCCTGCCATCGGCCTACCGTGAAATCATCGGCTTCGGCCTCGTGATCCTGGTACTGGCCATCAAGCCGGAAGGCCTGTTCGGCCGGCGTGCGGCGGTGAAGGTTTGAAGGCGCCTGTGGTGCGGCCGTCGCTGCGTTTTTCAGTGCGTTTTTCATCGCCACTCGGCGGCTGGTGTGCTGTTGCCGTCGTGGCGGCCGCACTCGTGGTCCTGGCGCCGAATACCTACTGGCTGTACCTGATCGGGCTGACCGCCACGTACGTCATCGTTGGCACCGGCCTGAACGTGTTGGTCGGCCTGTCGGGGCAGGTGTCGATCGGGCATGCCGGATTCTTTGCATTCGGCGCCTATGTCGCGGCGATTGCCACCACCCGCTATGGCCTGTCGTTCTGGAGTGCCTTGCCGCTGTGCCTGTTGCTGCCGGCCGTACTCGGCGCGCTGCTGGCCGCACCGGCGCTGCGGGTGCGGGGGCCGTATCTGGCGATGGTGACGATTGCCTTCGGACTGGTTCTGCAGAATGTCCTGATCGAAGCCGAGCCGCTGACCGGCGGCTTCAACGGCATCAGCAACATCGACAAGCCGGCCGTGGGTGACGTCCTGCTGTCGCTGCGGGCGCACGCCGGCGTATGCGTCGCCTTCGCGGGCGTTACGCTGATGGTGTTCTCCCTGATCAGCGGCAGCCGCTTCGGCAAACGTTTGCGCGCGGTGCGTGACAGCGAAACGGCGGCGCGCAGCATCGGCATCGATCCATGGCGCGTCAAGACCGCTGCCTTCGTGGTGTCGGCTGCGGCAGCCGGTCTGGCCGGTGGCTTGTTCGCGCCACTTGCCGGCTTCATCAGCCCGGAAAATTTCGACATGATGCTGTCGATCCAGTTCCTGCTGCTGGTGATCATGGGCGGTCTTGGCACCCGTGCCGGTCCGCTGATCGGCGCCATCATTGTCGCCGCGCTGCCCGAAGCGCTGTCGGCGCTGGCTGAATATCGCTTATTGTTTTTCGGTTGCCTGTTGCTGCTGATTCTGGCCGTCATGCCGAACGGGATTGCGGGTGCGCTGCTGGCCCTGTTCGCTCGCGGGAAAGCTGCACGTACCGTGGCGCCGATATCCGATGCGACGCTGGCAGCGGGCGCGGCACGCGCCACGTTGTGGCTGGCACGCGGGCAGGGGACACCACTGGCGGCGCGCAATATCGGCATTACCTTCGGCGGTCTCAAGGCAGTCGCCGATGTCAGCCTGACCGCCGCGCCGGGTGTCGTGACAGGCCTGATCGGCCCGAACGGCGCCGGCAAGACCTCGGTGCTCAACATCCTCGGCGGCTTCTATCGGGCCGATGCGGGGCAGGTATCGCTGGGCGAGCAAGAATTACCGGCTGGCCGCAGCCAGGCCTGCGCCCGCGCCGGTGTCGGCCGCACGTTCCAGACCACGCTGCTGTTCGATTCGCTCAGCGTGGCTGACAACGTGACATTAGCGCTCGCACCCGGTCAGCCGCCGGAAATCGTCGACGACCTGCTGGCCCTGACCGGCTTCCGGGGCGATGCGAATGCTTCAGCCGGTTCGCTGGCCTTCGTCGACCGGCGTGCAGTGGAAATCGCCCGGGCACTGGCGCTGCGTCCGCATGCGCTGCTGCTCGACGAGCCGGCCGCCGGATTGGCGGTCTCCGACAAGGTGGCGCTGGCGATGATGCTGACCCGGATCGCTTCCTGCGGGCTGACGGTGCTGCTGGTCGAGCACGACATGCCGCTGGTGATGCAGGCCTGTACTGCCCTGGTCGCCATGGAGAACGGTCGGGTGCTGTGTTCCGGCAGTGTCGCCACGGTACGCGCCGACCCGGCCGTGCTGGCCGCGTACCTCGGTACCGGCGAGGCACTGGTGCGCGGCCCTCGGATGGCGCCCGGTGAGTTGCTGCTGGAAGTCGATGCGCTGCACGCCGGGTATGGTCCGATCGGCGTGCTCAAGGATGTTTCGATGACGCTGCGCCGGCATGAAATGGTCGCCGTGGTCGGCGCCAACGGGGCCGGTAAAAGCACCTTGATGCGGACCCTGACCGGTCTGCTACCGTCGAGCGGCGCGATCCGTTTCGCCGGCACGCCGGCAAGTCCATCGGCCGAACGCATGGCGCGTGCCGGACTGGTGATGGTGCCGGAGGGGCGGCAGGTATTTGCCGGCCTGTCGGTGCGCGACAACCTGCTGCTGGGCGGTTACGTCACCAGCACAGCCGAGCGGGAAAAAAACCTGGCCCTCATGCTCCAACGCTTTCCGCGTCTGGCGGAACGGCTGCACCAACCGGCGGCGCTGCTATCGGGTGGCGAACAACAGATGCTGGCGATCGCCCGCGGCCTGATGGCGCGTCCGACGGTGCTGATTCTCGACGAGCCGTCGCTCGGACTGGCGCCCAAGGTCGTACGCACCGTCTACGACACCATGGATGAACTGGTCACTGGCGGCCTGACCGTGTTGCTGGTCGACCAGTTCGCCGCCATGGCGCTGGCTATCGCCGACCGCGGCTATCTGCTGGCCGGCGGCGCGGTCGCCGGCGAAGGGGAGGCCGACGCCTTGCGCGCCGATCCATCGATTCAACACGCTTACCTGGGAAGCTCCACTTGACCATGCGCATACTGACCAGCCACGACCGCTTCAATTATCAGCCCATCACCAGCCGCCCGGACTATGTCTGGCCGGACGGTAACCGGCTCGCGGTGTACATCGGCTTCAATGTCGAGCATTTCGAATTCGGCGGCGGACTCGGCGCCAAGCTGGCGCCGTCCAGCGAGCCGGACGTGCTCAACCACGCCTGGCGCGAATACGGCAACCGGGTCGGTGCCTTTCGCTGCCTCGATCTGTTTTCAAAGCTGGATATACCGGTCGGGGCGCTGGTCAACACGGCGCTCTACGACCACGCGCCGCAGCTCATGGATGCCTTGCGTGCGCGGGGCGACGAATTCGTTGGCCACGGCCACACCAATGCAGACCGCCAGAACAGCACTGACGAAGCCGATGAGCGCGCGCTGATCACCGGTTGTGCAGCGCGGATAGAGCAGATGGAAGGCACGCCGCCACAAGGCTGGCTCTCGCCCTGGATCGCCGAGAGCGCGGCCACGCCCGACCTGCTGCAGGAATGCGGCTACGGTTACACCTTGAACTGGTGTCACGACGACCAGCCGCTGCAGATGCAGACGCGCAAAGGCAGTCTGTGGTCGATCCCTTATCCGCAGGAATTGAACGACATTCCGATGCTGGTGGCGCGCCAGATGGACATGGTGCCGTTTGCCCGCATGATCGAAGACCAGTTTGATGAAATGCTGCGCCAGAGCGTGCAGCAACCTCTGGTCATGGGCATCGCCCTGCATCCGTACCTGGTCGGTCAGCCGTATCGACTGAAACTTTTGCGTGAAGCGCTGCAAAATATCCGCCGGCGTGGCCAGGCATGGTGGACCACGCCCGGACGCATCCACGAACATGTGCGCACGGTCGAGGCGCTACAGGCATTCGGTCTGCCCCCATCCTCATGCAGCGAGGCACGCTGATGGCCGCCGCGACCAGCGTGCCCAAGCCGGCCGCCAAGGCACCGAAGCGCGATGCGACCGCCACCCGCGCGCGACTGCTGAAAGTGGCGGTCGCCGAGTTCGCCACCAAGGGTTACAGCGGCGCCCGCATGGATGCCGTGGCTAGCCGCGCCAAGGTCAATATCCGCATGGTCTATCACTATTTCGGCGGCAAGGAAGCGCTCTACATCGAAGTGCTGGAGCACACGTTGGCCAAATTACGCACCGATGAGCTCAAGCTTGACTTCAGCGCCGTGATGCCGATCGACGGCATCATGCAGCTGTTCGATTTCATCGATGGTCACTTCGCCGCCCATCCGGAACTGATGAAGCTGCTGTCCTCTGAAAACCTGAACAAGGCGCGCTTCATGCAGAAATCGATCCTGATACCGGCCATGGCCACGCCGGTGCTAAAGCTGTTGCAGAACCTGTTGCAACGCGGGGTGGCCGACGGCGCCATCGCACGCGGTATCGCGCCGCTGCATCTGTACGTGACGCTGGTAAGCCTGGCGTATTTTCACAAATCGAACGCGCACACGCTGTCGCGGATTTTCGAAACCGATTTGCTGGCGCTGGCCTGGCAGGCCGACCACAAGGCGCAGACGCGGCGCATGCTGCTGCAGTTCCTGACGCCGCCACCGGCCCATGCCCGACCCACTCCACGCGCGAAGCAGACGCTGGCCGCAGGTGTGCCGGCATGACCGCGCCGAGCGTCACGAAGCCGGTTGCATCGGCATTCTGCAGCCCGTCGGTGACACTGGCGCCGACTGGCAGCGGCGTCCTCGACGGCCTGCGCCTGGCGGTCAAGGATGTATTCGACGTCACCGGCTACGTCACCGGTTGCGGCAACCCCGACTGGCAGCGTACCCATGCGGCCGCGACACGCACGGCGTCAGCGGTCGGTTCACTCCTGGCAGCGGGCGCGACCCTGGTCGGCAAGACCGTCACCGATGAACTGGCCTACAGCCTTAGCGGCGAAAACGCCCACTACGGCACCCCTGCCAATCCGCGCGCGCCCGGACGCATTCCCGGCGGCTCGTCCAGCGGCTCGGCCTCGGCGGTGGCCGCCGACCTGGCCGATATCGCGCTGGGCACCGATTGCGGCGGCTCGATCCGGATTCCGGCCAGTTTCTGCGGCCTTTACGGCATGCGGCCGACCCACGGCCGGGTCGCCAGCGATGGCCTGGTTGCGCTGGCGTCGACTTTCGACACCGTCGGCTGGTTTGCCGGCAGCGCCGACCATCTGCGCCGGGTCGGCACGGTCTTGCTGGGGGACGATCCAGCGCCGGTCACACTGCATACGCTGCTGATCGCACGCGACCTGTTCGCCCAGCTCGATGAATCAGTATTGGCGGCGCTGCAGCCGGCGCTGGCGCGCGTCAAAAATCACTTCGCGACGGTCGCAGAGGTCGATGTCTGCAACGGCGATGCGACGCCCCTGATGCGGGCGTTTCGCACCCTGCAGGCGGCCGAGATCTGGGCCCAACACGGTCAATGGATCGGGCAGACGGTACCGAGCTTCGGGCCCGGCGTGCGTGAACGTTTCGACGCCGCCGCGCTGGTCGACCCCGCCGATGTCGCCCAGGCGCAGGCCGTGCGCGACGCACTGCGTCAGCGCATGGCACACCTTCTGCCACCGGGCACGCTACTGTGCCTGCCAAGCGCGCCCGGCATTGCACCGCTAATCGGCGCATCGGCGGCGTCGATGGAAGCATTTCGCAGCAAGGCCATGCAACTGCTGTGCATTTCCGGCCTGGCCGGCCTGCCGCAGGTCAGCGTGCCGACGACGCGCCTGGCGGATTGCCCGCTCGGTCTGTCGCTGATGGGATCGGCCCAGAGCGACATGGCGCTGCTCGATTGCATCGCCGCCCACGAACTGCGCGACCGCGCGACGCCCGCCAGCGTCAACATCCCCGAAGTGCTGGCCGAGGTGCAGGCCGCCTTCGCCCGTTACGAGCAGGCGTTGGTCGGCAACCAGGTGGCGGTGCTCGATCACCTGTTTTTGGACAGCGAGGACACGGTGCGCTACGGCGCCACCGAGAATCTGGTCGGCACGGCCCAGATCCGTGCTTTTCGCGCCAGCCGGCCGTCGACAGGACTGATGCGCACGCTGCACCGCATGGTCATCACCACTTTTGGTCGCGATGCGGCAACCGCCTGCATCGAGTTCAGCCGCGCCGGCAGCGAGCGCATCGGCCGCCAAACCCAGACCTGGATTCGCACCGATTCCGGCTGGAAGGTGGT
>JACMRD010000104.1 GCA_014376645.1 Herminiimonas sp. | reverse complement strand
CGCAGCAACCGCAGCAATCGCAGCAATCGCAGCAGCAATCCCAGTCACAGTACGGGCCTCAGCCGCAGCAGCCTGACAACGCCCGTCGCAGCGGCCGGATGTCACCGGAAGACCGGCGTGCCCTGCGTCGTCAGATCGACCAGGCCACCCACGACGTGTATGGACCCGGGCGCTGAACGCACGGACTTTACTCACGCCAGCTCAGCTTCGCCAACACGTTGTAGTGGACCGCAGTGCCGCAGTGACGGGCGCTTCCGGTCTGACCTCACCTGACTCATCAGTCGCTGACCTTACCCCGCATCGCCTTGACCTGCGACCGGCTGGCCTTGCTTTCCAGCCGCTTGCGTTGCGATCCGTAGGTCGGCCTGGTCGCCTTGCGCGGTGTTGCAACGGTTGCTGCCTCGTCGATCATTTCCTGCAACCGCCGCATCGCGTCCGCGCGGTTCTTTTCCTGGCTTCGGGCCTGCTGCGCCTTGATGACGATGACACCTTCGCCTGTGATGCGTTGATCCTTCAATTGCAGAAGCCGTTCCTTGACCGGCTCCGGCAGGGTCGAGGCGCCGATGTCGAAGCGCAGGTGGATGGCGCTCGAGACTTTATTGACGTTTTGACCGCCGGGTCCCTGGGCGCGGATCGCCGTCATCTCGACTTCACTCTCATCGAGCACGATGCCGCTTGCGGGTGCGGTGGTTGCCATGTGCTTCAGGATTTCGTGTCGGGAGTACGCCTTGCCGCCAGTGCAGCAGTGGCCGATGTGAGCTGTGCATACAGGGCTGCGTGCGCCGGATCGACCGCCTCGAGCGCCTGCTGCTGGCGCGCCACGGTTGCCATGTCGCCGCGCGCGATAGGGCCGGTCAAGGCCGCCGCCGGTCCGAGCCGGAATACGTTCTCGGCCGTCTCACGCAACAGCGGCGCGATCATGCGCAAGGCATCGTCGGCGCCGATGCCTGCCTGCCCATAAGTTTGCATCGCCACATCAATCAGCGTCACCAGGTAATTCGATGCGAATACGGCGCCCGCGTGATAAAGCGTCTTGTTGCGCGCATCGATGGCGATGAGGTGGGCGCCGAACGCGCCAAAGAGCTCGCGGATCACGGCGCAGGCGACCGGGTCTCCTTCGATCGCGCAAACGGTGCCGGCAAAGTCCGCCGCGACGCGGGCCGGATCGGCAAAGCTGCGCACCGGATGCACGCTGGCCACTGCCGCGCCCTGGCGTGATGCCGACACCAGCAGGCCGGCACTCTGCGCACCGCTGCAATGCGCGACGATGCCATGGGCGGGCAGCATCCCGCTGGCGACGAGTTGTCTGCAACAGTCTTCGATCTGATCGTCCGGAACCGTCAACAGGTACAGATCGGCAGGTTGCAATTGCGTGAAGCCCGATACCGGCCTGCCGCCGCCGATGAATTCGATGGCTGTTGCAGCATCGGCAGCGCGACGCACCAGCACGTCGGTGAGGAGCGCCACGTCGCTTTGCTGGCATAACCGTCCGATTGTCATGCCAACCCGGCCGGCACCGATGATGGTCACGCGCAGCGGACTGCCGGTGCCCGCGTTGGAGACGATGACTTTTGGCGGCTGGTCGATGTCGGACATGGTGGCGGTATGGTCGAGCCGGCCAGCGTCAGGGTGCGACCTGCTCCAGCGCTTCCTGTAGTTCCAGCCATTCGACTTCGAGCTGCGTGACTTCCTTGGTGTAGAAAGTCTGGTCGGTCAGCAGGGTCTTCAACTCCTTCTTGTTGGCATGGTCATAGATCAACGGATCAGCCAGGCGCGCCTCGACCACGCTTTTTTGCGCATTGCGCTTGGCGATCTGCTCTTCGAGCTTCTTGATCTTGGCCTCGATCGGTTTCTTCTTGGCCGCGAGCTTTTGCCGGTCTTCGGCATCCGCGCGTTTCTGGTCCTTGCGATCGGCGCTGGAGACCGCCGGTGGCGCAACGGCACTGGCGGCAGCAGACGAGACCGGCGGCAGCGTGGGCGCCAATGCGGCTGCCGTACCTCCGGCGCCGGTCTTGGCGGCCAGTTTGGTCTTGAACAGCCAGTCGCGATAATCGTCGAGGTCGCCGTCGAAGGGTTGCAGCTTGCCGTCGGCGACGATGATGAATTGATCGGTGGTCGCGCGCAGCAGATGACGATCATGTGAGACCACCACCAGCGTGCCCTCGAACTGCGCCAGCGCCATGGTCAGCGCTTCACGGGTTTCGAGGTCCAGATGGTTGGTCGGCTCATCGAGCAGCAACAGGTTGGGGCGCTGCCAGACGATGAGCGCGAGCGCCAGGCGGGCTTTTTCACCACCCGAAAACGGTGCGATCTTGCTGGTCACCATGGCGCCGTTGAAATTGAAACTGCCCAGGAAGTTACGCAGTTCCTGTTCCCGCACGCCGGGTGCAATATGGCCAAGGTGCCACAGCGGCGACTCTTCGTGACGCAGCATCTCGACCTGGTGTTGGGCGAAGTAGCCGATTGCCAGGCCCTTGCCGAATTCGCTGTCGCCTGACAACGGCTCAAGTTCGCCGGCGATGGTCTTGATGAGGGTCGATTTGCCGGCGCCGTTGACGCCCAGGAGGCCAATGCGCTGGCCGATCTGTAGTGAAAAATTGATGCCGGAGACGATCGTCTTCTCGGTCACCTTGTGGGTTTGTGCATCCTCGGTGCTGTAACCGGCGTTGACGTCTTCCATCACCAGCAGCGGATTCGGCGCATTTGCCGGCTCGCGGAATTCGAACGAGAATTCGGCGGCGGCGCGCAGTGGCGCCAGCTCTTCCATTTTAGCCAGTGCCTTCATGCGGCTCTGTGCCTGGCGTGCCTTGCTGGCCTGCGCCTTGAAGCGGCTGATGAAGGACTCGAGGTGGGCCCGCTGGCGGGTTTGCTTCTCGAGCGCGCCCTGCGCCAGGATCATCTGTGCGGCGCGCTGGCGCTCGAACGACGAGTAGTTGCCGCTGTAGCGTTTGAGTTTGCGTTCGTCGATATGCACGATCACGTTGACCACGCCGTCGAGGAAATCGCGATCATGCGAGATGATGATCAAGGTACCGGCATAGCGCTTCAACCAGTCTTCGAGCCAGATGATCGCATCGAGATCCAGATGGTTGGTCGGCTCATCGAGCAGCAGCAGGTCGGAGGGGCACATCAGCGCCTGCGCCAGGTTCAGGCGCATGCGCCAGCCGCCGGAGAAGCTGGCCACCGGTTGCTGCATCTGGTCGAGCGTAAAGCCCAGGCCCGTCAGCAATTGTTCGCCGCGCGAGCGCACGGTGTAGGCATCGGCATCGGCCAACGCACTGTAGAGCTCGCCGATCAGGATGCCGTTTGCGCTGGTGTCGGGCTCGCTCTCCAGGAACGCAAGTTCGTCTTCCAGGCGGCGCAGCGTGACGTCACCGTCGATCGCGTATTCGAGCGCCGCACGGTCCAGTGCAGGGGTCTCCTGCGCCACGTAGGCCATGCGCCACTTGCTCGGAAAATCGATGCTGCCCAGGTCCGCGTGCAGTTCGCCACGCAACAGGCCGAACAGGCTCGACTTGCCGGCGCCATTGGCACCGATCAGGCCGATCTTGTCACCGGGATTGAGGGTGACGTCGACATTGTCGAGCAGCGGCTTGATGCCGCGAGCCAGGGTGACTTGCTGAAAACGGATCATGCTGAAGCTACCGGAGTTGGCAAATTAGTAAGGTAATTGTGTAACTGCTCTGCGGTGACCATGAACACCATGTCGTCGCCCGCACTGGTGGTCAGCCACGTCATTTCCAGTTCTGGAAAAGCGGCTTCGGCATTTTCGCGTTCGTTGCCGATTTCGATCATTATCATGCCGACCGGTGTGAGGCGATTCTTGGCGCCGTGCAGAATCTTGCGCACCAGGTCCATGCCGTCGGTGCCGCCGGCCAGCGCCAGTGCCGGCTCATGCTTGTACTCCTGCGGCAGTTGCAGCATCGACTCGGCATTCACGTAAGGCGGATTGGCGATGATCATGTCGTAGCGCTTGTCGCCGACGGCTTCGTACAGGTCGGAGGCGATCAGCTTGATGCGGGTCGACAGGGCGTAGTCCTCGACATTGCGATGCGCGACCTCGAGTGCTTCCTTCGAGATATCCACGGCATCGACCTGTGCTACCGGAAAGGCATCTGCCATCATGATCGACAGGCATCCGGAACCGGTGCACAGCTCCAGGATATCGGTAACGGAAAACGGGTCGTCGATCCAGGGCGCGAACTGTTGCGGAATCAGTTCGGCGATGAACGAGCGCGGTACCAGCACCCGCTGGTCGACGAAAAACCGGTAGCTGCCAAGCCAGGCTTCCTGCGTGATGTAAGCGGCGGGCAGGCGTTCCTCGGTGCGCTGCTCGATCACGTGCAGCAATGCCGCGACTTCGTCAGGCAGCAGCCGCGCGTCGAGAAACGGATCGAGCTTGTCCAGCGGCAGATGCAGTGTGTGAAGGATCAGGTAGGCCGCTTCGTCCATCGCATCACTGCTGCCATGACCGAAAAAAAGTTTGGCAGTATTGAAACGGGTGACGGCGTAACGCAATAGATCGCGGACCGTGGAAAAATCGGTGGGGTGCATGGTATTTTCAATCCAGGTTAGGCGTGCATCGCGCGGGAACGGCATGCGGATGCGGCAGCGCAGCATTGTACGGCAATCGGCCGACCAGCGGCCCGTCGGCAGGCAGCACGCGTAATGCCGTGGCCGCCGGCTGCGTGCGGATACAGGTTACAGCAGCAGGTTCTCGATCGTACGACGGTAGATGTTTTTCAGCGGATCGATGCACGCGATGTCGACGTGTTCATCGATCTTGTGGATGCTGGCGTTGGGCGGGCCGAACTCGACGACCTGCGAGCAGATGCGGGCGATGAAGCGGCCATCGGAGGTGCCGCCGGTGGTCGACAGCTCGGTCACGATGTCGGTCTCGGCGCGGATGGCATTCGAGAGAGCATCGCTCAATGCGCCGCGCGGCGTCAGGAACGGCAAGCCACCCACGGTCCACTTCAGACCATATTCCAGGCCGTGCGCATCGAGGATGGCGCACAGGCGCTGTTGCAGGCCCTCGACTGTACTGGCCGTCGAAAAGCGGAAATTGAAATCGATCACCACCTCGCCGGGAATCACGTTGGAGGCGCCGGTACCGCCGTGGATATTCGAGACCTGCCAGGACGTGGGCAGGTAGTATTCGTTGCCGCTGTCCCATTGCTCGGCCGCCAGTTGCGCCAGCGTCGGCGCCACCTGATGAATCGGATTGCGCGCCAGTTGCGGATAGGCGATGTGGCCCTGGATGCCTTTGACGGTGAGTTTGCCCGACATGGTGCCGCGGCGGCCGTTCTTGATGGTGTCGCCTAGCCGGGCGGTGGAGGTCGGCTCGCCGACGAGGCAATAGTCGAGATGTATGCCGCGTTGCTCCAGCATCCGGCAGACCACCACGGTGCCGTCGGTTGCCGGGCCTTCTTCGTCGCTCGTGATCAGGAAGCCGATCGAGCCGGCGTGGTCAGGATGGGCTGCGACGAATTCCTCGACCGCAATGACCATGGCCGCGATCGATGTCTTCATGTCGGCCGCGCCGCGGCCATACAGCTTGCCGTCGCGTCGGGTCGGCACGAACGGGTCGGAATGCCATTGATCGAGCGGACCGGTCGGCACGACGTCGGTGTGCCCGGCAAAGACCAGCAGTGGCGCCGTGCTGCCGCGCCGCGCCCAGAAATTGGTGACGCTGCCCGACATGATGGGCTCGCATTCGAAGCCGAGCGGCGCGAGCAGATCCATCAGATGTTGCTGGCAGCCGTTGTCGATCGGCGTCACGGAGGACAGGGAAATCAGTTCTTCGGCCAGGGCCAGAGTTTTGCTCATCAGGTTTTGCTCAAGTTCGGGGACCGCGTTCGGCAGTCTGCGTGTGAAAGAAGGATTGATAGAGGTCGGAGTCGAAGCCGACCAGAATGCGTTGGCCGTGCTGCAGCACCGGCCGCTTGACGATCGAGGGCGCTTCCAGCATCAGCAGTGTTGCCTGTTCCGTATCAATGACGAGGGCACGCCGTTCTTCGCTCAGGACGCGCCAGGTGGTGCCCTTGCGGTTGACCAGAACCGTCCAGTCAAGCGTCTTCAGCCAATCCGACACGAGCGCACGCGACAGGCCCGCTTTCTTGAAGTCGTGGAAGACAGGTTCGATACCGTGCCCGGCGAGCCAGTTGCGGGCCTTCCTGACCTGGTCGCAATTCGGAATGCCGTACAACGTCAGTAATGCGGTAGCGGCGTCAGACATCGAGGGTGAATTCGGTGAAGGTCGCGCCGTCTTCGACGGGTTCCAGTTTCGGCAAATCAGGTGCCTTTTCAGCCTTGTTGTTGTGCAGCCAGAACAGGTTGGTTGCCGAGTCAGCATGCGCCATCGCTTCTTCCTTGCTGATTACGCCGGCTGCGATGAGTTGCATCAGGGCCTGCTCGAACGTCTGCGATCCTGGCGCCATGCTTTTCTCGATGGCTTCCTTGATCTGGCCGAGGTCGCCTTTTTCGATCAGTTCGGCCACATGGCGGGTATTGAGCATGATCTCGACGGCTGCCCGGCGACCGCCGTCGACGGCCGCTACCAGGCGCTGCGAGACGATGACTTTCAGGGTAGCAGCCAGATCGGCCAATAACGATTGCCGGTTTTCGATCGGGAAAAAATTGATGATACGGTTCAGCGCCTGGTAGCTGTTATTTGCATGCAGCGTCGCCACCACCAGATGGCCCGACTGCGCATAGGCGATGGCTGCCGACATGGTCTCCTTGTCGCGAATCTCGCCGATCAGGATACAGTCCGGCGCCTGGCGCAACGCGTTCTTCAGCGCCAGCGCCAGCGAGGCTGCGTCGGTGCCGATTTCGCGTTGGTTGACGATCGATTTCTTATTACGGAACAGGAATTCGATCGGATCTTCGATGGTCAGGATATGACCGGACGCATGCTCGTTGCGGTGGTCGAGCATCGAGGCGATGGTCGTGGATTTCCCCGATCCGGTGGCGCCGACGACGAGCATCAGGCCGCGTCGCTCCATGATCAGTTCGGAAAGCAGGGGCGGCAGGTTGGCGTCCTTCAATGCCGGAATGCGACTCGGAATATAACGCAGCACGGCCGAGATGCTGCCGCGCTGGCGGAACGCCGACAGCCTGAAGCTGCCGACGCCGGTGACCGGAATACCGATGTTGAGCTCGTTTTCGCGCTCCAGTTCGGCCATCCGCACCGACGGCACGACCTCGTTGAGCAGATTGAGAATCATGGCCTGGTCAAGTTTTTGCTGATTGATCGGGTACAGGACCCCGTCGATCTTGATCTGGATCGGCGAGTTGACAGCAAAAAACATGTCAGATGCTGCCTTTTCTTTCATCAGCACGAACAGGCGATCGATTGCCATTGCAGTCTCCCAAGGTCACACAGCGTCACGTCGTTGCGGCCATCCGGCCGCCGGTACGGCTCAGGCTTCGCGCAACAGTTCGTTGATCGCGGTTTTTGCACGGGTCTTGGCATCAACCCGCTTGACGATGACGGCGCAATACAGGCTGTACTTGCCATCGGCCGAAGGCAGATTTCCCGATACGACCACCGAACCCGCCGGAATCCGGCCGTAGGTCACTTCGCCGGTGGCGCGATCGTAGATCTTGGTCGACTGGCCGAGGTAGACGCCCATCGAAATCACGGAATTTTCTTCCACGATGACACCCTCGACGACTTCGGAGCGTGCGCCAATGAAACAATTGTCTTCGATGATGGTCGGGTTCGCCTGCATCGGCTCGAGTACGCCGCCGATACCGACGCCGCCGGACAAATGAACGTTCTTGCCGATCTGCGCGCAGGAGCCGACCGTTGCCCAGGTATCGACCATTGTTCCTTCGTCAACATAGGCGCCGATATTGACGTAGGAGGGCATCAGTACCACGTTCTTCGCAATGAAACTGCCGCGCCGGGCGACGGCCGGCGGCACCACGCGGAAACCGCCACGGGCGAAATCGTCGGCAGTGTAGTTGGCGAACTTGGTCGGTACCTTGTCGTAGAACTGCATGTCCGCACCGGCAGGCATGGGCAGGTTGTCTTCGAGGCGGAACGACAGCAGCACGGCTTTCTTGACCCACTGGTTGACCTGCCAGGCGCCGTCGATCTTCTGGGCCACGCGCAGGGTGCCGGCGTCGAGTGCGGCCAATACATGCGCCACCGCTTCGCGGATCGGCGCTGGCGCATTTTTTGGTGAAAAGCTGGCGCGGTCTTCCCAGGCCTGGTCAATGATTTGCTGTAATTGTTGTGTCATGTCGTTGATGGGGATATCGATGGTTGGAATAGGGTCAATGCGTTCAAACGGCGAGCGATCGGCTGAAGGCTACGATCCGGTGCGCCGCTTCCAGGCACTCCTCGACCTCCGCCACCAGCGCCATGCGAATCCGGCTGCGCCCAGGGTTGCCTGCACCGGCCTGATCGCGGCCCAAGTAGCTCCCCGGCAATACCGTCACATTATATTCGGCATACAGGCGGCGGGCATACTCGGTATCGGTGATGGCCACGTATTTGTCCACTTTGGCCCACAGATAGAAGCCGGCGTCGGGCAGCGCAACATCCATGACTTCCTGCAGCAAGGGGGTGACCTGACTGAATTTGGCCGTGTACTTGGTGCGGTTGTCGATCACGTGCCGTTCGTCATTCCAGGCGGCGATCGAGGCTTGCTGCACCGAGGGGCTCATGGCGCCGCCGTGATAGGTGCGGTACAGCAGGAAATTCTTCAGGATCGCAGCATCGCCGGCAACGAAGCCGGAGCGCATGCCCGGCACGTTGGAGCGCTTGGACAGGCTCGAGAAGGCAACCAGGCGCCGGTAATCGGTGCGTCCCAGCCGATGGGCCGCTTCCAGTGATCCCAATGGCGGCTCGGCCTTGAAATAGATCTCGGAGTAGCACTCGTCGGCGGCAATGACAAATCCATAACGGTCCGACAGCGCGAAGAGTTCGCGCCAGTCGTCGAGCGACAGCACGGCGCCGGTCGGATTGCCGGGGGAGCAGACATACAACAGCTGGACCCGCGACCAGACCTCTGCCGGCACGGCCGAGTAGTCGGGAGCGAAATTGCGCGCGGGATCGGCATCGACGAAATAGGGTGTCGCGCCGGCCAGGTAGGCCGCCCCCTCGTAGATCTGATACAGCGGATTGGGGCAAAGGACCAGTGCGCCGGCGGTCGGATCGATCACGGCCTGAGCCAGGGCGAACAGCGCTTCCCGGGAGCCGTTGACCGGCAGGATCTGGGTGGCCGGATCCAGCGCCGGCAAGCCGTAGCGCCGTTCCAGCCAGCCGGCGATTGCACCGCGCAATGCATCGCTGCCGGCAGTCGTCGGATAGACCGCCAAACCGTTCAGGTTGTCGGTCAGGGCCTGTTTGATGAAGACCGGCGTCGGATGCTTGGGCTCGCCGATGCCGAGGCTGATCGGACGCAGACCTGCGACCGGTGGCACATCGGCCAGCAGTTGCTTGAGTTTTTCGAACGGATACGGCTGCAGCTGGGCGAGATGAGGGTTCACGTTGGATTTGCCGGGAAAGCGATCAATAAAGGGGTACAGAACGGAATGAGAGGCGGGATGCAGATGGGATGGCTTGGCCACGACGGTCCGAAGCGCACCCACGGTGCATCCGGAGCTGCTGCATTATAGCCTTGCTGGCGCTGGTGACGCTGGTGCCACGGGTCCGTCGAGCGGCCGTGACCCGGGCAAAATGCCGAAACGGACGGCCGGTGATGCTATGATGTTTGCCGGTTTCAGCTGGCGCTGGCAGACCGATTTGCGGCGCTCGCACGGTCTGTTTCCGGTGCCTGCGGCCGTCCTCGCGAGCTGGTGTTTCCTGCTCTCATTTCCTGCTCTTAATCTACGCTTACTCCTGACAATCACGTGCGTCTAACTTCGATCAAACTCTCCGGCTTCAAGTCCTTCGTCGACCCAACCAATTTTCAGGTGCCCGGCCAACTCGTCGGGGTCGTCGGACCGAACGGTTGTGGCAAATCCAACATCATCGACGCGGTGCGCTGGGTTCTCGGCGAGTCCAAGGCATCGGAGTTGCGCGGCGAGTCGATGCAGGACGTGATCTTCAACGGCACCACCAACCGCAAGCCGGCCGGTCGCTCGTCGGTGGAGCTGGTCTTCGACAATGCCGACGGCAAGGCAGCCGGCCAGTGGGGTCAATACGCAGAAATCGCTGTCAAGCGCACCCTGACACGCGACGGCACGTCGACCTACTACATCAACAACCAGGCGGTCCGGCGGCGCGACATCCAGGACATCTTTCTCGGCACCGGTCTCGGTCCGCGCGCCTACGCCATCATTGGCCAGGGCATGATCAGCAGGATCATCGAGGCGCGTCCTGAAGAATTGCGCATATTTCTGGAAGAAGCAGCCGGCGTCTCGAAATACAAGGAGCGTCGCCGCGAGACCGAGAACCGGCTCCATGACACCCGCGAGAACCTGACCCGGGTCGACGACATCCTGCGCGAGCTCAATGCCAACCTCGAGAAACTGCAAGCGCAGGCGGCAGTCGCGCAAAAATTCCGTTCGCTGCAGGAAGACCAGGAAGAAAAACAGAAGCTGCTGTGGTTGTTGCGCAAGAACGAGGCCAAGGCGGAGCAGGTCAAGTACTTTGCCGAAATCGACCGCGCGCAAACCGACCTCGAAGGCCAGACCGCCACGCTGCGCCACATCGAGACTGAGCTCGATCACATGCGCCAGGCGCACTACGCGGCGGGCGACCGCATGCATCAGGCCCAGGGCCACCTGTACCAGACCAACTCCGAGATCGGCAGCCTGGAAGCGCAGATCAAGTTCGTCATCGAGTCGCGCACCCGCTTGCAATCGCAGCTTAATTCCCTGACCGCCCAGCGCGACCAGTGGCAGCGCCAGAGCTCGCAGCATGCCGACGAACTGGTCGAGGCCGAAGCGCACCTGGAAGAGCAGGCCATGCGCGTCGAGCAGGCGCAGGAAGCGGCGCAACAGCACGGTGACCGTCTGCCTTCGCTCGAACAATCCTGGCGCGAAGCGCAACAGAAGACCACCGAATCGCGCGCCCGCATCATGCAGGCGCAGCAGCAGATCGAACTCGAATCGGCGCACCAGCGCAATGCCGCCTCCATCCTGTCCGGGCTGGCGCTGCGGCGCGAGCGCCTGACCCAGGAGCAGTCCGGCATGCATCTGCCGGACGACGCGCATCTGGGCGACCTGAAGCTGCAGCTCGAAGAAACGCAGGCCACCCTGGAAGAGGCGCAGCACCTGCTTGAAACCGCCCAGACGCGCCAGCCGCAGCTCGAGCAGCAGCGCAGCGCAGTGCAGGTCGAAGTCAATGCCGAGACCGCGACGCAGGCCCGGCTCGATGCCCGACTGTCGGCATTGCAGCAATTGCAGGAAAGCGTGCAATCGCAGGGCAAGGTCCAGCCCTGGCTCAACAAACATGAACTCGGCGAGCTGCCGCGCATGTGGCAAAAGCTGCGGATTGCAGCCGGCTGGGAAACCGCGCTGGAATCGATCCTGCGCGAACGCACGGCGGCGCTCGAAGTCTCCAACCTGGACTGGGCCAAGGCATTTTTCAACGATGCGCCACCGGCCAAGCTGGCGCTGTTTTCCGCGCAGTCGGCCCGGGTCGCCGCGCCGGACGCCGCTGCCCATGGTTTGACGTCCCTGTTGTCGCTATTGCAGATCAACGACCCCGATCTGCGCGCCGTGCTGCAGGACTGGTTGCACAATGTCTATGTGGCCGAGGACACCGCCAGCGGTTTCGCCGGCCGCGCAGCGCTGCCGCTGGGCGCTTCGTTGGTTACCCGCGCCGGCCACGTAATCGGCAATGCCAGCGTGCGCTTCTATGCGGCCGACGCCGAACAGGATGGCATGCTGGCGCGGCAGCAGGAAATCGACAACTTGCAGAAGCAGGTCCGGGCCCAGCAGATGCTGGCCGACGAAGCGCGCACCCGCTCGGTCCAGGCCGACAGTGCGCTGTCTCAGGCGACCCGGCAATTGCAGGACACCCGTCAGCGGGTCGGCAGCCTGACCCAAGAAGTGCATGCCCTGCAGATCGACGTAATGAAACTGTCCGAGGTGCAGGTCCGCTTCAACCAGCGCAACACCCAGATCGGCGCTGACCTGGCGGAAATCACCATCCAGGAAAGCGAGCAGCAGGAGGTCCGCGCCGCCTCCGAAGCGCGCTTCGAAGAGCTCGACATGGCGCTCGGCGAACTGCAGGAAAATCACGAAACCGGACAGACGGATTATCTGGACAAGGAGCAGCGGGTCAACGACGCCCGGCTTCGCCTGCGCGACCTGGAGCGCGCCGCACAAGAGTCGGCCTTTGCCGAGAAATCCCAGCGCAGCAAGATCGACGAACTCCGGCGCAGCATCGCGACTGCCCAGGCGCAGGCGGCGCAACTGTTCGCCAATCTGCAGCAAGGCAGCCTGGAACTCGAGTCGCTCGACGACCAGGCGGCGCAGGCCGGTCTGCAGAGTCTTCTCGACCGGCGCAGCGAGCAGGAACGCGCGCTAGCCGACGCGCGGCATGAACTCGATCAGCTGACCCAGAAACTGCGACACCACGATGAAGCGCGCATGCAGGCCGAACGCAGCCTGCAGCCGCAGCGAGACCGCATAATGGAGGTGCAACTTAAGGAACAGGCGGCGCGCCTGAATCAGGAGCAATACGCGCAGCACCTGGCCGAAGCCGAAGCCGACGAGGCGTCGCTGGCCGAAAAGCTCGGCGCCGACATGCGGCCGTCCTACCTGCAGGGCGAAGTCACCCGGCTGACGAACGCGATCGCCGCGCTGGGCGCCGTCAACCTTGCCGCACTCGATGAACTGGCCCAAGCGTCAGAGCGCAAGAATTTCCTTGATGCCCAGAACGCCGACCTGACCGAAGCCATCAATACGCTGCAGGACGCGATCCACAAGATCGATCGTGAGACCCGCGACCTGCTGCAGGACACCTTCGACAAGGTCAACCAGCATTTCGGCGAACTGTTCCCGATCCTCTTTGGCGGCGGCAATGCCAAGCTGATGATGACCGGCGACGAGATCCTCGACTCCGGCGTGCAGGTGATGGCGCAGCCGCCCGGCAAGAAGAACGCCACCATCCATCTGCTGTCCGGCGGCGAGAAGGCGCTGACGGCAACCGCCCTGGTGTTCTCGATGTTTCAGCTCAATCCGGCACCGTTCTGCCTCCTCGACGAGGTCGATGCACCGCTCGACGATGCCAACACCGAACGCTTCTGCAACATGGTCAAGCGTATGTCGGCGCAGACACAATTCCTGTTCATTTCGCATAACAAGATTGCGATGGAAATGGCGCAGCAACTGATCGGCGTGACCATGCAGGAACAGGGCGTCTCGCGGATCGTCGCCGTCGACATGGCGTCGGCGACCAGCTTTGCAGCGCAGGCAGAGGCGGCATGAGAGACGGTGAGCACACCGCCTACAGCGTACCCGGAACGGTTGGCCGCGCCTGTGTATGCTGACGGCTTGACAACTTTGCTTTACCCCACGTACCCTGCTCGCGAGCCTGCACCAGGCGCAACCCGGCCCGTCGCCGGTCGCACATGCCGGGCCACAGGCATGAATCGTTTTTTTTGGACGTATCGATGAGCCTTTTTCTTTCCCAAATCTTAATTGGCGTCGCATCGCGCAGCGCCGCAACTTTGGCCGGCACCCGGCCACGCCAGTCATGACCGATCTGCAGACCAGCCTGATGCTGATCGGCGGCGCCATCGTGGTGGCCGTCATTTCCTACAACAAGTGGCAGGAATACAAGGCCAAGAAAACCGTCGAGCGGGCGTTTGCCTCGAATCACGATGATGTGTTGATGTCGCCGCGGGCCGATGGCGCCAGCGCCGATGGACATCGCTTCGAGCCGACCCTGGAAGGCGTCGGTGTGCGGGCCGAGTCGAGTGGGTCGGTTCCCCTTTCCAGCGACGCAATTGAGCCGGTTGGCGAAACGTCACCGAGCGGCGAGCGATCGACGCGTCCGGCGGCATCGCAGAAGGAATTGCCGGTCGATGCACTGGTCGATTGCGTCATTCCGCTCGCTCTGGGCAGTAACCTGCGCGGCGAGAAGATCATCGGACCGCTGCAGACCCTGCGCCATGTCGGCAACAAGCCGGTCAACTTCGTCGGACAGAACGCCGATGGCGACTGGGAAGCGATCGTCCACGGTGGTGTGTACTCGGCGCTGCTGGCGGGCGTGCAGCTGGCCAATCGCAGCACCGCGCTCAACGAGATCGAGTTCTCCGAACTGGTGATGCGGTTGCGCCAGGTCGCCGACGAACTGGATGCGGAACCGGATGTGCCGAACATGACGTCGGTGATGCAGTCGTCCAGGGCGCTGCACCAGTTCGTCACGCAATACGACGCCCAGTTGAGCGTGAACGTGCAATCCAATGGTTCGGCATGGCAGATCAATACGCTCCTGGCAGCGCTCGAGCGGCAGGGCTTCGATGTGCGTCCCGATGGGCGCCTGGTGATGTCGGATGGCGAGGGCGGCAACCTGTTTTCACTCTCGACCAATGTCACGCTCGCCGCCGAGAGCACGGATCGCCTGACGCTGCTTCTGGATGTGCCCTGCGTTGCACCGGATCATGACGGTTTCGGCGCCATGACGGCGTGTGCCCGCTCGCTGGCGCACCGCCTCGACGGTACCGTGGTCGATGATGGCAACCAGCCATTGACGGAAGAGGCACTCGGAGAAATCGGCACGCAGGTGTCGGCGTTCTATCAGGAGATGCACGCTGCCGACATTCCAGCGGGGTCGGTTCGGGCATTGCGCCTGTTCAGCTGAGGCAGCGCATGACAGCAGACACGGCGAATTTGCCTGGCACGACCGGGAGCGCTGGCGGCGGTTCGGGTAGCGGCAGTTCGGGTAGCGACCCTGCCGCTCGCGCCGCGTGGCTGCGCGCGACCCTCAACCGGCACGCGCATGCCTACTACGTCCTCGACAGTCCCACCGTCCCCGATGCCGAGTACGACCGGCTGTTTCAGGAGTTGCAGAGCCTGGAACAGGCCGATCCGGCGCTGGCGACAGATGATTCGCCGACTCGCCGCGTCGGTGCGTCACCGGCCGGCCAGTTTGCGCCGGTGCGCCACAGCGTGCCGATGCTCTCGCTCGGTAACGGCTTCGACGATGCCGATATCGTGGCCTTCGACCGCAGGGTAGCCGAAGGTTTGCAGGCAGCCATGCCGGAAGCAGTCGGTCCACACGGCGTGGAATACGCCGCCGAGCTGAAATTCGACGGCCTGGCGATCAACCTGCGCTACGAAAACGGCTTGCTGGTGGAAGCCGCCACCCGCGGCGATGGCACTACTGGTGAAAACGTCACCGCCAACATCCGCACCGTGCAGGCGATTCCGCTGCGCCTGCATGCCGAGCATCCGCCTGCCGTCATCGACATCCGCGGCGAGATCCTGATGTTCAAGGCCGATTTCGCCCGCATGAATGCGCGTCAGCGTGCAGCTGGCGCCAAGGAATTCGCCAATCCCCGCAACGCCGCCGCCGGCAGCCTGCGCCAGCTGGATTCGCGCATCACGGCCCAGCGCGCGCTGCGTTTTTTTGCCTACGGTATCGGCATGCTGGAAGGCGCGCCGATGCCTGTCTCCCATACGGCGTTGCTGGACTGGTATGCAGAACTTGGCGTGGCCGTCAGTCCGGAGCGTGCAGTCGTGCATGGCGCCAGCGGCCTGCTGGGTTTCTTCCATGAGGTTGGCCTGCGCCGTGCGCAGCTGCCTTACGAAATCGACGGCGTCGTCTACAAGGTCAATGCACTGGATCAGCAACAGCAGCTCGGGTTTGTCTCGCGCGCGCCCCGCTTTGCCATCGCCCACAAGTTCCCCGCCGAGGAAGCGCTGACGGTGGTCCAGGCGATCGAGGTACAGGTCGGTCGCACCGGCGCCATCACGCCGGTGGCACGGCTGGCGCCGGTGACGGTCGGCGGTGTCTCGGTGACCAACGCTACCCTGCATAACGAGGATGAGGTGCGGCGCAAGGATATCCGCATCGGCGACACGGTGATCGTGCGTCGCGCCGGCGACGTGATCCCGGAAGTGGTGGCGTTCGTGCCCGAGCAACGCCCGCCGGATGCGCGTGAATTCGTCATGCCGAAGGCGTGTCCGGTATGCGGGTCGCCGATCGTGCGCGGCGAAGACGAAGCGGTCGCGCGCTGTTCCGGCGGGTGGGTCAAGTGTGCCGCCCAGCGCAAGGGCGGTCTGCTGCATTTCGTCTCGCGCCGCGCCATGGATGTCGAAGGCCTTGGCGACCAGCTGGTCGAGCAGCTGGTCGACCGCAACGTCGTCACTACCGCCGCCGATCTGTACAAGCTCGGCTTCGTGGCGCTGGCTGAGCTCGACCGGATGGCGAACAAGTCAGCGCACAACGTGCTGCAGGCACTGGAAAAATCCAAGACGACCACGCTGGCCCGGTTCATCTACGCCCTCGGCATCCGCCACGTCGGCGAAGCGACGGCGAAGGAACTGGCGCGGCACTTCGGTACGCTCGACGGCTTGCTGGAGGCGACCGAAGAAAAATTGCTCCAGGTGGACGATGTCGGGCCGGTGGTCGCATCCTCGATATTGCAATTTCTCCAAGATCGGTTAAATCGTGAGCTGATCGAACAATTACGTGCGGTAGGTGTTACCTGGCCCGAGTCGCAACCGGCTAAGATAACGGCAGCGTTGCAGGGCAAGACCTTCGTCCTGACCGGAACCCTGCCGACCCTGGCACGCGATGCCGCGGCTGCGCTGATCGAGGCCGCCGGTGGCAAGGTGGCGGGATCGGTCTCGAAAAAGACCAGTTATGTGGTCGCCGGCACCGATGCCGGCAGCAAACTGGTGAAGGCGCAGGACCTGGGGATTGCGATCATCGATGAGCAGCAGTTACTGAAATTACTCGAGGAAAAATAGCCACATGAAAAAAATCACGAAAGCAGTGTTCCCGGTTGCCGGACTCGGTAGCCGGTTTTTGCCGGCCACCAAGGCACAGCCCAAGGAGATGCTGCCGATCGTCGACAAGCCCCTGATCCAGTATGCGGTCGAGGAAGCGGTTGCGGCCGGGATCACCGAAATGGTCTTCATTACCGGCCGCAACAAGCGCGCTATCGAGGATCATTTCGACAAGGCCTATGAGCTGGAGTCGGAACTGGAAGCCGCCGGCAAAACGGCGCTGCTCGAGTTCGTCCAGAACGTGATTCCGAAGCACATCACCTGCATCTACATTCGCCAGTCGGCGCCGCTTGGCCTCGGTCATGCAGTGCTGTGCGCGCGCCCGGTGATCGGCGATGAGCCCTTTGCCGTCCTGCTGGCCGACGATTTCATGGACACCGAACCGGGCACCCCGGGTGTGCTGGAGCAGATGTCGGCGCAGTTTGCGCGCGAAGGCCGCAGCCTGCTGGCCGTGCAGGACGTGCCGCGCACCGACACCAAGCAATACGGCATCGTCAGCGCCACGCCGTACCTGCCGAACCTGGAGCGGGTCAACGCCATCATCGAAAAACCGTCGCCGGAGCAGGCGCCATCGACCCTGGCGGTGGTGGGCCGTTATGTCCTGACCAACAAGATTTTTTCGCACCTGGAGCAGCTCGGCAAGGGAGCCGGCGGCGAAATCCAGCTCACCGACGGCATCGCTGCGCTGATGGCCGAAGAGACGGTGCTGGCCTATCGCTACGAAGGCCAGCGTTACGATTGCGGCTCCAAGCTCGGTTACCTGAAGGCGATGGTGGCGATGGGCCTGAAGCATCCGGAAACCGGCCCTGCGTTTGCCGAATTCCTGAAGCAGTATCAATAATGAGCGTGCATGACATCTTGCGCATGGGCGACCCGCGCTTGTTGCGCCAAGCCGAGCCGGTCACCGAATTCGCGACGCCGGCGCTCGACTCCCTGATTGCCGACATGTTCGACACCATGCATGCGGCCAATGGCGCCGGGCTGGCGGCGCCGCAGATCGGCATCAATGCGCAACTGGTGATTTTCGGCTTCAAGGACAACCAGCGTTATCCGGATGCCCCGCCGGTGCCGGAGACGGTGCTGATCAATCCCGTGATCACGCCCCTGTCGGACGAGGTCGAGGATAACTGGGAGGGATGTCTCTCGGTGCCCGGCATGCGCGGCGTGGTGCCGCGCTGGACCCGTATTCATTACGAAGGGTTCGACCAGCACGGCGTGCACATCAGCCGCGACGCCGAGGGGTTTCATGCGCGGGTGGTCCAGCATGAATGCGACCACCTGATCGGCGTGCTGTATCCGATGCGGGTGAAGGATTTCAGGCAGTTCGGTTACACCGAAGTGCTGTTCCCGGAGCTCGATCCGAACGACGACGATTGAGCCCGGGTATGCGTCGGTTCAGCCGGCCATGCCTTTCTTCAGCAGCGAGGCGACCAGCGCATTGAGGTCGCCGTCGCCAGCCTTGGCCAGCTGTTTCAATTCTTCCACGAGTTCGCTGTTGAGCTTGACGGCAAACGGTACCAGACCCTGCGCCTGATCCAGCTTGCGCTGTTCGCGCCGGTCCACCACGACCGGGATGCTGGTCTTGTCGAAACCGCTCATGCCAGGTGCGTCCATCTTGCCCATCAATTTTTTTGCGTCGCTCTTCGCCATGCCGGTTTTTTTCACGTTGATACTTTCGAATATGGAAAGGTGGTGACCACGCCCGGATGGCGCGCCACGAGATTCGTGTCAATGATTCAGAACTGTTCGTCAGGCCGCAGGTAGCGCCATTCGCCGACTGGCAACTCGCCCAGTTTCACGCGGCCGATCCGCACGCGCTTGAGGCCCAGAACCTTCAGGCCGACCATGTCGCACATGCGCCTGATCTGACGTTTCTTGCCTTGTTTTAGGGTGAAGCTAAGCTGATCCTCGTTTTGCCATCTGACGATCGCTTTTTTCAGCGGCTCGCCATCCATGACCAGGCCATGGTTGAGCTTTTTCAGCAGATGGTCGGGCAGCGGACCGGGTTTGGTGTGCTGTACCCGAACCAGGTATTCCTTCTCGATGTCGGTGTCTTCGCCGATCAACTGCTTGGCCACGCGTCCGTCCTGGGTCAGCACCAGCAGCCCGATCGAATCGATGTCGAGGCGGCCGGCCGGCACCAGGCTGCGCAATTGGCTGCCGTGGAATTCCGTCAGCGCCGTGTCTTCCTTCCAGCGCGAGTCGGGCCCGACCAGGACCACTGCCGGCTTGTAGCCGTCCTCGGCCTGGCCGCTGACATAGCCCATCGGCTTGTTGATGAGGATCGTCACGCGCCGGGCCTGCTCGGCGGCAGCTTGTCGTTCGACCGTGACGGTCTGGCTGGGCAGGACCTTGCTGCCGAGTTCGGAGACGATCTTGCCGTCGACCCGCACCCAGCCGCGCTCGATCCACTCATCGGCTTCGCGGCGCGAGCATAGGCCCAGTTCGGACATTCTTTTGGACAGACGCAGCAGTTCAGTCATATTAAATTCGCATTGCTTCCAGCAGGTCGGTTTCGAACTGGATCTGGCTGCGGGCGTGGTTCAGAACCGGGCCGTCGACCAGGAACACGTCTTCCACCCGCTCGCCGAGCGTCATGATCTTTGCCGTATGCAGGTTGATCTTGTATTTTGCCAGTACCCGGGCGATCGTATACAGCAGTCCGGTGCGATCGTTGGCCGACACCGACAGCAGGTAATACTGGCCGCGTTCATCCGGACGCAGGTCCACCGTCGGCGTGACCGGGAAGGTACGCGACAGGCGCGAGAGCCGGCCCTTGCACGGCGCCGGCAGGGGTGAAGGCGAGGCCAGCAGGCCCGCCAGTTCGTGCTCGATCAGGTTGATGATGTCGCGGTAGCTGGCCGCGAAATCCGGCGCCGTGATTAGGAACGTATCAAGACCGTAACCGTGGTGCGTGGTGTGGATCTTCGCGTCCAGGATACCGAAGTTCTTGCTGTCGAAATAACTGCAGATGCGCGCGAACAGATCGGGCTGGTCCCGGATGTAGGCCGTGACCTGCAAGCCTTCGCCCATCGGCGCCAGCCGGCACTTGACGACCGGTACCGGACTGTCGATGCGCTGGCACAGCGCGCGTGTCTGCCAGGCGATGTCGGAAGCGTCATGGCGCAGGAAATACGCGACGTCGAGCTGCTTCCACAGCGCTTCGTGGGCGTGCTCGGCGAGGCCGTACAGCCGCAATGTCTTGAGGGCGTCCTGCTGCCGGCTGTGCAGCTCGTGGTCGGCCGACGATACCTCGCCGCCCAGCACCCGCAGCGTCATCCGGTAGAGGTCTTCCAGCAGCTTTGCCTTCCAGGCATTCCACACTTTCGGGCTGGTGCCACGGATATCGGCCACCGTCAGCAAATACAGGGCCGTGAGGTGGCGCTCGTCGCGCATCAGCGTGGCAAATTGGGCAATCACGTCGGGGTCGGACAGGTCCTGCTTCTGTGCGACCTGGGACATCGTCAGGTGATTCTGGACCAGGAACACGACCAGTTCGGTCTCGTCTTGGGTCATGACGTGTTCGCGGCAGAACTGGCGTGCATCGGCCATGCCCAGCAGCGAGTGATCGCCGCCGCGCCCTTTGGCAATGTCGTGAAACAGAGCGGCCACGTACAGCAGCCAAGGTTGCGCAAAGTTCGCCATCAACTGGCTGCAGAATGGATATTCGTGTGCGTGTTCGGTCATCGTGAAACGGCGTACGTTGCGCACCACCATCAGGATGTGCTGGTCGACCGTGTAGACATGAAACAGGTCATGCTGCATCTGACCGATGATGCGCCGGAAATTCGGCAGGTAGCGCCCGAGAATGCTCGTCTGGTTCATCCCGCGCAGGGCGTGCGTGATGCCTTGCGGCGCCTTGATGATCTGAAAGAACAGTGCGCGATTCGCCGGGTCCTGGCGGAATGCGCGATCGATCAGGAAACGCGCGTGCCACAGCTTGCGCCGGGTGCGCGCGGTCATTCCCTTGAGCGTGGGATGCTGCGCCATCACCAGGAAGATTTCCAGCATCGCCGACGGCGTCGTTTCGAACGTGTCGTCCTGTGCGATATCGATGAATCCGTTGATCTCGTTGAAACGCGGATTGATCGGATGGGCGTCGCCGGATTGCGGGAACAATTGCGCTTCGATATTCTGCAGCAGGATCGCGTTGAGCTGGGTGACGGCCTTGGCTGCCCAGTAATAGCGCTGCATCAAGTATTCGCTGGCGCGGCGGGTCTCGGTATTCTTGAAGCCGAAGGTCTCTGCAATCGGCGTCTGCACGTCGAACACCAGCCGGTCCTCGCGCCGCCCGGCGTGGATGTGCAGGCGGATGCGGATGTCCTTGAAGGCACGTTCCTTCTGCAGCAGCTGGTGCGCCTCGGTCGTGGTGATCAGCCCGCGTTCGGCCAGCTTGCGCCACGAGTCGCCCAGGCCGGCGGCCTTGGCCACCCACAGGATGACCTGCAGGTCGCGCAGCCCACCCGGGCTTTCCTTGCAGTTCGGCTCCAGGCTGTAGGGCGTATCCTCGTACTTGACGTGACGCTGGCGCATCTCCAGGGTCTTGGCCTGGAAAAACGCCTGCGGGTCCATGACGGCAGTACACCGGTCCTGCAGGAATTCGAACAGATTGCGGTTACCGGTGATCCAGCGCGCTTCCAGCAGACTGGTCTGCACCGTGATGTCGGCGGCGGCTTCGCTGATGCATTCGTCGATGGTGCGGATGCTGTGGCCGAGTTCGAGCCCGATGTCCCACAGGACCTGGACCAGTTCCTCCAGCTTGCCCTGCAATGCCGGGTCGGCGGGGCCATCCAGCAGGATCAGGACATCGATGTCGGAATACGGGAACAGTTCGCCGCGCCCGTAGCCGCCGACTGCCACCAGCGTCGCCGATGCTGGCATGTCGAATTCCTGCCAGGCAGCGGTCAGCGCCAGGTCGACGCTTTGGCGCAGTGTCGAGAGCAGCTTTTCAGGCTTGCCGTCGGCGCGGAACGTCTCGATGATCGCTTTGCGCTCGGCCCTGAGCTGCTGCTTCAAGTCGAGTGCGAAGGAGGCGATGCCATTGGGCCGCTGCGTCTCCGCAGCCGGTGCTGCACCCGTGATGTCCGGCGTGCTCAGGCGGCGACCTCTGGGGCAGGCGTGGCGACCAGGATACCGAGCGGCGGCGCCGGCATGCCGGGCGAGACGGTCAGTACTTCGTAGCCGGTCGGCGTGACCAGGACGGTGTGTTCCCACTGCGCCGACAGGCTGCGGTCCTTGGTCTTGATGGTCCAGCCGTCACCCATCTCCCGGATCTCGCGGCGGCCCGCGTTGATCATCGGCTCGACCGTGAAGATCATGCCTGCCACCAGTTCTTCCAGCGTGCCGGGCCGGCCGTAGTGCAGGACCTGTGGCTCTTCGTGGAAGACGGTGCCGATGCCGTGGCCGCAGAATTCGCGCACAACGCTG
>JACMRD010000103.1 GCA_014376645.1 Herminiimonas sp. | reverse complement strand
TTTCACTCGTACATGTTTGGGCGTACTGCGACCGTCCTCGGTGTGGCGTCTGCACCAGCTCGAGAAAAAAACACCGAGCTCACGACGCTGGATGAATTCGCCCGCGTCCGGCCTGTTTTGCAAAATACAAGGCGCTGTCCGCCCGGCGCACCACTTCAGCCGCGCTGTCATCACCCTCGGCAACCTCGGCGGCGCCGATGCTCACCGTCACCACCGCAGCCGTGTCGGAAGTGTCATGGGCGATGTTCAAGGCACGCACGGCCTTCTCCATTTTCTGACATAACCCGCTAGCGCCCGACAGGTCAGTCTGCGGTAATACACACGCAAACTCTTCGCCACCGTAACGTGCCAAAAGGTCGTGTGGGCGGCGCAAGCAGGAACCGATTGCAGTTGCCACCTGTCGCAGGCAGTCGTCCCCGGCGACGTGACCGTATCGGTCGTTGTAGAGCTTGAAGCGGTCCACATCGATCATGACCACTGACAGAGCCGCACGTCCGCGTTGGCGGCGCCATTCATTCGCTAGCAAGTCATCAAAGTAGCGGCGGTTGGCAACCCCCGTCAGGCCGTCGATGAAGGCCATCTTGCGCAGCCGGTCGGCCTGCAGTTTCAGGGTCAAATGCGCATGTACCCTGTGCTTGATGGTGGCAGCGTTGATTGGCTTGGCAATGAAGTCCACGCCGCCAGCGGCCCAGCAGGCGTTCTCTTCCTGGACGCCGTCTCCCGCAGTGACAAAAATCACGGCGATGTCGCGGGTCCTGTCATGGCGCTTGAGTTCATTACACAACGCAAGGCCATTCATGTCCGGCATGTCGACATCCAGAAGCATGATGTCGGGTGCGACGTCCAGGCACAGGGCCAGTGCGCGTTCGCCCGAAGTAGCGAAGACCAGGTCATACATCCCGTCAAAGATCTGGTGCATAGCCTGGATGTTCACAGGCTGGTCATCCACCAGCATCACGCGCGCGCGCGGGCGCGAGCGAAACGCTTCGACTTGCACAGATCTTGGTTGTGGGGAAAGGGATGCAACTGACATGGTCGCCTTCTCTCAAGAAATACCTTTGCGTCGCCTCGGTCGCCAGGCCTGAGCCGACAAGATACTTTTAACCGACCGGGTCATGGGCTGACAGAAAATTGTCTTTCAGAAATAATATCACTTCAGGGTGCCGCGAACATCGGATGCTGCCTGTCAATTCAACATTTTTAATGAAATGATCAGATTTGCTCTAGCGTTCAATGCGCATCCATCTGTGCGGGCCAAATCGACGCGGCATCACACAGCTGCATCAAATCCTCGCAATACTGGCCAGCGGTGCTGAAGTCCAACCTGTCCATGGCCTGCACCAGATGCGCCCAGACACCGGGTGCCATGTCGGCCACTTGCGTGCCGAGGGAATCGGCCAGGCTCACTGCGGCCAGGTCGTAAGCCTGCAACAGTCGGCGCAGAGTCTGTAGCTGCGCAGCCATGGACGAGACATCGAATGCGCGCATGGCTCGATTCGGCGGTTTGCCAGGCTGCTGCGCCGTGAGCACGGCCACGATGGTCGCCATAGGTTCGGTTTGGGCCGTGAGCATGATTTTCAATTGAGCTAGAGCGCCCGGGCGCAAGATGCCATCCCCACGCAGGTCGGTCTCCAGCGCCAGCACGAGCTTTGCCAGCGGCATGGCGCCCACGGTGCTCGCCAACCCGTTGAGGGAGTGCAGGATGCGCGAGACCTGTTCGTGATCGGCGCTGTCGAAGGCTGTCTCAAGGCTCTGCAACATGGTGCTCGTCCCGGCAACGAAGGACTTCAGCGCTTTTACAAAGACCAGCTGGTTACCATTGAACCTGGCCAATGCATCCTCGATTTCAAGGCCACTTGCAGCGGCCAGATCACGAACCTGGTGTGGCAGGACGGTGCTGGTCGATGGTCGAGGGGCGGGCGCGGCATTGGCCTGAAATCCGCCTGATTGCGTCGTGTGCTGCTGGATCACTCGAACCAGTTCTGCCAGATCGAACGGCTTGGCCACATGGTCGTTCATGCCCGCTGCACGGCTGGCCTCGCGGTCAGCCACGGAGGCATTCGCAGTCATGGCCACGATGGGCAGGTTCTGTAGTGCGGGGATGCGTCGGATAAATCGGGCAGCCGTGAGCCCGTCCATCACCGGCATCTGTATGTCCATCAGCGTCAGGTCGAACACGGCGCCCGGCGACTGAAGAACATCGAGGCAGACCTGTCCGTTTTCCGCCAGCGTGACAATGGCATCCTCGCCTTCCAGCAATTCACGCGCTACCTCCTGGCTCATGCCGTTGTCCTCCACCAGCAGCAGGCGCACGCCCTTCAACTGGCCGGCTCGCCTCACGGTCGGCCTGCTCGCTGTCGGGTTGTCATCGACCACCAACACGTTGCGTGGCTTGCCGCGTGCGTAATCATCCGGACGTGCGGCGGATGCGTTTTGCTGGATGGTCGCTGGCGTTACGGCATTGAAGACGGCGTTGAAACAGAACGTGCTACCGATGCCCGGTTCGCTTGTCACCCGAAGTTCGCCGCCCATCAACTCCACCAGCTCCTTGCTGATGGCCAGGCCCAGCCCGGTGCCGCCGAAGCGTCGGGTCGTTGATGCCTCGGCCTGCGAAAAGCCATTGAAAATATTATTCAGTTCAGTAGCGGCAATGCCAATGCCCGTGTCGCGAACGCTGAACGCAATCTCCACCACGTCAGTGTCGGCGTGCAGGACGTGCAGCGCCAGCACTACCTCACCCTGATGCGTGAACTTGACGGCATTGGAAGTCAGATTCAGCAGCACCTGTTGCAAGCGCAGCATGTCGCCGCACACATGAGAGGGTATGCGCGCATCCACGTCAAACAGCACCTCCACCGGTTTGTCGCCCGTGCTGCCGGACAGGATTGCCTCGAGCGAACGCAGCAACTGGTCCAGTTCGAAAGGTGCAACTTCCAGTTCCAGTTTGCCCGCTTCAATTTTGGAGAAATCGAGAATGTCATTCAGGATGGCCAACAGCGCCTTGGCAGCGAACCCGGTCTTGCCGACGTAGACTGACTGCTGTGGTGTCAGATTACTTTTTTCAAGCAACTGCACCAGGCCTAGTACGGCATTCATCGGCGTACGAATTTCATGGCTCGTGTTTGCGAGAAACTGACTTTTTGCAAGGTTGGCCGCCTCGAGTTGGTCGCTGCGGCGCTCCAGCTCGCCGTTGAGCCTTTCCAGTCGTAACTGCACCAGCTTTGATTCCGTCGCGTCCGACACCAGCGCCAGGAAGCCACGCACCACCCCGTTGTTCAGCGTGGGAATATATTGCGCAACGGTGTAGCTGAGGTCGCCAGACTGCTTGGTCAGCGTACGCTCGAACTGCTGGCGCTCACCGCGCAGGGCAGCGCGAATCATGGGCTCATTTTTCGCGAATAATGCGGGCCCCATCAACTCTTGCATGGTGATGCTGCGCATCTGTTCCTTGCTGCGGCCAAACCATTCCAAATAGTGTTCATTGGCGAACGCACAGCGCAAATCGGCGGTCCAGTAAGCGACCATGCCTGGTACATGGTCCAGCAGCGAGCCCATGAAGAATTCGCTCTCCTGCAGGCGCCCCTGCGACATTTCCCGCTCGGTCAGGGACTGTTGCAGGGTCTTGCGGGCCTGGGTCAATTGCAAATACGGGCGCTCGATGGACTCGACGACGACGGCGCGGTAAATGAGCAAGTAACTGATTACTTTGTAGATGTGGCCAAGCACGTTGTAGGCACCGGTCATGGTGGTGTAGAGCGTGAAGTAGAACTCGCTCATGGCCATGATCCCGGCAGCGGCGAACAAGAGTGGTGCATTGACCGCCTGCGGCGTACGCATCCTGCGCCAGAGCAGCAGCAGCGTCACCAGGTTGATCGCAATGCACAGATACTCCAGGTTCTTCTTCAGCTGGGTAAGCCCCTTGCCGGGAATGAAGAGATCGGGCAAGTCGTTATGGTAAAAAATGACGATCCAGTTGAATACGACCACGCTGGCCAACAGGCTCAAAAAAAGAACAAATCGACCGACCTTGCCGATTTCGAGGTTCCAGGGACGCAGTGCCGCGATCAGCAGAGCCGACGCTGCAAGCAGGCGCGCGGCGATCCAGAAATTGAGATGTTTATCGGGGCCGTTAGTGGATATAAAGTCTGGCATCCCGGTGTAAGAAGCCGTATGGGAAAAATCCAGGCAACCGATGATAAAGAACAGACAGGCCAGCAACATCAGGTTACCCGTAGTCTTGCCGGTGTGGGAGTTCCATCCTACAGCGAACACCATCATCGCGATGACGATGGAAATAGTCTCCATCAGGGAATGGAGGGGTAGGTAGCCGGCAATACCTTTGGCGCCCGGTGTCACCGGAATCATCCAGGCGACGAGCTGGAACAACGCCAGCACCAGCAGCAGTAGGAGAACCCGCCGCATGGCAGTGCGATGGTCGCCATCCAACTGCCTGAGCAGGTCGATGCTCATCCTTGACGGCGGCCACAGGAAATGATTGAACCAATCATCAAAACTGAAAAACCAACGACCGGTCGCCGTCTGTCCTTCGTATGGTTTTGATAAATCGGTTGACGCATCGATCAAGAGCCGGCTGAGAAAGTTGTCTAGAATAAACCCCATCTGAACAATCTACAACTATTTTCCTCTTGGTGCATAATCGACTTGACAAACGCATAACTTTTTATGTTTGCATGAACCCGCCTTGCGCGATCGACGATAGGTGGCACCGGCAGGCAGGTATTGGCGGGACATCGAAGACAGCGGGCCGTGTCGATTAGGAGGGCGTGCGGATTGCTGGCCCTCCGTCGGGCAAACGCGTATCGCCTGCACCAGCCTGAAGCGGGCATGCGATTTGCTCAACAGAAATCTCGCACCGGTACCAGTAAAAATGCTTTCTTACTGTGCAACAATAGACTGCGGGAAGGCTCCAGGCCGGTCGCGCCGGGCAATTGCACCGCAACGGCGCAAGTAGCGTCCCGCAGCGCAGTCATTCACGTCATTGATCCACTGACTATTGAAGTCGAACAAGGGGAAACCATGCAATTGATGTCATTCAAACGAACCGCGCTCCTGCCGGTCGCCGCGCTGCTGGCACTGACCTGCCTGCCTGCCGCCGCCAAGGACACCGTCAAGATCGCCTTCATCGGGCCGCTCTCGGGCGGTGTTTCCGCCAATGGCGTCGGTGGTCGCAATTCGGCGGACCTTGCGGTGCGCCTGCATAATGCCGAGCCGAAGAGCAAGTACCTCTTTGAACTGGTGGCGCAGGACGACGAGTGCAAGCCGAACGTCGGCGTGCAGGTCGCGACCAAGGTGGCGTCGGACAACTCGATCATCGCCGGCGTGACGCACTACTGTTCGGCAGTCGCCATGAGTACGGTCGACGTCTATCACAAGTTCGGCCTGCCGGTGATCGTCTGGGGTGCGGTGCTTCCCGAGATCACCTATGGCAACGACTTCAAGGAAATCCATCGCGTCAACGGCACGATGATCAACCAGAACGAAGTCGCGGCAAAATTCCTGACCGGGATGGGGTACAAGAAGTGGGTCGTGATCCACGACACCACCGACTATGGCAAGGGCCATAACAAGTACGCCAGCCAGTACATCCAGAAAGATGGCGGCCAGATCCTGGGTACCTTTGGCGTAACCGCCGACCAGCAGGATTTCACGGCAGAGCTCACCAAAATCAAGGAGCTCAAGCCGGAAATCATTTTCTTTGGTGGTCTGACACCGATCGGCGTACGCATTCGCACGCAGATGGACAAGCTGGGCATCAAGGCCGAGTTCCAGGGTACTTCCGGCATCAAGTCGGATGCCTTCATCGAGGGCCTGGGTCCGAAGCTGGCCGAAGGATCGCTCAGCTTCATCGAAGGCGCACCGTGGGAAAAACTGCCGGGCGGCCTGAATTTCATCGCCCGCTACAAGCTGCAGAAATATCCGGAGCCGGCCGAGGCCTACGGTCCGTTTTCGTTCGCCGCCGCCACCATGTTGATGGACACCATCGAAAAGGTCGGACCCAACCGCAAGAAGGTACGTGATGCGCTCAACGCCACCAAGGATGTCGACACCATGATCGGCAAGGTCACTTTTGACGACCACCGTCAGAACGTAATTCCGCTCATTTCCAAATACGTCGTCCAGGATGGCAAATGGACCCTGTGGGAAGACAGCGATTACGCCAAGAAAAGCCGGAAGCTGATCGGCATGTAACCGCGACGCCGGTATTTCAATCGGGCGGCACCGGTGCACTCGAGGCACCGGTGCCGCTTGCCATTCCTCCGGTAAAGGCGCTGCATGAGTCTGGAAATTTTGAGTCAATACATCATCAATGGGCTGATGCTCGGGATGATCTACGCAATGGTGGCGGTCGGTTTCACGCTATTTTTCGGTGTCCTCGACATCATCAAGTTCTCGCACGGCGATGTGCTGATGGTCGGCGCTTTCGCGGCGCTGGCGACCTACATCGGGGCGCAGGCCATCGGTATCGTCAACCCATGGTTGCAGTTGCTGCTGATGCTGATCGTGTCGATCGCAGTCGTCGCAGCGATCGGCGCGCTGGTGGCGAAATACCTGGTGCTGCCGCTGAAGAATGCGCCGCCTATCAACACGCTGCTGGTCACGTTGATGCTGGGCCTGGCATTGCGCGAGGCGGTGCGGCTGTTCTATCCGAACGGCTCCAATCCCAAACCGTTTCCTCATCTGTTACCCAACAGTGAACTGGCCATCGGCGGCTTCAGCCTGCGCGCCGACAGCATGATCCTGCTGCTGGCCGGGCTGGCCACGATCGTCGCATTACGGTTTCTCATCACCCGTACGCGGCTCGGCCTGGCCATTCGCGCCGTCGCCCAGGATGGCGAGACGGCGATGGTCATGGGGATTCATTTCGAACGGGTCGTGCTGATTACCTTTGCACTTGGCTCGGCGCTGGCGGCAATGGCCGGTGTCATGAACGGCCTGTATTACAACGAGATCAATTTCAACATCGGCCTGCTGCTGGGGGTCATCGGCTTCTCAGCGGCTATTCTGGGCGGACTCGGCAATTTTTATGGTGCGATTCTGGGTGGTTTCCTGTTCGCGGGCCTGCAGACCATCGGCGCCGTGGCGCTGCCGGTACTGGTGCCCGGCATCGCCAGCGCCTACAAGGATGTATTTGCCTTTGCCATCGTGATCGTCCTGATCGGCTGGAAGCCGACCGGACTGATCGCCGAACGTAGCAGCGAAAGAGTCTGACGATGCAAGACAAGACAGGAAACAGATTTGCCGTGCTGGAGAAATTTCCCGCAGTGCTGATACTTTGCACCATGGCGTTGATGACGCTCTATGCCTGGGCCGTGCTGCATGCCGAGACGCAGGTCGAAGTCATCAGCTTGTTTGCAATAGCGGCAGTCGCCGCCATCGCGATACCGCGCCTGGGACTGCTCGATCCGCTGCGGCGCGCGGTGATTGCGGCGCCGCGTCTGCTCGGTAGCGGTTGCGTGGCCGGCGTGCTGGTGCTGCTGCTGGCGTTTCACGAAACCCATTTCGCGTTGCTGCTGCTGGCAACCGTGATGCTGTATGCGGTGGTCGGACTCGGCTTGAACATCCAGCTCGGTTACTGCGGCATCGTCAATTTTTCCGGTGCGGCGTTCTTCGGTGTCGGCAGCTACACCGCAGCCGTGCTCAGTACCCAGAGCCCATTGCCGCATCTGGTGATCCTGGTGCTCGGGGGCTTGATGGCGGCCATCATCGGCTCGCTGCTGATCCTGCCCGTGCTGCGCACCCGGGGTCACTACGCGGCGCTGGTGACGATCGCCTTCGGCATCCTCTTCAAGAACTTTTTGGAAGTCAACGATACGCTTGGCGGGCCGCAGGGCTTGAAGATTCCGGGCATGAAGATCTTCGGCTGGGTCCTGAGCGACAACATCACGATCGGCGACTTCGAGATCTCGTTCTATGCCAATTACGTCCTGCTGACGTTGCTGTTGTGCGTGGTGGCCTTCATTCTGGTGCGTCGTCTGGAGCGGTCCTGGATCGGGCTGTCGATGGACATGGTACGCACCGATGAAGTCGCTGCCGCCGTGTTCGGCGTGCAGATTGCGCGCTGGAAGATCGTCGCCTTCACGCTTGGTAATTTTCTGGTGGGGCTGTCCGGTGCGCTGTACGGCATGATGAGCGGTTATGTGGCGCCGAACAATTTCACGTTCGCCGATTCGCTGATCCTGGTATCGATCCTGATCCTGGGCGGCATCGGCAACCCGTGGGGCATCCTGCCGGCAGCGGCGATCGTGCTGATCCTGCCGGAGAAGCTGCAGTTCATCCAGGAGTACCGCTTCCTGCTGTATGCGATTCTGGTCATCGTGATCCTGCTGTTCCGACCCGCCGGCTTGTTGCCGCGCGGGGTGCGGGCCTATTTCCCGGGGAAGGACAAGGCATGAGCGCGACCCTCTTGCAGGCGAGCGCCCTGACGATGCGCTTCGGTGGACTGACCGCGCTCGATGCGCTGGACCTGAGCGTGTTCGATGGCGAGATCCTCGGCCTGCTCGGCCCGAACGGTTCCGGCAAGACCACCTTTTTTAATGTCGTCACCGGTCTGTACGCGGCCAGCGGCGGCAGCGTCCTGCTCGACGGGCAGGACATCAGCGGCAAGTCACCCCAGGATGTCTACCGGGCCGGCGTGACCCGCACGTTCCAGCGTTCGCGCCTGTCGCTGACGATGTCGGTATTCGACAACGTCGCCATCGGCAATTACCAGCACATGCAGCGCGGTTTGTTCGCCAACCTGTTCCGGCGTCAGGCGTTCCGCATCGAGTACCAGCGCACGGTGGAACTGGTGGAGACGCTGCTGCGTACCTTCAACCAGGAACTGGCCAACAAGATGTTCGAACCGGCGGGCGCCCTGACGATGATCGACCGCCGCCGGGTCGAATTGTGCCGCGCCCTGATCAGCCAGCCACGCCTGCTCTTGCTCGATGAACCATCGGCCGGCATGACGCACGATGAAACGGCTGAACTGATGGACGACATCATGCAGGTACGCAGCCGCCTTGAAAAATTTTCGATCGTCATCATCGAGCATGAAATGAATGTGATCCAACGTATCACCGATCGCTGCGTGGTCCTCAATTACGGCAAGAAGATCGCCGAGGGGACCTATGCGCAGATTACCGCCGACCCCGAGGTCCAGGTCGCCTATCTCGGCCAGGAGGCGCTCGCATGAGCCTGCTGCAGATCGACGGCGTGAAGACCGCCTATGACCGCATCGACGTGCTGCACGGGATTTCCCTCACGGTCGAAGCCGGCACCATCACCTGCATTCTGGGTTCCAACGGATCCGGCAAGTCGACCCTGATCCGCTCGATCCTTGGCCTGACGCCGCCGAACCAGGGTCAGATCAGTTTTCAGGGCAAGTCACTGCTCGGCTTGCCGACCCATCAGGTGATCGGTCGCGGCATCGCCTGCATTCCGGAAGGCCGCAAGATTTTTTCGAAGATGACAGTCGATGAAAACCTGCGCGTCGGCGCCTACCAGGAAACCGACGGCGCCGAGATCAACCGGCGCTTGGCCGAGGTGTATGCGCTGTTCCCGCGTCTGAAGGAGCGTACCGCGCAGCTGGCCGGCACCATGTCGGGCGGCGAGCAGGCGATGGTCTCGATCGGTCGCGGCCTGATGGCCAAGCCGACGCTGCTGATCATCGACGAGCCGTCGCTGGGACTGTCGCCGCTCTACGTGAAGGAAAACTTCCGCATCATCCGCGACATCAACCAGCTCGGTATCACCGTGCTGCTGGTCGAGCAAAACGTGCGCCAGACCCTGGCCATTTCGCATCATGGCTACGTGCTGGCGCAAGGCCGGCTGGTGGCCCAGGGCAGTGCCCAGGCGCTGGCCGAAAACGAAGAAGTCCGCGCCGCGTATTTTGGCTAACCATTGACCGGGACCATGATGTCTACACAATTGAACAGCAGCGCCAGCGCCGTACCGGACGCGCTTGAACTCACCCGCATCCTGTTGCGCATGGATACCGTCAACCCGCCCGGCAACGAGGATCAGTGCACGCACTATCTGGCCGGCCTGTTGACCGCCGCCGGCTACGATTGCCGGCTGGTCGAATTCGCGGCGCGGCGCAGTACGCTCATCGCCCGTATCGGCGGCTCGCCCGACAAGGCGCCGATCTGCTTTACCGGACATGTCGACGTCGTCCCGCTGGGCTCCGTGCCCTGGACCCATCCGCCGTTCGGCGCCGAGATCGCCGACGGCAAGCTGTACGGACGCGGTTCCAGCGACATGAAGAGCGGTGTCGCCGCCTTCACGGTCGCCGCAATTGCCCTGGCTGATCAGATCCGCGACACTGCCGGCGTCACGCTGGTCATCACGGCCGGCGAAGAAACCGGATGCGAGGGCGCATTCGACCTCGTCAACCGCGACGATGCAGCCGAAGTCCTCGGAACTGCCGGCGCGCTGGTGGTGGCCGAGCCGACCTCCAACGAGCCGCTGGTCGGCCACAAAGGGGCGTTCTGGATCAGGGCCGCCGCCACCGGCGTGACGGCGCACGGCTCGATGCCTGAGCGCGGCGACAATGCCATCTACAAGATCGCCCGCGCTGCCTTGGCGCTGGAGAACTTCGAATTCGGCACCGAAGCGCATGCATTGATGGGGCAGGGCACGCTCAACGTCGGCACGGCGCGCGGCGGTCTCAACATCAATTCGGTGCCCGATGCGGCCGAGATCGCCATCGACATTCGTACCGTCGCCGGCCAGGACCACCGGCAGATCTGGGGGTGCCTGTGCCACCGCCTCGGCGATCAGATCGCACTGACTACGCTACTCGATGTGGCCAGCGTCTATACCCCGCCCGACGATCCGTGGATGCAAAGCGTGACTGCCTTGTGCCAGGCCCATTTCGAGCAGCCGCTGCAGCCCAAGACGGTGTCCTACTTTACCGATGCGGCTGCCCTGCGTGCGCCGATGGGCAATCCGCCGACCGTGATCCTCGGTCCCGGCGAGCCGCAGATGGCGCATCAGACCGACGAGTACTGCTACGTCGAACGCATCGCGCAGGCAGAGCAGCTGTATCGCGACATCATCTTGGGGTGGTGCAAATGAGCCCGCCCGGCCGCCTCAACGAACTCGACGCCACCTCCCTGGCGCGGCTGCTGCAGCGCCGTGAAATCAGCGCGGAGCAGGTGCTGCGCGCTTGCCTGGACCGTATCGAAGCGCGCGAGCCGACGGTGCAGGCCTGGACTCACCTCGCGCCGGACCTGGCGCTGGCGCAGGCCAGGGTACTCGATCGCGGCGCCATCCGGGGTCTTCTGCATGGCCTGCCGATCGGTGTCAAGGATCTGTTCGATACGGCCGACATGCCCACCGGTTACGGCTCGCCGATCTATTCCGGTCATCAGCCGATGGCAGATGCCGCCGTGGTTGCGCGCTGCCGGGCTGCAGGCGCGATCGTGCTTGGCAAGACGGTGACCACGGAGTTCGCGACTTTTCATCCTGGTAAAACCCATAATCCCCGTCGCGCCGGCCATACACCGGGCGGCTCGTCGAGCGGTTCTGCCGCCGCCGTCGCCGATTGCATGGTGCCATTGGCATTCGGCACCCAGACGGCAGCCTCGGTCATCCGGCCGGCTGCGTTCTGCGGCGTGGTCGGATTCAAGCCGAGCTACGGCAGCAGCTCACGCGCCGGCGTCAAAAACCTGTCCGAGTCGCTCGACACGATCGGCGTGTTCGGCCGCTCGGTGGCGGATGCGGCGCTGTTCGCCGAAGTCGTCACGGGTGACGCGCGCCTGTCCCTGCCAGACGAGACAGCGGCGAGCCCGGTATTGCGCATCGGCCTGTGCCGCACCTTCGAGTGGGAGTACGCCGATGCCGACAGCGTCGCCGCGCTGGAACAGGGCACCCGTCGCCTGGCTGGTGCAGGTGTGATGCTGGCTGATTGCGAACTGCCCGCCATGCTGTCGTCGGCGTTGCAACTGCAGATCGACATCATGGCCTTCGAGGCGGCTGCCAACCTGGCGGCGGAGCGGTTGAATCATCCGACGCTGCTAAGCGCTGCCTTGATCACGTTGTTCGACGCCGGCATCCGGATCAGCCCGGCTCAGCACCAGGCAAATCTGGTGGCCGCCGCGCGGGCACGGATTGCGATCGATGCCTGCTTCGATGAGCACGATGTGCTCATCGCGCCCAGCACGATTGGCGTGGCGCCAGCCGGTATCGACCGTTCAGGTGATCCGGTGTTCTGCCGGATGTGGACCCTGCTGGGCCTGCCCTGCGTTCATCTGCCGTTTGCCACGGGGGCGAACGGCTTGCCTGTCGGTTTGCAGGTCATCGGCCGGTTCGACCGGGATGCTGCACTGCTGGCGGCTGCACGCTGGATGCACGGGCAGTTGCAGTCAGATCAGAAGCGGTAGCCGACGACCAGCCCGACCATCAGCGGATCGACCTTCACCGCACTGACCTTGGTGCCGGAGATGAAGACGTCGCTGCGGCGCTG
>JACMRD010000102.1 GCA_014376645.1 Herminiimonas sp. | reverse complement strand
GCAACGTGGCCGAACAGGAGGCTCTGCTGGCCCTGGCGGAACACGCCGAACTGCAGCGCCACGCGGCCGAGACCGCCGCCGCCAAGGCACGCCATGCCGCCGATCTGGCGCAGGTCGAGCGCGAGCGCGCGGCGATGGAAGAGCAGGCCGTGCGGCTTCTGCGCGAGCGCATCATTGCCGAAACCGTGGCGCAGGAAGCCGCCGCCGCGCGCGCCAGTGCCGAGCGTCGGCAGGCAGAGCTGCTGCAGTCGCAGAGTGCCGCCGACCAGTTGGCGCAACGCGCTGCAGAGGCCGAAGCGGCCGCACTGCAGACCGCGCTTGAGCTGACCGAAACCGAAACCGTGCTGCGTCAGGAGCGTGCGGATGCAGCTGTCCTGCGGGCGCAGGATGCGCAGGCGCTCGCACAACTGGAGCAGGAGCGTGCCGATGCCGAGCAACAAACCTGGCAGGCGATCCAGGCCCGGCTGGTGCTCGAACGCAGCGCTGCCGATACCACCGCACGCAGTCTTCAGGCCGCGCAGGAGTGCCTGGCCAGCCAGCAGGCGATCGAGCGCGATGCCGCAGCCCGGCTGGCACTCGAGGAACAACAACGCGACACCATGCGTGCTCGCGAGCAGGTCGAATACGATCTGCGCGCCGCACGGGAAGCTGAAGCCAGCGCCCAGCGCCACACGCTGGCAGAGCTGGCCGAATGCGCGCAGCTGCAACGTACCGCGGCGCGTGCCGCACTCGACAAGGCGCGTGAAAGCGTGCAGCTGACCCGGACCGAGCGGGCGCGGGTGGTGGCAGAACAGGATGCACTGGCAGCCGTGCTGGCCAAGCTGCGCAGCGAACAGAGCGTGTGCGCCGCTGCCCAGGCCCGTGCCGAAGCCGACAGCGAGTTCGCCCGCATTCTGCAGGAGCGCGAAGCCCGCGAAACCGAGCAGCGCATGGCAGCCGAGGACCGCGCGCAGGCCGAGGCACGACGCAACCAGGAACTGGCACAACAGGCCGAGACGGACAGGATTGCCGTGGCAGCAGCGCAGCAGGCAGCGCTGGCGGCAGCCGAGCGTGCCGCGTCCGCCGAAGCGACGCTGCAGGCGGCCGAGGCGCAGCACGCACTGGCGGAGCAGCAGCGCAGGCGCGCCGAAGCCGAGGCATTGCAGGCACTGCACACCAAGCAGCGCATCCTCGCACGGCGCGAGCAGGCCAGTCTTCTCGTGGCGCAGGCATTGCGTGAGAAAGCCCAACTCGAACAGGAAGCACTGACACTGGCGCAAGCACAATTAAGCGCAGCCCAGGGACTGCGTGACGAAGTCGCCAAGGCGACCGCCGCGCGACGCGCGCAACTTCAACTGGCGGAGCAACGCCAGCAGGCGGCGGCCGGTCTGGCACGAATCGAAGAAGCACGGCTGGTACAACAACAGATGCCATCCCTGGCGATTGCGGCGCCGGTTGCAACGGACCAGACCGGGCTCGACGCCGCTGTGCTGGCGCAGGCCTTTATCGATCGTCTCACCCGCAACGGCGGCGATCCGGCCGAATGGCGTGCCCGCGCCGCTGCCATGCTGGCCGAAGCGGAGACCCGCGTCGCGATCGTCGAGCGGCGCCGCTCGGCGTCACGCCGGGGATTCGGCTCGGTCGCATCGATGGTCGCTGGCGTGGTGCTCGTGGCCGGTTGCTCGGTCGCCACCGCACTGGGCTGGCAGACCATGCCGAAGTCGGTCGTCGGTAAGCCGCCCGCTGCGACCGCGCAAGGCGTGGATCCGGCTGTCCATGCCGGGCAGGTCGTGGGCGTGGCGGCGCCTGGGCGCGAACTGGCGGCGGCCGGCCCGTTGCCGGCGCTCTGACCGGTTCAGGCGTTCGCCGCGCAACATGTCGCAATCCGCTGCGGTTACCGAGTTCAATTTTTGTATCTGGCGGGTATTGATAGCGTTGCAGGATTGACTCATGCCGCCTGCGCAAGCGCACACCTTGCGAAAGATTATCTGAATGTGAAGGGCAGATCTTGACGGCAATGTCAGACTTGAGGCTTACTACAGGTTCGCCGAAAGACTGCATCCGCGCCACCAATACTCGACGGTCGATCCGTTCCCGGCCCGCTCGGGACGGTGTACCATGGCATTTTTTCTCTTCCCCCCCCATATTCCAATGATGACAATGCCGACGCCCAGCTCTGGTAAAACCGTTCAGCCACTGCGCAGGATCAAACATGTGCTGATTGCATTGTCGAGCGTCTGGGCGCTGTCATCGAGTCCGGCGCTGCGCGCTGATGAACTGAGCGATGTCACCAAGCTGCTGCGTGCCGGGCAACCCGCCGAGGCAATGACCAAGATCGATGCCTTCCTGGACAAGCATCCGCGTGACACCCAGATGCGTTTCGTCAAAGGCGTGGTGTTGACCGAGCAGGGCAAGACCAACGAAGCCATCACCGTATTCACCCGACTCACCGAAGACCATCCGGAACTGCCGGAGCCGTACAACAACCTGGCGGTCCTGTTTGCGGCCAGCGGTCAGTACGACAAGGCGCGGGCGGCACTCGACATGGCGATCCGCACCAACCCAAGCTATGCGACCGCCTATGAAAACCTGGGCGACGTGCACGCAAAGCTGGCAAGCCAGGCCTATGACAAGGCGCTGCAACTCGACTCCGGTAACGCCAATGCAAAATCCAAGCTGACGTTGCTGCGTACGCTGAGTGGCAACAGCATCAAGGATATCGCTGGCAAAGCACCAGCGGTTGCTCTACCGGTCGTCAAAGCCGTGCCGACGCCGGCACCAGTGGTGGTGGCGCGGGTCGAGCCGCCAAAACCGGAAGCGAAGGTCGAAGCAAAAGCAGCGGTAAAAGTCGAAGCCAAGCCGGAGCCGAAACCAGTCGTGGTAGCGAAGGTCGAGCCGAAGCCGGAACCTAAACCAGAACCGAAGCCGGTCGTCGTGGCGAAAACCGAAGCCAAGCCCGAGCCGAAGCCGGTCGCGGCAAGCAAGGCCGAATCGAAGGCTGACGGCAAACCTGCCACCGCCGATCACCCGGAAGTACTGGCGGTGGTGAATGACTGGGCCGAAGCCTGGAGCGCGCAGGACGTCAAGCGCTACCTCGGCCATTACGGTAATGATTTCGAAACCCCGAAGGGCGTATCGAAAAAGATATGGGCCGATGAGCGCACCGCGCGGATCGCCGGCAAGGGCCGCATCAGTGTCAAGGTCGAAATGCCTCAGGTCAGCATGAATGGCAACGTTGCCACGGTTAAGTTCCGCCAGGTTTATGTCTCCGTTCGGCTGCATGCCGACAGCCGCAAGACGCTGATTTTGACCAAACAGAACGGCAAATGGCAAATCAAGCAGGAGCGCACTGGTAGCTGATGGTCTTTTTTCGATTTGTTCTTGCCCTAAGTTTCACTAGCGGTCTGCTACAAGCCTCGACTGCCGGGGCCGTGACTCCTGCCGCTGCTAAACCGCAGCACGCGCCGGTCCGCCTGCCCGTGCGCATGGTCGCACCGCATGTGCGCCGCCCGGATGCCGAGCAACTACTCATCGAGATCTACCGTCTGCTCGGTGCCAACCAGTTGCGCGCCGCCCAGGCAAAGGCCGATGCTCTGGTGGCGGCCTATCCCAATTTCCGCCTTGGCCAATTGGTGCGCGGCGACCTGCTGATGATGCACACGCACAATGTCAAGGACTTCGGTGGCGCCAGCGGCGGCTCGCCCGAGGCGCTGGCGAACCTGCGCGACGAAGCAATGGCACGCCTGAAATCGCTGCGCTACCGGCCCGATCCGAACCTCTTGCCGAAGTCGGTGCTGCAGTTGCGCGACGATCAGAAATTCGTGCTGCTGGTGGATGCCAAGCGATCGCGCCTGTACGTCTATCAGAATGCCGCCGGTCAGCTGAAATTCCTCACCGACTATTACATCAGCCAGGGAAAACTCGGCGTCAACAAGCTGCGCGAAGGCGATCAGAAAACCCCGCTCGGCGTCTACTACATCACCAGCAGGCTGGCAGGCGCGCGGTTACCGGATTTTTACGGTACTGGCGCCTTGCCGATCAATTATCCGAATGACTGGGATCGGGTCAACGGCCGCAGCGGCTCCGGGATCTGGCTGCACGGTACGCCGCCCGACAGTTTCAGCCGACCGCCACTGTCCTCGGACGGTTGCGTGGTGCTGGCAAATCCTGACCTGAACAAACTGCTGGCATCGATCGAGATCGGCAAGACACCGGTAGTCATCAGCGACCAGGTCGAGTTCGTCAGCAAGGAAAAATGGAATGTCGAGCGTAACCTCGCCATGCGCGTGCTCGACGGCTGGCGGCTCGATGCCGAAAGCGCCAACGCTACCCGTATCGGCGCCAACTATTCACGCCGGTTCAAGTCCGATCGCGGCGAAGATCTCGCCGCATGGTTGACCAAGCATCGGGATTTCGTCGGCAGTTCGCCTGGAGCCAGCCTGAAGCTGCGCGACGTCACTTCTTTCGTCTACCCGGGCAAGGAAGAAATGCTGGTCATTACCTTCACGCAGGAAGCCGCCACCGGCAAGAACCGAGTGCTGCTCAACCGCACCCGCAAGCGCCAGTATTGGGCCCACGAAGGTGCGCAATGGAAGATCGTGTCGGAATCGATTCTCTAGACCACCCCGGCGTAACACACTGGAGCGCCCGGTTACACGTCATTGCATCAGGACGCGAAATCGATTGTCAACGAAGCAGTTTTTTTCTTGCTGACCGTGAAATCGACGGTCCGGTCCGGAAAATTCGGATTTACCACCTTGATCTGATGCTTGCCCTCGGTCAGCGTCAGACGCTTGAGCGGCGGGCTCACCCCCTTCGGCACGCCGTCCACCGTCACTGTGCCCCATGGCTTGATCGAGAGCGTTACCGTGCCGGTAAGCGGTTCGACCGGCGCCGTGGCGGCAACTTCGAGGTCGGTGGCAGGCGCGTCGGCAGCGCTGGCGGTGATTGGTAGCACCTCCGGTGGCGTGCGCCGGTTGATGTCGGTCAGGCGGCTGCGTGCCTGGTCGATGAATTTACCGTTAGGATAGCGCGCGATGAAACCGGTGACATCCAGCGCAGTCGGATTGATCTGCTGATTCAGGGTCTCCCAGCCTAGCGTTTCTGCATCGACCACCTGTTCTGTTCCTGGACGCTCAGGCGCGACGGCGGATGCCGCCGGCATCGCACCCGGTTCGGTTGGGACCGGTTTGCGCAATCCGCGCACGCCGATCAAGGCGGCAAGAATCACGACGCCGGCCAACCCGATGAACAGCAGGCGCCGCTTGCCGCTGGTTGCCGCCGTGGTGGCGGATTTCGCCATGCGGGCATCGGTGGCCGGGGTCGCACTGCGCCGGGATGTGCTCTCGCGCCCGGCTGCTGCCACGGGTGCGGCAGCCACGACGGCTGCCATCGTTGGTTGGGTCATGATCTGGGTATCGGGATCGAGACTGTCGGCCCGTGGCGCCGGTTCCTGTGCGGTTTTCCTGTCGCCGGACTGCCCGCTGCGAGCGCTCGGGCGGGTGGCCGGCGGAGGCGGCGGTGCTAACTTCTCGAGCCCGATCAGCGCGCGGAACGCGGCGATCGTTTGCGGCCGGTTTTCCGGACGGACCGCGAGTGCCTGGTCGATGGCCGACCGGAAGCCGCGGCTGTATCCCGGATAGTCGCCATCGGCCAGCGGTGCGATCGGGTCTTTGATCATTCGCGCCACCGACGATGGCGGACTCGTGCGCGTGACCGCCACGTACATGACCGCCGCCAGCGAATACAGGTCGGTCCAGGGACCCTGCAGCATCGACGGGTCGTCTGCGTATTGTTCGATCGGGGCGTAGCCGGGTTTGAGGATCACCGTCAGGGATTGCGTCATGTCGCTGATGATCTGGCGCGCCGCGCCGAAATCGAGCAGCACCGCCGAACCGTCTTTCTGGATCATGATGTTTTCGGGCGAGATATCGCGGTGCAGGATCTGCACCTTGTACAACGCTTCGAGCGCTTCCAGGATCAATCCAAGGATCACCTTGAGCCAGGCTTCCGTGACGAAGTCCGGATTGTCATGCAGGATGCGTTTGAGGGTCTGGCCTTCGTAGTAGTGCATGGCCATGTAGCCGGTGTTGTTCTGCTCCCAGAAGCGATGGATCTTGATGAGCGCCGGGTGATCGAACTGCGCCAGCATCCGCGCCTCGTTGATGAAACTGCGCAGACCCGTATCGAATGCTTGCCGATGACGTTTGGAGCGAACCACCACGCTCTGGTCACTGTCGCGTCCCGCCATGACGCCCGGCATGTATTCCTTTAACGCGACAGTGCGCCGGAGGGAGTGATCGAGGGCCAGGTAGACGATGCCGAAGCCGCCTTCGCCGATGATGCCGGTGATTTCGAACTCTGCCACGCGCGTGCCGATGGCAAGACAGTTGGCCGAGCCGGTCATGGTGTCTGGCGGGTCGTTGATGGTGTCAGGGTTCGATGTACTCACGATGGGCTTTGCGGTTGGCCGTGCTGATCGGGGGTACCGAACCAGATGGCCACAGCGGTCGAATTGTCGCGTTCCTTGCCGGATAACCGGTGGCCGGTAGCGGCGACGGTGCGCATGATGTCGAGCCAGTCCCGGACCGTCGCGGCGCCTGCGAAAGCGCGTTCCATGGCGGCTTCGTCGATCCACTCCCAGAAGCCGTCGGTACAGATCAGGATCGCATCGCCGTCCTGCAGCGCAACCGGCGCATCGAGCGGCTCGATCGGTGCTTCGCTGTCGATACCGACTGCGGCGAAAAGGGTGCTGCGCAGCGCGTGCAAGCGCAACTGTTCCGGTGCCCAATAACCGGCATCGATGAATTGCTGGACCAAGCTATGATCCCTGGTAACCGTGATCACTTTCCCTTCGCGGAACAGGTAGACGCGAGTGTCGCCCATGTGGGCAAACTGGGCACGACGATTCTGGCAGTCGATGAGTACCGTCGCGACGGTCGCGCTCATTTCCTTCAGGTGGGTCTCGCCCTGCTTGCGTAGCGCCACCTGCGTCACGGCGAAGTCCAGGTACGACCGCAAAGCGCGCTCGCTGAACACCGACTCCTGGCAAAAACGCGCGAGGATCGCATCGACCACGACGTGCGCCGCGACCTCGCCGCCCTGTTGACCGCCGACCCCATCGCAGACCACGAAGCAGGCCAGATCATCCTGCGAAGCACTGCTGGAGTAATCCTGGTTGGTGGCGCGGTCACCGAGTTCGCAGTTCTGGGCGACGCTCAGTACCAGCGCTGGCAGGGTGGCCTGTTCAACGCTCATCGCTGACCTTGTCCTGGTACTGTTCACTGGCGACTTCGTACGCTCTCAGGAACACTTTTCCGGTCAGCAGATGCGACTCGACCTGCACCTTGTTGCCCAACAGCTGGTGCAGTTTGCAATAACGATCCCAAAGGGCGGCCTTGCGGTGGACCGGAAACAGGCGCTCCATGCGCGAGGCAGCGGCGTGGTCGGCATCGATCGTGTCCGGGGCAAGCTGACGATGCAGGTCCAGGAGGCTGGCCTGCATGCCAGCCATCAGCCCGAGCTGGTGCGCCTGCAGATCGTCGAATGCATCCTGCATGGCGTCGACAGGGCCCATGAAGCCGGGCATGCGCTTGCGCAGCATCTGGGTCAGCACGGTTGCGCCGTCAGGTAAAAATTTCAAGGGATTGTTATTGCGAACCACGACCATGGTGACGTCGGCGTTGACTTCGCGCTTGACACTGGCGCGCCTGCCGATCAGATCGACCGTGCCATCGATCGCGGTCGCCAGTAACGCGCCGACGGTCTCCATGAATTCCGGCGTCAGGCCGCCTGTCAAGGTGATGCCCGGTATGCCCGCACCTTTCAGGAAAGCCTGCAACAGCATCTGGTGCTCTGTGAGGCCGGCCGCGGGGTCGATGGACAGCGCAGGCTGCGTCAAAGGCACGGCGATCGATTCACCGACAGCGTGCACGGTCCGCGCTGCAATGTTGAAGGCAGTAGCGGACGCTGGCAGCGGGGATGCCGGGCCGGTCTGAATGGCGACGCCGGCAGCGTTAGCGGTGAGGGCGCTACGGCCGACTGCCGCCATGCTGTGAGGTTGTACCGGAACCCGTGCACGCAAGAGGTACATACCGATCTGGATTTCGTCGCCGGCCGACAACGGGTGGGGCGCATCGCATTCGAGTTCCCGCCCGTTAAGCATGGTGGGATTGGCATGACTGAGATTGGTGATGTGGTGGTGATCGCCTCCGCTGACGACCCTGGCCTGCAGGCGCGAGACGTGATGCTTCGGGTCGGGCAGAACGAAATGATTGTCATCGCTGCGCCCGATGGAGCCGCCCTCATGATTGAAGAGAGCGATCAACGGCTGCGCTGGCGCCTCATTGCGGTAGGAAACAACAAGGATTTCAATCATCGGACATTACCCTCTACGCATAAAAAATTGCCCAAATGCATTATATGGGGAGAGATGTGAAATCCGGAAGGAGTTTGCGTCTGACAATTCCGGATTACAACGGTGAGGGCGTGGTGGGACTCGCCAGGGTTGTGTGTTTCCACAATGCGCCTCTGAGCCTGCTTTACTGGTGTAGGCATCCGCCGCTACCCGGCAAGAATTCGTCAACGCGTGCGCTTTTTTTGTGATTGGGAATGTGACTCGTCGAGATACTGGTCGTCAAGAGGAGATGTCATGAAAACCATTGGGAACTATGAGGCACGGACGCACTGGTCAGAACTGCTTCAGGAGGTGAAGGGCGGCGAGCGTTACGTGATCTTGCACAAAGGCGAACCCATTGCCGAACTCGGTCCTGCGCGGACAGAAGACAGGCAGCTTCGTTCGAAGCGGGCCGCTGAAAAGCTGCTGCAGTTGATGTCGGTTCGCCCACCGGTCGACGCGGATATCCAAGGCTTGATTGATGAAGGCAGGGACTGATGCGCTTCGTCCTCGATAACTCTGTCGCCATGCGCTGGCTGCTCAACGACCGCCAATCCGACGTGCAAGACTACGCGCTCCATCTTGCAACTCCTCGCCAAAGGTAACACCGCCGTCGTGCCCAACCTGTGGGCGCTGGAAGCCGCGAACGTAGTCGCGAAGTCCCGGAAGCGTGGTCTGCTTACCGAAGCCGGCGCGCGCGAGTTCCTGGCACTGCTATCCGATCTGGATGTCGAGACCGACACCACAACCCACGGGCGTGCGCTGCACGACACGCTGAGCATCGCAATCGAGCATGACTTCTCTGCATACGACGCGGCCTATTTCGAACTCGCCCTGCGTGAGGGACTGCAGATTGCTACGCTCGACCAGGACCTGACAGCCGCTGCCGTCAAGGCGGGAGGCGCGCGTGTGCTCATCGGATAATCGCGTATCGCGTCGATCACATTTTACGAGCGCGGTGACCACGACAATCGGCGGCCGCAATGCAAGAAGCCCACGAACGAACATTCGTGGGCTTCTTGGTTATTCGTGGTAGGCCGTGCGGGATTCGAACCTGCGACCAACGGATTAAAAGTCCGCTGCTCTACCAGCTGAGCT
>JACMRD010000101.1 GCA_014376645.1 Herminiimonas sp. | reverse complement strand
TCAGCGGTTCAGACTGATGAGCAGCAGCAAGAGTTGTGCCAGAAACATAGTGTCGTGGCGAGCGGGAATGGCGTTATTGCAAGATAGAATGCACCGGTTTGGACCGCTGAGACCACAACACGCACAGTAGCTGTGCAGAGACGCGCGTTGTTAGTGCGGGCATTGCCGTGCAGGTTCTAATAAGGTGCGCAGGGTTGACAGAAGCTGACCCATGCGTGGGAAAGCGATGCCTGCATCTGCCGACATCGTTGCGCGCGCAGTAGCGATTGCCCCCTGCGCAATCGCTATGGCGGCGAAGTTAATTGTCAATGACTTGACACGAAGCGCGTGCTCAGTCGCTTCGCGAGGTCGGATAATTGTCTTTCTTCGTCAAGTTTCTGACGCTCAAGAGCCGTCAGCCATTGCTGGCTTGTCATGTGATCCGGCGGCAGGGCAAGCCTGTCTCGTGCTGCTGAAATCGTTTCGCGAACGGCAGCGTAATCGCTGGGATAAGTACGTTCCAATGCATCACGCCAAGGGGTCCACGCCGCAAGAAAATCGGTCCCCTCGCCGCGTCCCAAACGATCCCTCACATCATTTGCAGCCATACTGATTTCCACATCACTGACGCCAGCGGACCTTCTGTATTCCATGGATCGTACAACGCCAGGAAGATCCAGTCGGTCCGCCAGCTCTGTCGGATAGACGAGGCGCATCTCCACTTCGTCGACAGTCAAATTCTGTCGGCGCAGGGCGGCAATTTTTGCCATGGCGATATCGTCCAGTGTTTTCATTTCAAACTTGGCAATTCCCGCCAAACGCAATTCCTGCATGCTCAATTGCCCGGTTTCCGCTTTTTCACTGATCAGTGCGGCGTCCATGTCATTGAGCGCCAATGAAATTCTGTCACTACAGGAGTTGATTGCATCGGCCGCAATCGTGAAGCACGTCCCGCGCAGGGACGGCGAGCAACGCATTGCATTGACGAGCGCGTCGATGCGCTGGAGCAGCGCGGGGCGCGCGAGCAGGCTTGCGTATTCTTTCGTGCCGGCGACGCGCTCCTTGAAGATGTTGAACGCGGCAGCATTTTGCTCGGTTTCAGGAAAGCGCCAGTTCAGGCCATCTACTTTAGGTAAAGCATAGAACCCGCCTACCACTGATGCAGCTACCGGGCGCGATGCAGCCGTGGGCTGGTTTCGCTGAAGATCCTCCTCCATGCGCGCGCGGCAATCCAACGCGATTTCCTGGGTGGAGAGCCGCAGACGTGCTGCATAGCGACGTGCCTCATCAAGCTGATTGATGTTACGGATTCGCCCGACCGTAGCATTGCGCCACCAGAGCAGATGTGTGTTTCTTTCATTTGTGTCGAACGTGACCAACAGACCCCATGCTGGTAAGGCGGCCCCAGCACGCATCCCGTCGACGGCACCCTTCAAAGCTTCTTCTATTAGCCACTTTTCATAAAAGCAGTCATCGAATGAATCAATGCCCCTTGATACAGAACCAGCCACAGCGCCGACTACCGCACCTAGGGGGATACATACAACTGCAGCCGAAGTAGTCGCCACGGCAAACGTGGCCAGCGCGCCAGCGCTTGCGGCCACGCTCAGGCCGCCGCCAGCAATGGCCAGCTTGTTTTTTGCGCTACGGGACAACGAGAAAGGTGGTGGACCGGCGCTCAATCCAGCCTCCATGTACTGACACAACCGGGCATGTCGCGCCGACAGTTCCTGGACATAGTTGCTAGCTTGGGCAGCGCCTTGCGCCGGTGATCCCTGATCGAAGGAGTTGCCTCTACGTTGTAATTTCTCCAGGTCGGCGACGATCTTCTTCACTTCCTTTCGCTGCTGCTTGAGTGACGCTGGAAAGTTCAGGTGGCCTGCAGCGGAAGTCGACCCTGAACCGTCTGGATTGGGGCCGGCTGCGGCAGCCGGTTCGGACCGCGCATCGTTCGTGGAACAAGCGGCGTGTAAAGCCTGCGGGCGGCCCGCGTTACCGGAAATCAGTGTGGAAGGCATGTTCGTCTCTCTTGATGAGAAATTTCGCGGAAATGAGCGATAGTGGCAGCGTAGGAAGCATTACCCGCGCAAAAGGGCCGCGAGACCCGACGGTGCGACGCTGACATCTACGGGATTAAGAAATTTTAATTGTGGAAAATATAACTATAAAGCCGGATCAACCTTCGCTATTGAGCAAGCGTAAAAGTTATGGCAGCCCCCCCCATTTTGGCTGAGCAATGCTAATTGCTGACTGCGCAGGTCTGACCAGTTCAGGAAACGCCCTGCTCGATCGCGCTGGCAGCGCCAGTCAGCGCGACCAAGGTGTCGACGATCAGGGCGGTCGGAACCTCCCGCAGGTAGCCGCTGAAGCGGCCCTTGGCTTCGAAACACTGCCGGAAGCGCGACGCAAAAAAATAGTCGGCCATGCGCGGCACGATCCCGCCGCCGATGTACAGGCCGCCCCGTGCACCCAAGGTCAGGGCCACGTTGCCGGCGAAGTTGCCGAGCATGGCGCAGAAGACGTCGAGGGTTTTTTCGCAGGCTGAACCGGTGGCGGCCAGGCCCTGCATAATGATCTGCTCGGCCGTCAGCGGCCCGTCCGGGGTACCGCCGACTTCGCACACCGCCGCATGCAGCACCGGCAGACCGATCCCGGAGAGCAGCCGCTCCGCCGAGACATGGGACAGGCGGCGGCGCACGCAGCTCAGCAGCGCGCTCTCGAACTCGTCGCCGGCGGCCAGCGTGGCGTGACCACCCTCGCCCGGCAGCGCCAGCCAGCCGGTGGCTGTCCGTACCACGCCGGCCACGCCGAGTCCGGTGCCGGGCCCGACCACGGCCAGGGTGCCATGGGTGTGCGGCGCGGTAGCGCACTGAGCATGGGTACGGATCTGCTCCGGTTGCAGGTGCGGCAGCGCCAGCGCCAGCGCTTCGAAGTCATTCAACATGCGCAGGCTGTCGAGCGCCAGCGCACCCTGCACCGCCGTCGTCGAAAAATCCCAGTGGCTGTTGGTGAAGGCGATGCGGTCGCCCGCAACCGGCGTGGCGACCGCGAAGGCAGCGTGGCGCGGCCGCTGGTAGCCGGCGCCCAATGCGCTCTCCAGTTGCTCCAGGTACGTCCGGGCCGCTTCGGCCGGGCCGGCATGCGCGGTGACCGGCAGGCGCTGCACCTGCGTCACTGCAGCGCCGGGTGCGGCGATCCAGCCGAAGCGGGCATTGCTGCCGCCGATGTCGGCGACGAGGCGCGGAAACGACGCCGCCCCGGCCCGGATGGTGACGTCGCTCATGTCGCCTTGTCCGGCGCCGGCGTGTAGTGGCGCAGGAAATCCAGGAATATTCGGGCCGACAGTTCGGCGTCGTCAGCCGTCACGGTTTCCAGCGGATTGTGGCTGATGCCGCCGTTGCCGCAGCGGGTGAACAGCATTCCCACGTCGGTGATGCGCGCCATCGTCATGGCGTCGTGCCCGGCACCGGAGGGGAGCTTGAAGGGCGTGACGCCGTGACGTTCGACGGCGGCGGCCAACTGTTGCATCAGCCACGGCGCGCAGGGCGCCGCCGGCGCCTGCATGATCTGGCGCACCGTGCTCTCGACCTGGCGCCGGGCGCAGATGGCCTCGATTTCGTGCAGCAGATCGGCCACTGCCGCATCGCGCGGCGCATCCTCGGCGGCACGCACATCGAGCGAAAGCTGGCAGGTCCCGGGGATCACGTTGATTGATCCGTTGGGCACCTGCAGCTGACCGACGGTACCCACCAGACTGCTGCCGTCGGCGCAGCGGCGCTCGACCGCCAGCACGATCTCGGCCGCAGCCGCAGCCGCATCACGGCGCATCGACATTGGCGTGGTGCCGGCATGGCTGGCGGTACCGGGCAGATCGATCAGGTAGCGGCAACTGCCGGCAATCGAGGTCACCACCCCAACCGGCAGCCCGCGTTGCAGCAGCACCGGTCCCTGCTCGATGTGGACTTCGACGAAGCCGAGCAGGCTTGACGGATCGCGGGCAATCGCATC
>JACMRD010000100.1 GCA_014376645.1 Herminiimonas sp. | reverse complement strand
GCCAGCGAGCATTCATCGGTGATCGCCAGGCTGCTGTAGCCCAGCGCGTGGGCGCGTGCCACCAGTTCTTCCGGATGCGAGGCGCCGGTCAGAAACGTGAAGTTGGAACGGCAATGCAGTTCCGCATAGGCCGGCAGGATGGGGGGCATATCGACGGCTCCGTCGCCGTGTCAGGCAAAAAAACCATGCAGGAACCAGTCGGCTTCCCGCTCCTGCACATCCGGTCGCAGGCGAAAGATCCACAGCAGGACATGGCGATCGTTTTCGGCGATGAAGTAATCGCGCAGGGCCAGCGCATCGTCCCACCAGCCCGATTCGATGCGCTCCGGCCCGGCCAGCAACGTTAGAGGACTCTGGTAAAACGGCTTGTGCTGACGCGTCAGCAAGGCCAGCGGTTGCGTCAGCAGCCAGCCCGGCCGCATGATCGCATTCATGGTCCCATCCACACCTGCGGGGATGCTGATGGCCGGGCGCCGGGGCACAGCGCGACGCTGCAGCAACGCTGGACTGGCATGGCTCTTTTCGGGACGATGGTCGGCCTCGGTCGCGAGCCGGCGCACCGCTTCGGGACCGAGCCGGCTCTGCAGGCGTTCGACCAGGCGGCCGATGTTTTCGGTGTCATTTGCCGGAGTCGGGAACAATTCGGTATTCGGTGCGGCCTGGGTCGCGATCTGGTCGGCCACCAGGGCGATCTCGATAACCGGCGCCACTAGAACCACGTGCCCCAGGCGTTCGCGCAGCAGCAGGCCCAGATGGTCGGCATCGCGGCTTGGTGCGGCCAGCAGGATCGTCACTGGGGTACTACGGGCGGTGTTGCCTTCGCCGCGGCGGTGCAGCGGTTCGTGATGCAGCCACAGGGTGATGCCGGCCACCGCCGCATGGCGTGCGGTCAGCCATCCCGTCAGTTGCAGCAGCAACCGGCGGGCGGCGAAGAGCAGGGCGTCGGTGCTGTCCACACGTGCCGGCAATTCGAGTTTCAAGTCGATCTTTTCTGGTGCTTCGTACCAGCGATGCACCTGCACTTCGTCGCCGTAGGCCCGATCGATCTCGCTTAGCAATGACTTGCCGAAACGGCGTGCCAGGCCGCCGCGCGGCAGGCGCCGCAATTGGCCGAGCGTGGCGCAACCGATGCCGGTGAGCGTCGCCAGATGCGGCTGGGCGCTATCGAGCACGTGCAGCGGCAGTCCATCGAACACGGCCGAGGCCTGGGCCATCGACAGGGCGCCGGCGTTCTGCATGGCAGCCTCTGCGCCGAGGCCGCACAGGGGAGCGACCTGCGCCATCAGCCAAGCGCCGGCAGCCGTCGGTGCCGTCGCCCAGCACGCCTGCAAACCGAGCTCGGCAATCCCGCCCGCCAAACGCCGCTGCAGGTTGTGCAAGCCCTCGAACAGGCGCAGGCTGGGTGCGACTTCGGCCAGCAATCCCCAGCCCTGCAGGCTCGACGCCAGGCTCACGTGGGGGGTGAAATGCAGCGCCCACAGGGCCGCTTCCTGCAGTGCCTGTTGCTCCTGCAGGAGATTGCGGGGATGCACCAGCAGGTCGGCAGCCATGCTCCAGGCATTGGCTTCCGACATGCCCAGTCGGATGCCGGCCTCGAGCGCCGCCGGATTGCACCATCCCACCCGCCTCTTGTGGGTCACCACCAGCGGCGCCGGTCGGGGCGGCGCGCCGTCGGCAATGCCAACGGCAGGGCGGGGCTGCAACCGCAAGACGGTATCGAGCGGTAACTGCGGCAGGTTCAGGGCAATCCACAACATGATCAACGACCGATAGTGCCTGCCGTGCTGCTGCCGAAGGTGGCGCAAGGCGCACCCGGGCAGGCACCGGCAAGCATCGGGACCTCCGGAAATAGGAATGGAAAAAACAATGAGGCAGCCGATGAAACAGCCGATGAAGCAACCGGCAATGCAACGACCGTGCAACCACTGAGTACCATTGACACAGCATCGTTGCGCCGCTTCATGATTGAATCAAGGAAACAGCATCGGCTTCAATATACTGTATAAAAACACAGTATAAAAGCCCGGAATAAAAAATTTGCCTTTTGTATCCTCAAGGGAACATCGCTCATCACCGTCGGAGGGGTGCGATAGCCGTCTGCATCGCATGGCGCCCGACGTATCGGAGCCAGCACATCAAACATTACATTGAATAATATTATATTTATTGATATAATAATTTCCTGCCATGCGACTTCCACAAGATGTGACAACCGATGAACGATCCTGACCACCAGCTCGACCTCAATGCGATGCGCTCAGCCGCATCCCAGGCATGTGGACTGCTGAAGGTGCTCGCCAACCGTGACCGGTTGCTACTGTTGTGCCAGCTCACGCAAGGAGAACTTTGCGTGAGCGAGCTGGAAAGCACCCTGGGAATTCAACAGCCGACCCTGTCCCAGCAGTTGGGCGTGTTGCGGGACGAAGCGTTGGTGACAACGCGGCGCGAAGGAAAACAGATTTTTTACAGCATCGCCAGCACAGAGGCGATGGCCATCATGCAGGTGTTGTACCAGCTTTATTGTGCAAAACCGAACGGAGAGAGATCATGACGATCGACTGGGCAAATTTCACGCCGTGGACTTCATTGGCCGGCGGCATCCTGATCGGACTGGCCGCCGCGTTGTTCGTGCTGTTCAACGGTCGCATCGCCGGCATCAGCGGCATCCTAGGCGGCTTGCTGCGATGGACTAGGGGCGATATCGGCTGGCGTTTCGCCTTCCTGCTCGGCCTGATCGCCGCGCCCGTCGCCTACGGTCTGTTCGCACCTCTGCCGGTGGTGCAGGTCGATGCCGGCACCGCAACGCTGGTCGTCGCCGGCCTGCTGGTGGGGATCGGCACGCGCTACGGCGCCGGCTGCACCAGCGGCCACGGGGTGTGCGGCCTGTCGCGGCTGTCGCCCCGCTCGCTGGTGGCGACACTCGCCTTCATGACGGCCGGCTTCGTCATCGTCTTCGTGGTTCGTCACCTCATCGGATAAGGAACACATCATGCGCATTTTCATGGCACTGCTTGCCGGCCTGGGCTTTGGTATCGGGCTGATCATCTCCGGCATGAACGACCCGGCCAAGGTCATCGGTTTTCTCGACCTGGCCGGCCGCTGGAATCCCTCACTCGGTTTCGTCATGGGCGGCGCCATCCTGGTCGGACTATTCGCGTTTCGCTTTGCCTCGCAGCGCGACAGGACGCTGCTTGGCGACGCCATGCATCTGCCGGGCACCACCCGTATCGACCGCCGGCTGGTGCTGGGAAGCCTCGCTTTCGGCGTCGGCTGGGGACTGGCCGGCTACTGCCCGGGCCCGGCGCTGGCCTCGCTCGCCAGTGGTGGCGCCAAGCCCCTGATCTTCGTTGCGGCGATGATCGCCGGCATGATGATCTTCGAGCTGCTGGAGCACCTGCCGGTGCGCCGCAAGCAAGCCGCCTGAAGGAAGCGACGCCATGTCGATCATGCTCGGCTTGGGATTGGTGATCGGCCTGGTTCTGGCACTCACTGGCGCGGGCGGCGGCATCCTGGCGGTGCCGCTGCTGGTGTTCGGGGCGGGGATGAGCGTGGCCAAGGCCGGACCGATCGGCTTGCTGGCCGTCGGCATAGCGGCAGCGCTGGGCGCCGTGCTCGGCCTGCGCGAAGGCGTCGTGCGCTACCGCGCTGCGCTGCTCATTGCCGTCTCCGGCATGCTCCTGTCGCCGCTCGGCCTGTGGCTGGCACATCGGATCGACAACCGCTGGCTCGGCATCCTGTTCGCGGTGATCCTGCTGCTGGTCGCATGGCGCACGTTTCGTCAGGCTACTCATCCCGCAGCCGTCATCGTGTGCGCTGCGGATTCACCGTATCCCTGCAAGCGCGATGGCGCCTCCGGCCGCTTCGTCTGGACCAGCGCCTGTGCGCGCGCGCTGGTGCTGTCGGGGACGGTCGCCGGACTGCTTTCCGGTCTGCTTGGCGTCGGCGGTGGCTTCGTCATGGTGCCTGCATTACGGCATTACACCGACCTGACGGTGCAGTCAGTCGTCGCCACGTCGCTGGCGGTCATCGCGCTGGTTTCGCTGACCGGCGTCCTTGCCAGCGCGGCGACCGGTGGCATGACGTGGGGCGCGGCGCTACCGTTTTCCGCCGGCGCGCTGGCCGGCATGCTGGGCGGAAGACAGGTGTCGGCGCGGCTGGCAGGCCCGCAGCTGCAAATTGGCTTTGCCCTCGTATCGGCAGCGGTAGCCGTCGGGATGATCGCCAGGTCGGTGTTCTGAACCTTCTTAAACTCGCCTCTCTGGAGATGCGCAATGAATATCAACCCGATCCAGCTGTTCGATGTCGAATCATCGACCTTCACCTATATCCTGATTGCCGACGATGACAAGTCGGCCGTCATCATCGACCCGGTCGATCACCATTGGGAGCGCGATCTGCTTCATCTGCAGCGCCTCGGCCTGACGCTGGTTTATGTGCTGGAGACGCATGCGCACGCCGATCATGTCACGTCGGCCGGCAAGTTGCGCCAGATCGCCCACGCCCAGGCTGCCGTGCCGTCGGGTTGCGGCATTGTGCCCGCCGACGTGCAACTCGACGACGGCGACATCGTCCGGTTCGGTGCGCGTGACCAGATCGCGGTGCTGCACACGCCGGGCCATACCGCCGGCAGCGTCAGCTATCTGTGGCGCGGCAACGTCTTCACGGGCGATACGCTGCTCATCGACGGCTGCGGACGGACGGATTTCCAGAGCGGCAGTTCGGCGGCGCTGTACGACAGCGTGACGGGCAAGTTGTTCACGTTGCACGATGCGACAAAGGTGTGGCCCGCGCATGACTACAAGGGACAATCGGTGTCGACGATCGGATGGGAAAAGCAGCACAACGCGCGGCTCGCCCATCGCAGCAAGGAGGATTTCAGCATGCTGATGGCGGGACTGAACCTGCCGAAGCCGAAGCTGATGGACATCGCCGTGCCTGCAAACCAGAACCTGGGGTTGCCGCACGGCGCCTGACAGACACTTTCTGCGCCATCTGCTCCAGGCTGTCAAACACAGCCTAGGCAGTTACCACCGAGCGCAGGGGCACAACCACGGGTGTCACCGGCGCCAGAGGAGAAGCCGGCATCCTCAGACCCTGCTGGGCGAAGGGTTTGTGCAACGCTGCCGGCACGGCCAACGGCAACACGACCGGCTGGCCGAACACCGGGCCGCGCCGCTTGATGATGTCGACCGCCATCCGCCCGCAGGGGCTGGCCTGGCAAAGGATGCGCAGCGGCGCCGGCGAGGATTCGCGCTGCGCGGCCGCTGGCCGGAACACGAAGCACAGGCCTTCACCGCTGCCGGCGGCCAGTTGCAGGCGGCGCAAATGGTCCGGCCGGGCTTGCGGCAGCCAGCACAGCAGGGCGCCGAAACTGGCGCTCTTCAAGGTTTGCTCGACGGCCCAGATGCGGTCCATCGGCTTGTCGGTCTGGATCAGGATCACGTGCTGCAGATCCAGACCGAGATCGGCCAGGGCGGGGGCGAACGGAATATGCGGCGGCGCCAGCAGGATCACGGTCTTGCCGGCCTGGGTGAGCACCGCCAGGGTCGGCGCCAGCAGGCGCAGTTCACCGATGCCGTTCTGCGACAGCAGCAATTCGATCAGGACCGATGCCGGCCATCCGCCGTTGGGCAGTTCGCGGTCCAGAGTGCGGTAGCCGGAAGGCGTGGCGCGCGCCCGCGAGGCGCCCATCTGGCTGGCACGCCAGACCGCATCGGGCAGGGCTGCCTGGTCGCCACTGAGGGAGGGCAACTGGCGCGAAAAAGCGGTATCGGTGGCATCGGCAAAGGCAATCATGAACATTCTCCTGTCTGGTTCAAACACATGAGGGGAAGGTTTCATGCTGAAAGATCAAGTTCTCAGCAGGAACAACCTGTCGCTAATATACTGTATAAATAAACAGTATAAAAGCGCAAGATGTAAAAAGCCAAATGTTTCTTTCAGGGGGATAGAGCAGCGCTTGGAGCTCTCCCCCCTTTCAAGGCGATGGTCAGATCGGCACAGATCCGATGTTTTAATTGATTTTGTGTGGGTACTTATGACATCTTTAGTTGGTGCTCGAAAATAAACCGCGCTGTTACTCGTTTTACGAGATCGGTGAACTGCGTTTTTTCATCTGTTTTTTGTTGCTCTAATGCAGTGAGCCATTGTTGTTCGGTCATATGAGCGGGCATGATGGAAATCCCATCGCGCTTGACCTGGATTGCATCCTTCAGCTTGCG
>JACMRD010000099.1 GCA_014376645.1 Herminiimonas sp. | reverse complement strand
TCGATCGCCTGCAGCAGGCTACGGGTGTTCAGTCGTTCGAGCGCACGCCGCAATCTTTGCAGGATGTCGGTAGGCGCGGCATCGTTACTCAATCGGTAGAGGTAGCCCCACAGCGCCGGATGATGATTGACCAGCGCGATATAAAAATCGGTATAGAGCTTGCGAAAACCAGATGGCACGAACTGCATGACATCGAGGTGCAACACGCTCACGCCCTCGTGCGGTTCGGCCGCTGCGCGGATCGCATCGGCGGCCCGGACATGGCCGGCGCCCGCGGAGACACTGAGCAGGAGGATTTTCTTGACTGCCATGGAGACGGTTCCAGTTCGAACGAGAGTGATGGGAGGGAATTGCGCGACCGGCGAGGGGCGCCGCGAGTGTTCCATGGGGATGTGACAGCTGCATGACACCGGGTCGATCATGCATCAGGCAATCTTCGACGGGGCAACACACTACCACCCGCCGAGGCCTTGCAAAGTTTATACTGCGCGTTGTTCAACGTCATGCCGACAGCCTCTGCGCTGCGCATCGAAAGCCGTCGCCATGTCTCAAGCCGCACCCTCCGATCCGACTCCCCGCGTTGCCGTCGTCGTCGGCTACAACACGTTGGCCATCATGCTGGCGTTGCTGGCGATGATGGGGCCGTTTGCCATCGACACCTACTTGCCGGCGTTCCCCAACATCCAGGCGAGCCTGCATGCCAATGCGCTCGAAGTTCAGCAAACACTGACGGTCTACATGCTGTCGTTTGCCATGATGATCCTGTGGCACGGCGCACTATCGGATTCTTTCGGACGGCGCAACATCATTCTTGGTTCGCTGGCGCTCTTCGCCATTGCCTCGCTGGGTTGCGCATCGGCGCACAGCGTGACCTACCTGTGGGCATTCCGCATGCTGCAGGGGATGTCGGCCGGCGCCGGGGTGGTCATCGGGCGCGCCATCATCCGCGACCTGTACGCGGACTCGGCGGCGACCCGCCTGCTGTCGCTGGTGACGATGATTTTTTCCATCGCGCCGGCGATCGCGCCGATCCTTGGCGGCTGGATCGTCAAGCTTCTGGACTGGCGCTCGATCTTCCTGTTCCTTTTCTTGTACACCTCGCTGCTGCTCTGGTTCTGCTACAAGCATCTGCCGGAGACACTGCCCGCGGCGCGCCGGCAACCCTTCTATCCGCGCGTCCTGGCGCACAGCTACAAGAAGGTGTTCAGGTCGCCGCTGTTCCACTTGAAGGCCGGCGCCGTCGCCTTCAATTTCGGCGGCCTGTTCCTGTACGTGGCAGCCGCACCGACCTTTCTGACCGAGCAGTTGCACCTCGGCCCGGACCAGTTCGGCTGGCAATTCATCCCCTCGGTCGCGGGCATCTTCTTCGGCGCCCTGACTGCCAATCGGCTCGCCGGCAAGATGCCGATGCTGCTGCAGATCCTGATCGGATTCGGCTTCCTGGTCGGCGCTTCGGTGGTCAACGTTGTGTACCACGTGTTCCTGCCGCCGGCGATTCCGTGGTCGGTGGCGCCGCTATTTTTCTACTGCTTCGGCATGTCGGTGGTCGCGCCGGGCGCCACGCTGATGGTGCTCGACCTGTTCCCCGCGATCCGCGGCATCGTCGCTTCCTGCCAGTCGTTTACCCTGACGATGTTCGGCGCGCTGATTTCGGGCGTACTGGCGCCGCTGCTGTCCCATTCAGCACTGGCGCTGGCATGTGGTCAACTCGCCTGCGCCGTGCTCGGGCTGGGATTTTGGCTGGCCAGCCGCTCCTACAGCGCGATGCAGGAACGGCGTGCGCCCAATGCCTGGGAAGCCGTCAGCCAGTCACCCGAGTAAGCCGCCGGGTCCACTGCGACGGGCCCGGCCGAGCCATGCCGCATTCGGCGGTTGACTTGTACCTGCGATCTATGTTGCTATGTGACAATTAGGATGCATGTTGGTCACCTGATTGACGCCAGGTATAGCCCCGATCGACATCACATTGACCATAAAGGCTGAAGCCACTTGAACTCCCTAATGCCCCTTGGCCGCCAGATTCGACGGCACGCTACGATCTTGGCAAGTTACTTCTCCGATTCGTTTTCACTCGACACGCGGCAGCAGATCACGGTCGGCGCGGAAACCACGCCGGTGCTCTCGAACGGGAAGACGGTCGTGAATCTGAATTTCTCGATTCCGGACCAGTTCTCGGCACGGACCGGCGTCGGCGCCACCATCTTCGTCAAGCGCGGCGACGATTTCATCCGCGTCTCGACCTCAGTCAAGAAAGAAAACGGCGAACGCGCCGTCGGTACCCTGCTCGACCGCTCGCATGCAGGCTACAAGCTGCTGCTGGCAGGCCAGTCGTACATCGGTTTTGCACAACTGTTCGGGCAGCAGTACATGACGCAGTACGATCCCGTCAAGGATGCACAGGGCAACGTGATCGCGGTGCTCTATGTCGGCATCAACATCAGCGACCGCCGTACCCTGGGCATCGGCGCCAAGGTCGGCCTGCTGGCCTTTGGCGTGGTGGGGTCCGTGTTCGGGCTCACCATCTGGGCGCTCGGTTCGGCGATGTCGGCGCTGGCCGTTTCGATGCATGCCGCATCCGCGCAGGACATGGCGCAACAGATGGGGCAACTGCAGGGGCGGTATGCACTCTTCGCCCTACTGGCGGTGGCGGCTGCCGTCGGGCTGCTGTACCTGGCGCTGCAGCGGATGGTGACGCAACCGCTGCAGCAGGCGATGGTCGCAGCCCAGCAACTCGCCAGCGGTGACCTGACCACCCAGGTGCATGTCGACCGTCGCGACGAGATCGGCATGTTCATGCAGGCACTGAATGGCGTCGGACAGGGGCTTGCTGGCGTGGTCGGCAATGTGCGCAAGAGCACCGATCACATCAATACCGCATCGAGTGAGATCGCCATCGGCAACAACGACTTGTCCGCCCGCACCGAATCGCAGGCCAGCGCGCTGGAAGAGACCGCCTCGGCGATGGAAAATTTCGCCGCCAACGTCAAGCGCAATGCCGAGCATGCGCAGGAAGCCAGCAGGCTGGTAACGTCCGCCTCGGATCAGGCAGTCAAGGGTGGCGACGTGGTCGATCAGGTGGTCGTCACCATGGGCTCTATCAAGGAAAGCTCGCGCCGGATCGTCGACATCATCGGCGTCATCGACAACATTGCCTTCCAAACCAACATCCTGGCCTTGAATGCCTCGGTCGAAGCGGCCCGCGCCGGCGAACAAGGCCGCGGCTTCGCGGTCGTGGCCACCGAAGTGCGCAACCTGGCCCAGCGCTCCGCAGCAGCCGCCAAGGAAATCAAGACATTGATCGCCGACTCGGTGGAAAAGGTCGACAACGGCGGACGCCTGGTCGACCAGGCTGGTCAGAGCATGCAGCAGATCGTCGCATCGGTGCGCAACGTCACCGCGATCATGGCGCAGATCGCCTCGGCCAGTGCCGAGCAAAGTCGTGACATCGACGAAGTCAGCCGCGCCATCGGCGACATGGACGAAATGACGCAAAAGACCGCAGCCCTGGTCGAGCAAGCGGCCGCAGCTGCCGAAAGCCTGCACGATCAGGCTGGAGAACTGTCGCGCAATGTCAGCATCTTCAAGCTGGCGCAGGATGCGAGGAAGGCGCTGCCAGCCCTCGGTCTTGTCCGCTGAATGGTGTCGGGTAACGACACTTCACTTCGCTCGGGAATGGGAAAACTTCCAGGAATAATGATTTCATGGAGGTTTTTCAACGTTCAACCGAGAAAGATCAGCCATGTCAGCGATTACCGGATATTCCACATGTATCGTGCAAACCCCGATCCACGGTCTGAGCGCGCGAGGCACGCCACCGGCGCCACCACCGCTTCAGCCAAAAGTCCATACCGGATGTGGCGTACAAGCGCTCCTCATCGACGGCATCCATGATCACCTTGACAGCCAGCGCCCCGGCAACACGCCAAGGGCGTCGATCCAGAAACTTCGCCAGACGATCCGCGCAGCCTTCGTCCCGGCGGAGCAGTTGCCGGGCAGTGAACCGACAGCGCAGTTTGTGAACATCACTGCCAAACCCGATCAGCGCTATGCATTGCGGTTGGCGGATGGCAGTACGGTCGACTGTAGTCAGGAAGAAATAGAACTGCACATCCTGTTGCAGAGTCAGGTAAGGCAAGCTGAGGCGAACCCGGTCGACCAGGGAGATTCACTGAGTCCGGAATTTCTAAGACGCGAGTTGTCCCCCGAGCGGCAACCCGATCCACGCCCCCAGTTCGCCAGCGCCGCAGCCGGTCCGGGTCCAGCTCCGGTGCAAGCGAGCAATAGTGTGGATTTTTCCACCATACCGGCAGCCCCTGCGGTCGATGACCTGGCTCTGGCAAAACCCTATGGCGATGCGTATCGCTACTTCGACGGGCGTTCGATCGATCTGCAGGCTGTGGACAACCGGACGTTCGGTGGTGACTCGCACAAGATCAAGCAGTTATCGGCAGAGGGCAACAATTGCTGGTGGCGTGGTGGAATACTCGCTGCACTCTTTCAGAAGGGCCCAGGGTCGCTGCGAAGTACGTTGGCTCGTGAACTGGCCGGCAATTATCCTGGCGACGATCGGAAGGATATCGAGGACTTTTGCAAAATGGGCGCCGCTGCGCGCAACGGCAATCTCTCCGGCATTCTTACCAATATGTATGGGCAAGACCTCGCCGCTGATTTTGACAACGGGAGCAGACTCAAACTGGACAGCGACGGCGATCCGGATGGTGCAGCGGGCGAAGCCCTGTGCAAGCGAATCGTCAAGAAGTTGCTCTTGAACGCTGGCCAGTCCGAGGATGTGGTCGATGCCGCCATCGATAACTTTAAGCAAATAAACGGCAACAACAACATGGTTCAATTACTGCTCAAGCGATTGGATTGCAATTATGCATGTATCAATTACGCCCATGACGAGTCGTCGGACAGGATGGAGGTTCAAGGCATGGAGGTTGGCGCGCAACCCGGCAATGCGCTCGCCAGACTGATCGTAGATCCGACGCGCCCCCCATCGACCGCCGGGCTATTCGACCAGCTTCAAGCGCAGCGAGTCCCGATCCTGATCTTCGGGGGCAGTCATTTCAACATCGCGTTCGCAAACAGCGTCATTTTCCCGCTGCTGGAACGGTAACCTGATGAGGCCTGGTGAGCCGGTCGGCCCCCTCATGCCGCCCGCCGCGCCCGCCACTCCTGCACCAGGCCTGCGGCCTGTTGCAACTGCGCGGCATCCATGCGATCTTCAGCCAGCAGGCGGTGCCGCTCCGGCTTGTCGCCGAGCTCGGGATTGCCGGCGGCGCTACCGGCGCACAGACTGAACCATTTCCACGCCTGCAGCACATCGGCCGTCGCACCCTGCCCCACCAGATACATCAATCCCAGATTGAACTGGGCCCGCGCGTGGCCCTGGTCGGCGGCGCGCCGGTACCATGACAGCGCTTTCTGATAATCCTGGATGACCCCCTGCCCGCTGTCATAGCGCATGCCGAGATTGAACTGGGCGCGAGCGTGGCCCTGTTCGGCCGCCTGGCGATACCAGCCCATGGCTTGCTGCGCATCGGCCGGGACGCCGCGCCCGAGGTCGTAGAGCAGGCCAAGATGAAATTGCGCCTTGGCGTGGATCTGCGCGGCGGCGGCACGGTACCAGGCCAGCGCCTGCGCGTAATCCTGCGCGACACCGTGCCCATTTTCATACAGCGTGGCGAGATTGAACTGAGCGTTGGCATATCCCTGCTCGGCCGCCTTGCGATACCAGAAGAGCGCCTTGTCGAAATCCTGGGGCACGTCGTTCTGATTGCCGTAAATCATGCCAAGATTGTTTTGTGCGGCAGCATCACCCTGTTCGGCAGCCTTGCGAAACCAGGCCATCGCCTTGTAGTAGTCGCGCGGCACACCATGACCGTTGACGAACATCAGCCCTAAATTGTTCTGCGCGCCGGCATGCCCCTGCTCGGCCGCATCGGTGTACCACGCACGCGCCTGTTCATGATCCTGCGGCACGCCCTGACCGCCTGCATACATCAGGCCCAGGTTGAACTGCGCCTTGGCATGGCCCTGGTGGGCAGCCTTGCGATACCAGGCCAGCGCCTGCTGATGATCCTGGCGCACACCCTGTCCATTGCCATGGATGACACCCAGATTGAACTGGGCGCTCGCATGCCCCTGCTCTGCGGCCTGGCGAAACCAGCCGGTGGCCTGCGGCCAGTCCTGGGGTACGCCCTTGCCGCTGCTGTAGAGCATGCCGAGGCGGTTTTGGGCGTCCGCGTTGCCGCGCACGGCCTCGTCACGCAAGGCCGGGTCGATGGTGCCGTGGTCCATGGTCAGGGTCGGCTCGATGAGGGGACGTGGTTCGGTATCGGTATCGGTATCGGCATCGGCATCGGCATCGGTATCGGCATCATGCCTGCCTCGATCGGTGGGCCGATGCTGAACCGCGCAGGGCCATCTTCTCGCGCAGCAGCTGCACGAACTGGCGCCGCGCCAGCGGCTGGTAATACAGGAATCCCTGCATGGTGGTGCAACCCGACTGTTCCAGATAATGCGCCTGGATCTCGGTCTCCACTCCTTCGGCGACCAGGTTCAAGCCGAGTCCGCTGGCAATCGAAATGATTGCCAGAACTACCGGAAAATGGCCGTTCTCGCGCTGGATTTCCTTGACGAAGGACTGGTCGATCTTGATCGTATGAATCGGGAACCGGTGCAGGTAGGCCAGCGACGAGTAACCCGTACCGAAGTCGTCGATCGCCACCGAGACGCCGAGCTGGCACAAGCGGTTCAGCTGGTCGATCGCGTATTGCGGGTTACGAATACAGATGTTCTCGGTGATCTCGACTTCGATCTGGGTCGGCGAAATATCGTATTTTGCCAGCGCCTGGCGCATTTTTTCGACGAAGTCGCCGCGGTCCAGGTATTGCGGCGACAGGTTCAGGGACAACCGCACCGGTTCCCCGCCGACCGCATTCCAGTGCACCAGGTCGCGGCAGAGTGCTTCGAGCATCCAGTCGGAGATCGGAATCATCAACCCGTTTTCTTCTGCAAACGGCAGGAAATCGCCGGCCGTCAAGAGACCGCGCTGCGGATGATTCCAGCGCATCAGTCCCTCGGCGCCGACGATCTCGCCGGTGCGCACATCGATCTGCGGCTGATAGTACATTTCCAGCTCGCCCAGATCGAGCGCGCGGCGCAGGCTCTGCTCCAGCGTGATCTTCTGATACGACGCATCGAGCATGGTCGGGTCGTAGAAACTGTATCCGTTCTTGCCGTCGGCCTTGACCTGGTACATGGCAATGTCGGCGTGACGCAGCAGATCGTCCATCGACTCGCCGTCGGTCGGGTAGACGGCAATGCCGATCGAGGCCGAGATGTAGACCTCATGACCATCGAGGAAAAAAGCGCGCTGCAGACAGTCGAGGAATTTTTCCGCGACGACCTGGGCGTCTTCACGACTCTGTAATTCCGGCAGGAAGATGGTGAATTCATCGCCGCCCAGCCGGGCCAGCGTATCGCCGCCACGCAGGTTGTCCTTCAGGCGGCCGGCCACCTGCTGCAGCAGTTCGTCGCCCTTGATGTGGCCGAGCGTGTCGTTGACCAGCTTGAAGCGGTCGAGGTCGACGAACATCACCGCCAGTTCGGTCTCGTTACGCTTGGCATGGATCATCGCCAGCCCGAGCCGGTCCTTGAACAGAATCCGGTTCGGCAGGTCGGTCAGGATGTCGTGGTAAGCCTGGTAGGAAATCAGTTCCTCGGCGCGCTTCCTGTCGGTGATGTCGCGCGCCACCCCATAGGTGCCGTGGAACTCCACCTTGCGCACTGCGTCGTCGTTCGCATACATGCCCATCGAATTGAACGACAGCGTCATCAGGGTATGGTCGAAGGTGCGTTCCTTGTCGTCACCGTTGACAGATTTCAGGCGCAACTCGACGTTGCGCGAGGCGCGTTCGCCGACGCGGCGCTCGTTGAAGACGTAATAGGCGCGCTCCAGGTCATCGTCATGCACCACGCTCGAGTAGTGCTTGCCGATCAGGTCATCGCGCGAAAACCCAAGCAACTGGTGGGCGCGGTCGTTGACGAACGAAAAGCGGCCTTCCTGGTTGAGGGTGTAGATGATGTCGGGCGAGCTGTCGACCATGTAGCGATACAGCTTTTCGGAACACTCGAGTTGCCAGGCGATGCGCCGGTTCTCGATCTCCAGCAGACGCTGACGCAGGGCGTTGTCGACGGTCTTGAGCAGATCGTCGCGGGTGTAAGGCTTGCGCAGGTAATCGTAGGCGCCGCGCTTCAATGCGCCGATCGCGCCGTCGATTCCGGTCTCGCCGGAGAGCACGATGATATGCGAATTGATGCTGTGCAGGCGCATGAAATCCATGATCTCGTGGCCGCCGAAGTCCGGCAGCCGCAAGTCCAGCAGCACCAAGTCGAACTGGCATTTGCCCAGCTCGTTGACCGCTTCGCGCCCGCACGTTGCAGTGATCAAGTGGTAGTCACGATCGCGCAGGAGTTCGCACAGGCTTGCCAGCAGCCGCGGCTCGTCGTCGACCAGCAACAGGCGCATTTTCCGCTTGACCCCACTGTCCGGCGCGGTCACCAGGCCGTCGGAATTGAAACTGATGGAGATGGGGTCGTTTGGCGTGGTCAAGGTGGTCAATCCTCTTACAACGAATCCATCATCTGCGACTGCGCCACCGCCGAGCGCGGCAGCGACTTGCCGCCGGCAGCAACGCCATCGCCCGACGGCACCGGTACCGGCACCGGCAACAGGATCTCGAACGTCGTGCCTTGCTTGTTGCTGCGGCACAGGATCATGCCGTCGATCTGACGCACCAGACTCTGCACGATCGACAGCCCGAGGCCGCGATGCGCTCCGTCCTTGGTGCTGCGCCCGGGCGCAAACAGATTGGTCATGATCTCCGGCGCCATGCCGCCGCCAGTGTCACGAATCGACAACTCGAGGTACAGACGGCCATCCCGGTTCAGATGACCGTTGTTGGCGACTTCGATTTCGCCACCGCGCGGCATGGCCTCGACCGCGTTCTTGAGCAGGTTCACCAGGATCTGCTTGACCAGGTCGGCGCCGGCCGCGATCTCGGACGGTTGGTCATCGAGGCGCGTGACGATACGCACCGAAGCCGGAACGAATTCGGTGTCACGAAACAGGCGCACCACCTCGCCGGCCACGCGGTTGACATCGCTGCCACCACCGGCGCTGCTGCGGGCCGCAGGCTCCATCTCGACCATGCCGTGGACGATCTGGCCGACCCGGTCGATCTCTTCGTTGAGGATCGACAGTTCGCCCGACACCGGCTCCTGGCGCTGCAATTTGCTGTCGAGAATGGACAGGTAATTCTTGATGATCGACAGCGGATTATTGACTTCGTGCGCGACCCGGCGCGAGGCCTGGCGGTAGTCTTCGGCCACGTTTGCCAGTTGCAGATTACTGTCGCTGCGTTCGGCGCCGGCCGCGGCCAGTGCCGTGCTGGCCTGGGCTGCGAAAGCCTGCATGAAGCGCTCGCGCGGCTGCAGTTCGAACAGCTGCTCGGGAGAAAGGCCGCCAACCAGCACACCGATGCAGCGTCCGCCCTGTGACAGCGGCACCGATACCAGCGCGTTGGTGCCCATCATGCGCAACAGTTGTTCTTCGCCCACGCCCAGCAGCTTGCCGGTACGCCGCAGGGGCGTCACGCGCAACTGGTTGGCCGCATTGGCAACCGGGCCATCGGCGCTGAGCGGCACGGAAAATTCGCTCAGCCGCTGGCGGTGCGGACCGACCGCGCAACCGACCAGGGCGTGACCGGTGGCATCCATCTGCAACATGATGGCATCATCGAATCCAAACAGGATGCGCGCCGATCGAGTCACCGTTTCCAGCAGTTCGGCTTCGCTCTGGCTGCGCGCGAACGAGCGACCCGCATTTGTTGCGAGAACCAGATTGCGGACTTCTTCGGAGAGCCGGTCGCGGGTCGGGTCGGGTGATGGTGTTGCCACCGTGGCTGGCGGCGACGTAATATCGTCGGCGCCGGCGAGGTCGATGCCCAGGTAGTCCGCAGCCTGGCGCACCAGGTCAGCGGCACGACCGCCGATGTCGGCCAGCCCCTCGGCATCGATACCGCACAGGAGACCGGCTTCGAGCAGGACAGGATCATCGATTTCATGACTGGAAAGCATGTGCGCAAGGATCACGATGCGAATGAGCGGATGGGCGCTACCGACCCGGGCCACGCTTTCATGGTGATACAGGACGCTGTCGGCCAGGAAGGAGTCCAGATGCCAGCGCTCGACCAGCATGGCGCCGGCTTCGGCATGGGTCATCTGCAGGGTGCGCTGCTCGACCGCGCACAGATTGGCATCGTCGGCCGCCATGAAGTTGGTAGCATATTCTTTCGGCGCGGCGGCCAGCAGCGCCAGGCGCCCGACGTCGTGCAGCAGTCCTGCGAGATAGGCTTCCTCGACATGCGGATACTTCATGCGGACGGCGATTTCGCGCGCGATGACCGCAGCCGACAGTGAATGCTTCCAGAAACCACGCAGGTCGGTATTGTTTGCTTGCGAAATGTTATTGAATATCTGGAAAACCGACTCGCTGATCACGAGGGTCTTGACCATGTCGGTGCCAATGGATGCCAGCGATTGCTCCAGTCCTGCCTTCTGGCCATTGCGATGATAAGCCGAGCTGTTGGCCACCGACAGTATCTTGCTGGCGATGCCGGGGTCCTTGGCGATCAGACTGGCGAGTTCGCCCATTCCGGCATCGTCATTTTGACAATGCTCCAGCAGTTTCAGCAGGATCTGCGGCATCGCTGGCAAACGGGCGACCAGCAGTCTGCTGCGGATGTCGGAATCGGTTTGAAGCATGTTCAGGACAGGGCCATCGTGGTTGCGCGTGTGTAGGCGTGACAGCAACGACTGGAACGATCCGGCAGCCAGATCGATCGTGGGCCCGCTAGCACTATTGGTTCTAGTTAAAGTTCAATGTTTCTTTCTTTTCCTCACAAATAATACCATCAAGAACTTGCATAAAGGAAAATCGACTTTCGGAAACACGGTATTGCAAAATGTTGATTTACAGCAATTTACGGTATACCCTCCATTGTCGGCGAATCGCGCTTCGCCTCGAAGCCAGCCGGCGTTCCTGCCACCCCTGCGAACCGTCCCTGTGAGCTCCTGCATTTCTCTTTTGATTCGACCAGAAACGCGCTCCACGAAGCTGCGCCAGAGTGTGGCTGCGCACGTTCAAAAATGTCACAAATCGTTGTCAAAATACGTCATGGCAACGATGCTTACAGCCATTCTGCGCATCACACCGTGCTGAACCCACCTGCCAGCCAGCAACCTGGGGCGCTCCTGCCCGATGAATCCGATGATCCGACGTCGCCGGAAATGGGGCGGCCAGCCCGGATCGTCGCCGCCACCACATTCCTGGTTGCACTGATGTGCCTGTGCATCGTGCTCATCGATGGCACGCAGATCGTCAAGGCACGGACCACGCAGTTGCGCGAAGGCGAAATCATCACCGTCAACCTGTCGCGCTCCCTGGCCCAGCATGCCCAGGACACGGTCAAGGCGGCAGACACGGCACTGGTCGGCCTGGCAGAGCGCCTGCCACAACTGACCCGCATGCCGGCGCAGGCGATCGAGCGGACGGAAGCAATGCGCCTCGATGCAACGCTGGCCGCCTACGTGCGCGAATTGCCGCAATTGCGTGTCCTGATGGTCTTCGACACCACCGGCGTGTGCGTGCTGCATTCGCTCGGGCCTGCCGGCGCCCGCCAGGCCGGCCCGATTTCCGATCTGCTGGCATTTCATCGCGCCTCGCGCGACCCCGGGCCGCATCTTGGTCCGGTGCACAGTTTCGGCGCGACGGCCCCGGCCAGCGCGACACTATCGCGCCGGCTCGCGCATGCCGACGGCAGTTTCGCCGGCATCGTACTGGCGGCAATCGACCTGTCGTATTTCCAGAAATTTTACGCAACCTTCGATCTGGGCCGCACTGGCTCGATCGTGCTGACCGACCGCGACAGCCGCCTGTTGTTACGCGAGCCGCCCGGCGGCCTGCCGATTGGTAGAGACATGCGTGACGGTTCAATGAAGAACTCCCCTCCCTCTTCCACGCGTGGCAATACCGTGACGATCATTTCCAGCATCGACGGCAGCGAGCGCATCGTCACCTATCGCCAGGTAGCAGCCTATCCGCTGCACGTCGCGGTGGCCTTGTCGAAGGATGAAGTTCTGGCGCCCTGGATTGCCGATGCCCGCCTCCATGCGATCGGCCTGACGATCCTGGTCGCCTTCCTCGGAATGCTGGGCTGGCGCCTCACGAAGCAGATCAAGATCCGGGTTGATACCGAAGCCGACCTGCTCAAGACGCGCGACGAACTCCAACAGGTCAACCGGGTACTCGAAGTCATGGCGCTGCAGGACAGCCTGACCGGCCTGCCTAACCGGCGCCGCTTCGATGCCACACTGGAGAGTGAATTCAAGCGCGCCCTGCGCCATCGCAGCATGCTTGCGCTGCTGATCATCGATGTCGACTGCTTCAAGCAATTCAACGATATCTATGGCCATCCCGCCGGCGACGACTGCCTGCAGCAAATCGCACGCGTGATCCAGGAATGCCGGCGCCGCCCCGGCGATCTGGTGGCACGCCACGGCGGCGAGGAATTCGCGGTGCTGCTGCCGGCCACCGAATTGACCGGCGCCCTGGCGGTGGCCGAGCAGATCCGGGCTGCGGTCTACGCCTTGCAGATCCGTCACAATGGACACGATGCGGGCGTGGTCACGATCAGCATCGGCGTCGAAGCCATGTCGCCGGTGCACCATGCAAACACTGTCCTGCAATTGTTGCGCCACGCCGACCAGGCGCTGTACGCCGCCAAGTCAAGCGGGCGCAACTGCATCCGTGCCCATCTCAGCGTGACCATCGCCGAGATGGCATAGGGCGCCCGATGGCACAGGCCGGGCGGCGAAGCAGGCCGGCGGCTCGGCCATGCGCTCGACCGGCGCGATCGCACTGACCACACCGAAGGCCGAATCCACGCGCACGCGACGATGTTTCAAGCCAACGGAAAACGCCCCGAAATGATTACTCATTTCGAGGCGCCTGAAAATTTCTTCATGACTGGAAAACACTACCGGGACCGGAAGCAACTCGCTTCCGATCCCGACAAACCGCTACAGGATTACTTGAACTTGTAGTTCGCCCGCAGGGTGAAGTAGCGGCCGGTATCGTTGTGCAGGCCGGCATTGTAGCCATCGATGACGGTGGTGCTGGTGTTGGCACCAGGATAGTACGGCGCGCGCTTGTCGAACAGGTTGGCGATGTTGAAACCGATCGTCATGTTCTTGATGCCCGAGTAGTTGTAGCCGACGTCGATCGTGGTCCAGGTCGGCACTTTGCAGTCCGGATACAGCTTGGTGTAGTTCGCCACGCCGCCCAGCGAGTAAGCAGTCGATGGCTGTCCCGAACCGAAGTAGCAGTAAGGCGCCGGATAGGTGACGTTGCCGTCGACACGACGCAGCAGCGAGATCGAGTCGATGAAATTGAGCTGGCCCGTGACATTGTGCGGACCACGTGTCCATGCCGAAGCAATCGTCATCTTCAGGCGCGGGATGTCGCCGCTTGATGTCGACCAGTCGAAGATGCCACCATTGCCGCCAACCACGTTGGTGGTCGTGTCACCAGGGCTTTCGGCACGGCGATACGACAACACGTAGGTCGCCTTGACGGAGGTAAGGAGGTCACCGTACGAACCCATGGCGGTACGCAGACGCGCTTCGAGATCAAGGCCGCTGGTCTCGGTGCTGCCCTGGTTGGTCCAAGGTGTCTTGACAGCCAGCAGCGGGCCGGTACCCGGGATCGGCTGGGCGTTGGCGCCTACCAGAAGGTTGTTCGGATTGGTGTCACGCAGCACGGCATCGGCTGGGTAACGGTCCGGATGTTCCAGCACGGTGGTTGCGCTGCCGAGGGCAACTTCGCCTTCCTTCTTGATCTTGTAGAAGTCCAGCAGCAGATCGAACTGCTTGGTCGGCGAGAAAATCAGGCCCAGCGACAGGCTGCGCGAGGTTTCAGGCTTCAGGGCCGGATTGGAACCACCGACGCCGGAAATACTCTTCGAGCAATCCAGTTGATCGGCGCCAGGGGCTGGCGTGACGCCGTTCGGGCAGCGAACCGGATCCGAGATGTTGTTGAGGAAGAACTGGGCGCCGCCCGGTGAAACCTGCGACACGGCCGGTGCACGGAAACCTTCCGCGTAGGTGCCGCGGAATGCGATCACGTCGTTCGGTGTCCACTTGGCGCCGGCTTTCGGCACGAAGTTGGTCTTGATGCCTGGATACTTGTCGAAGCGACCGGCAAAGTCGGTCTCGAAGCTCTTGGCCCAAGGGGTGCGGAATTCGAAGAAGCCCGAGGACACGTTACGCTTGCCGTCGGTCTGCGTCGTCGCCAGGCCGAGGATATCGCCGCGGGAATTGGCTGCATCCGGCGTGATCGTCAGCTTTTCCTGACGGAACTCGACACCCGCTGCGAAACCGATCGGTCCACCGGCCAGCTTGCCGAACTCGGTCGATACCTTGGCATCGGCCTGGACGATTTCCGCGGTGCCCTTGTTGTGCACGTCATAAGGCAGGGTCGGATCGGCAGCAACGGCTGCCAGCGAGCGATTCTGTGTCAGCAGGGTGCGCAGCGTTGGCAGGAACAACTGGCCGCGGCTGGTTTCGTTGCGGTCGCTGCGGTTCCACAAGACGGCGGTTTCCCAATCCCAGGTGCCGACGGTGCCTTTGAAGCCACCCAGAGCACGGTACGATTCGTTGACCAGGTGCGTACCGCTCCTGAGGTTCTCGAAGCGGTAGACAGCGGCCGCGCGAACGTCCGTGAACGGGTTGTCCGGATGGCCGATCGGCAGCACTGCCTGGAACGGCGCCGCGAGGCCGCCGAGCAGGAAGTTGGTGGTCGGTCCGCCCTGTGCATTGATCGCGCGCGGTGGCACCGTGTAGTCGCGGGTCGACTGGGTCACACCGAATTCGCCGAATGCCGAGACATTGTCGTTGAGCTTGAACGTGCCGCGGGAGAGCAGGCTGATGTCATTGCCCTTGCTTTGCGCTTCGTTGTAATTGTTCAGGTCAAAGTTACAGAACGTGCGGTTGAGCAGCGTGCCGCTGGTGATGTTGTTGGCCGGGCCGCCGGTGATCAGACGGGACGGATCGCAGCCGGTACGGTTGACGACCGTCGCGCCAGTAACGAATGACAGGCCGCCCGGCGTACGCTCACGGTAGAAGAACGGCTGGTTCGAAAGGCTGCTGCTGTACGGATTGAGACGGAAGTTCAAATAAGCGTACTGGTCGGCGGCGATGTCGCGCGAACCATCGCGCTCCGAGGTCCGATCCTTCTTGGCGTAGTCCAGGGTGATGAAGCCGTTATAGCCGTTCTTTTCCAGATCGCCGAAACCGATGATGCCGTTCACGCCTTGCTGGCCGAAATTGCCATTGTCATTGGCGCCGGCACGGGCGGTGATTTCCATGCCCTGGTAATTGCTCTTGGTGATGAAGTTGATGACGCCGCCGATGGCATCCGAACCGTACACGGCCGAAGCACCATCCTTGAAGATTTCAACCCGCTCGAGTGCCGAGATGGGGATCGAGTTCAGATCGTACAGGGTCGACGTGCCGTTGTTCGGGTTGGCATAAGCCGATGGCGTGATGCGCCGACCGTTCAACAGGATCAGGGTCGAGGTGGCACTCAGGTTACGCAAGGACGCCACGGCGACGCCGCGCGAAAAGCCGTTTTGCGTCGGCGTGTCGTTGTAGGCGGTGCTGCCGACCGAGGTGATCTGGCGCATCAGTTGTTGCACAGTGGCCGCGCCGCTGTTCTTGATATCGATGGCAGTGATGGTCTCGATCGGCGAGGTGCCTTCTTTTTCTGCGCGTTTGATATTGGAGCCCGTAACTTCGACGCGCTTGAGTGGTTCCGCTGCTGCTTCCTGCGCCTGTACGCCGCCTGAAAGCAAGATGGAGCCCGCCAACACACCCATTGCCAGTCGTACCGCCTGGACACCCGTTTTTTCTCTGAACATCATTAAAGCTCCATGGTTAAAATTTGTACACCGGCTGGTAAGCCGATTTTTCTCGAGCCGGGAACCCTGGTCCAGATTTCGCTACTGCCTGCAACGAAACTGCGCTTCCCTGCCCGGTTATTCAATGACATGCCTTCCTACATCGGTTTTTGTAAAATCCGGCGCAGGAAAAACGACACACTCTGTCGAACAACACGCTTAAATGTAACGCTTCGTTACAGTTTCATTAAAAAAATTTTCATCTGAACACTAGGAAAATTCAAATCTGCACAAAAACCATACAAAATTCGTCAAATATTTTTTAAAAAAGATAAATGATGTTTTATAGCAAATTTACAAAATTAAATTTTTTTGAGTTGTTGCAAATTTGAAAATTGAACCATCCAGAAACTAATGTGATTGAACGCTAATTACTTTTTGGAAATCTTTTAGATTGGTCGGTCTGACCTGCCTGGAAATACCGCTGCGTCGGGACAAAAAAGACCGGCACCAAATCGCGCAAAAAATTGTTTTGTATGCAACTCTGACCTGCCGCGACCGTGTGCTAGGCTGCTCGTCCTGTTTCGCTATCCGCACCGGCCATGTCCGCTCCGTCATCTGCATCTGCCCTGCCCGGGCGCACCGTCCTGCATATCTTCAACGGCTTCCTGAACCCGACCGGCGGCAGCGAGCTCGAGGCTCTGTCGCTGTATGCATTGCTGCGCCAGGATTGCGAGGTCCATCTCTGGGCAACCTCGTCGCGGGTG
>JACMRD010000002.1 GCA_014376645.1 Herminiimonas sp. | reverse complement strand
TGGTCGCCAGTCCAGACGCCCTGTATGACCGTAACCTGGTTTGCGCCTGGATCATCGAATCCTCCAGGTCCTCGAGCTGAGAAGAATGCCGAAACGACTGGTTGGTACTGCTTCCAAACGCGTTGATTCCTTGGTCGACTTGCCTGGCAATCTGCTTGATTGCCGCGCGTAACTGCCTGGCTTGCGCTTGGTCAATCCCGGTGATGCCGGGTACAGGGTTCAACTGCGGGGCAACCGTTTGATCATTCTTTTCATGCGACCTTGATGGACGAATCGAGGTTAGCTTCGGTCTGGTAGTGGCTTCGCTTGATTGCATTTTGTTGTTCCCGTCAGAAAAGACTGCCCGATGGCGTCTAGCCCATCCGATTTTCCTTAACCTCAGGCATGAAGTTTTGCGATTGATTAAGATAGACGCGCACCAGAGCAGGTGGACGCGCGTTGTTGATTGGGCCTTTGGCTGCTGGAAAAGTGATCGATTTCGATGCAAAACTGCATTCGGCCAATGACCCAAGTAAAAATCCACAGTTTGCAATTTCAAGCGGCCCGAAGGTATTCCCTCTCGCCAAACCCGCACACCGCACCGAAATCCGCCAGCCGTTTGCGGTGGCACTGCTAAAATCACGCTTTCGTGAACCTTTCCCGAGCGCCAAGCATCGCCTATGAGCACCCCTGCACCTCGCCAGCTTTTCGTTACCACTGCCCTTCCCTACGCCAATGCGGCCTTCCACATCGGCCACATCATGGAATACATCCAGGCCGATATCTGGGTCCGTTTCCAGCGCATGCAGGGCCATGAGGTCCATTTCGTGTGTGCCGACGATGCCCATGGCGCACCGATCATGATCGCTGCCGAAAAGGCCGGCGTCACGCCGCAGGAATTCGTCGCCCGCATCGCCGCCGGACGGCAGCAGCACCTCGACGGTTTTCAGATCGGCTTCGACAACTGGAGCTCGACTGACAGCCCGGAAAACCATCTGCTGTCGCAAGAGATCTACCGCCGCCTGCGCGACGATGCCGACCTGATCACGACCAAGACCATCAACCAGTTCTATGATCCGGTCAAGGAGATGTTCCTGGCCGACCGCTACATCAAGGGCACGTGCCCGAAGTGCGGCGCCAAAGACCAGTACGGCGACTCGTGCGAAGTGTGCGGCGCCGTCTATGCGCCGACCGAGCTGATCGAGCCGTATTCCGCGCTCACCGGTGCGGTGCCGGTGATGAAGGCATCGGAACATTATTTTTTCCGCCTGTCGGACGCCAAGTGCGTCGACTTCCTGCGCCAGTGGGCGCTCGACGACGCGCGTCTGCAACCGGAGGTCGCCAACAAGGCGCGCGAGTGGCTGGACGTCAAGGAAGATGGTGAAGGCAGCAGCGGCCTGGGCGACTGGGACATCAGCCGCGATGCGCCCTATTTCGGCATCGAGATTCCTGATGCGCCGGGCAAGTACTTTTATGTGTGGCTGGATGCGCCGATCGGCTATCTGGCGTCGCTGAAGAATTATTTTGATCGCACCGGGCGCGATTACGACGCCTTCATGGCCGACCCGACCACCGAGCAGTATCACTTCATCGGCAAGGACATCACCTATTTCCATACGCTGTTCTGGCCGGCGATGCTGAAGTTCTCCGGCATGAAGGTGCCAAATAATGTCTTCGTCCATGGCTTCATCACGGTCAGCGGCGAGAAGATGTCGAAGTCGCGCGGCACCGGCATCTCGCCGCTGCGCTACCTGGAATTGGGCATGAATCCGGAATGGCTGCGTTATTACATCGCCGCCAAGCTGAGCGCGAAGGTCGAGGACATCGATTTCAACCCGGATGATTTCGTTGCCCGCGTCAATTCGGATCTGATCGGCAAATACATCAACATCGCCAGTCGCGCCGCCGGCTTCATCACCAAGCGCTTCGACGGCGCCGTCGCCACCGACTGGGCAACTGCTTCGGACGTGTTCCTGTTCAACCTGCGCGATGTCGCCACGCAGGTCAGCGCGCTCTACGATCACCGCGAATACGGCAAGGCGCTGCGCCTGATCATGGAACAGGCTGACACCGTAAATGCCTACGTCGACGCCAACAAGCCGTGGGAACTGGCGAAGGATCCTGCCCGCACCGCCGACCTGCAGGAAGTCTGCAGCCGCCTGCTCGAAGCGTTCCGCATCCTGACCATCTATCTCAAGCCGGTGCTGCCGGCGCTGGCCACGCAGGTTGAGGCGTTGCTGAACATCGCGCCGCTGACCTGGAACGACGTCGACAACCCACTGCCGCACGGCCATGTGGTCAATGGCTACACCCATTTGATGACGCGGGTCGAGGCGAAGATGCTCGATGCCTTGTTCGAAGCGCCGACAGCGCCGGTAGCGGCCCCGACGGTTGTGGTTACCGATGGTGCCATCACCGAGCATGTCGCCACACCGCTCGCTCCCGGCTTCGAACCGCTGGCGCCGGAAATCAAGATCGACGATTTTGCAAAGATCGATCTGCGCATTGCAAAGATAGTCGCCTGCGAAGCAGTCGAGGGCTCCGACAAGCTATTACGCCTGACGCTGGACGCGGGCGAAGGCCGGTTGCGTAACGTCTTTTCCGGCATCAAATCGGCTTACCGGCCCGAAGATCTGACCGGCAAGCTGACGGTGATGGTGGCCAATCTGGCGCCGCGCAAGATGAAGTTCGGTATCTCCGAGGGCATGGTGTTGGCTGCGTCAGCCGCCGATGTAACCGCCCAACCCGGCATTTACGTGCTCGAACCCGGGCCGGGCGCGGTGCCGGGCATGCGAGTCCGCTGAACCCGATGCCCCGCCACCTTGTCCGACCACAGAATCAGACAAGCAGACAAGGTAAAATGTAACCTGCCACCCCATTGCGACTGAAAAATCCATGAAACTGACCAAGCAGTTCGACCGGTATCAATCCGAAATCACCCAGTTCATCAACGAACTGAAAGCCAAGAATCCAGGCCTGGAGGAATCCCAGCGCGCCGGCCGTGCACTGCTGTGGGACAAGGCGCCAATCGACCTCGACCAGCAGGGGCGCAACAAGGATTCGTCCATCAAGCAGCAAGCCTACGTCTACCAGAACAAGCTGCAGGACTAAGGATGGTCAAGCTGGCGCAATTGCCCTCGAGTGCACCTGAACTGGCAATTGCGGGCCAGGCCGATTCGACGCCGAGCATCATCGACGGCATGGGCTTCGCCAAGCTGTACGGCGAACCGTTGTTCAAGCTGCCGAACGACCTTTATATCCCGCCGGATGCGCTGGAGGTCTTCCTGGAAGCCTTCGAAGGTCCGCTCGATCTGCTGCTGTACCTGATCCGCAAGCAGAACTTCAACATCCTCGATATTCCGATGGCGCAGGTCACGCTGCAGTACCTGGAATATGTCGACCAGATCCGGGTCCACAATCTGGAGCTGGCCGGCGAGTACCTGCTCATGGCAGCCATGCTCATCGAGATCAAGTCGCGCATGCTGCTGCCGGTAAAAAAGGCCGACACCGGCGACGACGTCAACGATCCGCGCGCCGAACTGGTGCGCCGCCTGATCGAATACGAACAGATGAAACTGGCGGCCAAGGAAATCGATGCGGTACCGCAGCTCGGGCGTGATTACGTGCGGGCCCAGATCTTCATTGAACAGAGTCTGGTGCCGCGCTGGCCCGAAGTGCATGCGGTCGATCTGCAGAGCGCCTGGGCCGACGTCCTGAAGCGCGCAAAACTGACGGCCCACCACACCATCAGCCGCGAAGAACTGTCGGTGCGTGAACACATGACCAGTATCCTGCGGCGGCTGAAATCGGCGCGCTTCGTCGAATTCGCCGACCTCTTCGAACCTGGTCGCGGGATACCGGTAGTGGTGGTCAATTTCATCGCCCTGCTGGAGCTGGCCAAGGAAACCCTGATCGAGATCACCCAGGCCGAAGCATTCGCGCCGATTTACGTCCGGCTGGCCTATTCGCACGATTGATGCGCCCTGCCGTCTTCGGCATTCTCAAGACCTTTTCCTTTTTCACTCTCTCATGAAAATCATCACTTCCATCGAAGCCCTGCGCGACCAGTTGCGCGGCCAGTTGCGCACCGTGTTCGTGCCGACCATGGGAAACCTGCATGAAGGTCATCTGTCGCTCATGCGCCTTGCGCGTCAGCATGGTGACCCGATCGTGGCGTCCATCTTCGTGAACCGGCTGCAGTTCGGACCGAATGAGGATTTCGACAAATATCCGCGCACCTTCCAGGCCGACGTCGAGAAGCTCGAAAACGAAGGCGTCTATGTTCTGTTCGCGCCGACCGAAAAGGATCTGTATCCGGAGCCGCAGGCGTTCCGGGTCAGCCCGCCGGACGACCTCGGCAATATCCTCGAGGGCGAATTCCGTCCCGGATTTTTTACCGGCGTGACCACTGTAGTGTTGAAGCTGTTTTCCTGCGTCCAGCCGGGCGCCGCCGTGTTCGGCAAGAAGGATTACCAGCAGCTGATGATGGTGCGGAACATGGCCAAGCAATTCGCGCTGCCAACCAAGATCATCGCGGCCGAGACCTGGCGCGCGGAAGACGGCCTGGCGCTCTCGTCGCGCAACATGTACCTGTCGCCCGCGGAACGCGCTGAAGCGCCGGCGCTGTATGCCGAACTGAGCGCGGTGGCGCAGGAAGTGCGCGATGGCCACCTGGATATCTTCGCGCTCGAACACAGCGCCATGGCGCGTCTCGCCGGCCGAGGCTGGAAGCCCGATTACATCGCCATCCGCAAGCGCGTCGACCTGCAACCGCCTTCGGCCGGCGACCTGGCCCAGAATGAGCCGCTGGTGGTGCTGGCGGCGGCGAAATTGGGCGTGACGCGGCTGATCGACAATCTTGAGATTTGAGCGACGACCACCGGACTGCCACGCCATGCAAGATTCAGGGACGCAGACATTCGCAGGCCGCTGGGTAATCCTGGCGATCCTCACTACGCTGGCGACCCCGGCTAGCGCAGCCGGTCCGTCGGTCACGGACGATGCGGGTCACGTGATTCACCTTGCTACTCCGGCGCAACGCATCATCAGTCTGGCGCCGCACGCCACCGAACTGCTGTTCGCCGCCGGCGCGGGCGAGCGCATCGTGGGCGTCAGTCAGTTCAGCAATTACCCGCCTCAAGCCGCGAGGATCGCCTCGGTAGGCGGTGCCATGTCGCTCGACCTGGAACGCATCGTCAGTCTGAAACCCGATCTGGTGGTGGGCTGGGGCAGCGGCAGTTCGGCGTCGCAGCTGGAACGCCTGCGTGCGCTCGGCATCGTGGTGTTCGACAGCGAGCCGCGTGATTTCGAAGCCATCGCGAGTTCGATGGAGCGGTTCGGTGTCATGGCCGGCACCGAGGCAACAGCTGCCAGCGCGGCGCGGCGGTTTCGCGATGAGATGGCGGCATTGCGCACCACCTATGCGGCACGCACGCCGGTACGCGTGTTTTTCCAGGTATGGCAGGCGCCGCTGATGACGTTGAACGATGCGCATCTGGTGTCGGCGGCGCTGCATCTGTGCGGCGCGACCAACATCTTCGGCAGCTTGCCGCAACTGGCGCCGACGGTGAGTGTAGAGGCGGTCCTCTCGGCCAATCCGGATGTGCTCGTCACCAGTGGCGACGAGCAGAGCGATGCGCTCAAGGCGTGGCGTCGGTTTCCTTCCATGACGGCGGTCGCGCGCGGCAACCTCGTGCAGCTGCCGGCCGACACGATGACCCGTGCCGGGCCCCGCATCGCCGACGCCACGCGCATGCTGTGTACGAAGCTGGACGCGGCGCGCCTGCGGCTGCGCTGAAGCTCGCAGGATTCAGTTCACCGCAGCCGCCTCGATTCAGGTCAGCTGCGAATCCACGCCAGCACCTCTTGCCATTGTGCGATGTCGCGCTCCACCCTTGACGGTGCGACGTCCCACAAGGTGGTGCCATGGGCGGCCAGCTGGACATAGTTCTGCGTATCGCGCAAATAGCCGAGGACGGGCAAGCCGAGACTGCTGACGTAATGCGCCAGTTGATCGGCTGCCCGGGTGCGGCCATTGACGCGCATGCCGAGCACGCCGATGCTGGCCTTGCCGCGCCGCGCCAGCAATTTTTGCAGGAAGGCCTGGGTCGCGAGAATATCGAAAATCGACGGCTGCAGCGGCACCACCACTTTGTCGGCGATACGCAAGGCCTGTTCGAGCTGCGCCCCGTCGAATCCCGCCGGCGTGTCGAGCACGACATGGGTGGTGCCGCGCGGCGGCTTGACCAGGTTCCGGTCGCCCACATCCCAGCAGGCGATCGGTGGCAGGCTCGCCGGGCGCAGGTCGAGCCAGGCGCGGGAGGATTGCTGGATATCGACGTCGCCGAGCATGACCTTGTGCCCATGGCTGGCGAAATAACCGGCCAGGTTGGTGGCAAACGTACTTTTTCCGACGCCACCTTTCGGATTGGCGACTACGATGACTGGCATGATGTTTCCCCTGAGAGCGTACCGGATCGGGTGCGGGCCGATGGATGCGTACCGTTATCGCCCTTATGTCGCGTGCATTTTTTGTCGCCCAAGAATAGCATGCCGTATTGGCAAGGTCATGCGTTCAGGACGCGACGAAACCGCGCCGGTGATCGGCTGTCTCGACCATCTCGAAGGTGCAGCCGTAAGCCTCGCTCAGGTTGGCGGTCGTCAGTACGCTCCCACTCACGCCACTGCGCACGCCGCCCGGCGCGAGCAACAGGACATGGGTCGCAAAGCGCGCTGCAAGGTTGATGTCGTGGCAGGTGACGACCACGGCATGCTGGTCTGCCAGCCGACCCAGCAGACGCATCATGCGCAGTTGCTGAGCCACGTCCTGATGCGAGGTCGGCTCGTCGAGCAGCATGATGGCGGGCGCCTGCGCCAAAAGGGTCGCCAGTGCGATGCGCTGACGTTCGCCGCCTGACAGCTGCAGGATGTCGGCGCCGGCAAAGTCCTGCATGCCGACGGACGCCAGGGCGTGCCGGGCAACCTCGATATCTTCTGCTGCATCCCAAGTGGCGGCGACGCGGTGCGGCGTTCGGCCAACCAGGACTGCTTCCAGCGCGCTGGCCGAAAACGCATCGGCCTGCTGCTGTTGCATCAGGCCGCGCTGGTGTGCCAATGCGGCCAATGACCATTCGTCCAGCGCCCGACCCGCTATCTCGATCCGGCCTTGCGCCATCGGCCGCAAGCCCGCAAGCGAATACAGGAGGGTTGACTTGCCCACGCCGTTCGCCCCCAGTACGCACCACAGCTCGCCCTGGTTGACGTGCCAGTCCAGCGCGTCGATCAATACCCGCTGTCCGGCCTGCAGCCGCAACTGTCGGCATTCCAGCAGGGGCGACGGCGCCGTCATGCGCGCCCCCTTGCCAACAGGCTCAGCAGCACGGGTACCCCGACCAGTGCCGTGATGACGCCGACCGGCAGTTGCAAGGGTGCTGCCACCGTGCGGGCCAGCAGGTCGGCCAGGGCCAGCGCAGCGCCGCCGGCCAGCGCCGAGCCGGGCAGCAAGATGCGCTGATCGTTACCGATCAACAGGCGCAACGCATGCGGCACGACCAGGCCGACAAAACCGATGCTGCCGGCCACCGCCACCGCCGACGCGGTCGCGAGCGAGGCGATGCACAATGCGCCGGCACGCAGCGGTAGCACCTTGATGCCCAGCAGCTGTGCACCCGCATCACCGTGCAGCAGCACGTTGAGCCGTGGTGCATTGCGCATGGACCAAAGCAGCGCGATTGCCAGCACGATCAGCGCCGGCAGGAACAGCTGCGTGTTTTCCAGGTCGCCCATTAGCCAAAAAATCATGCCACGCAAGGTATTGTCGGGTGCGATGCTGAGCATCAGCGTGATCACCGCGCCGAAGCCGGAAGCGATCATGACACCGGTCAGGATCAGCCGGACGCCACCCGAGCCCGGCGCCAGCAGCGATGTTTGGCCGATGCCAAACAGCGTTCTGCGCGCTAGCAGGAACAGCAACCCGATGGCGGCCAGCGCACCGATCAAAGCGCCCAGATGCACGCTCCATTCGCTGCGCCAGCCGAAACCGGCGGCAATCAAGACAGGCGTGGCCAGCAGCATGCCCATGGCGCCTGCCGCAGCGCCGCCGGAGACGCCGAGCACGTACGGATCGGCCAGCGGATTGCTCAACAGGACTTGCATCAAGGCGCCGGCCAGCGCCAGCAAGGCACCGACGGCAAATGCCGACAGCGCCCGCGGATAGCGCAATTGCCAGATCACGTCAGCGGTAGCGGCGGGCAGGTTATCCGCCCGCAGGCAACCGCTGCTGCCGCACGATGCCGCAGCAGCCACCGCAAGCGCCGCCAGCAGCGCCAGCGCCGCCAGGATGCGCAGCGCCCGCGGTGGCATCAATCTCACGGTTGCCAGCGCACGCCGGCAAACACGCCACGCGGCGGTTGGTTATAACCGGTTGCGGTCTGATAGTCGCGATCGAAGGCATTCTCGATGCGGCCGTACAGCTCGACCGATTTCGTCAGTCGGTAGCGTGTCGTCAGATTTACCAACGCGTAGGCAGGCAGTTGCGCGCCACCGTCCGGACGGGCGCCGGTAAAACCGATGTCGCCGCCGACCTGCCACGCACCGAAGGCACGGTCGGCGCCCAACGACGCCAGGGTCTGGGCGCGGCGCCGCAGCCGGGCACCGGTCGATTCATCGCGCGGGTCCTGCAGCGTCAGGCTGGCGCGCACCGCAGTTTCGGCCACGGTGGTGCTGGCGGAGACTTCCAGGCCGCGGTTCTTGGCACGTGCGATGTTGGCGAAGGTGTTGGCCACCGGGTCGTATTGCAGTTGTTGCCGGGTGCGTGTATCGAAGACACCGGCACGCATCAGCGTGCCTTGGCGCTGATACTGCGCACCGAGTTCGAAGGAGCGCGAACGCTCCGGCTTCAGGTCCGGGTTGCCGAAGCCGGGTGAATACAGGTATCCCAACGGTGGCGCCGCAAAACCGGTGGCGGCGCTGGCCAGCAGCTTCCATGCATCCGACAGCAGCAAGCCATAACCGAGATAACCGGTGGTGGCGCTTTCGAGCCGGTCGATGCGATCGTGGCGCACGTTGAACTGGAACTGCTGTACGCCGACCTTACCCTGGACGCCGGCAAAGGCGCTGTTGGCGTTGCGCGCTACTCCCAGCAGATCGCCGAAGCCATCGTCGGTATCGAGCCGCTGCCATTGGCGCTCGGCGCCGGCGGTGGCGCTCCAGCCTTCGGTCAATGCAATCTCGTTGGTCCACTGCAGTGAGCGGGTACGGCTGCGATAACGATCGTCCGTGATGCCGAACGCGGTGTCGTAATGGTTGGCGTTGCGGTCGCGCGATTCGGCCAGCGTGACCCTCGAGGACCAGCGCTGCGTCAGGCGATTCTGCGAAAAGAGCGAGAAGGCGCTCACATCCGTGCGGCCGGTCTGCACGTCGGTGGGCGCACCGAAACTGCTGTCGAAATCGAAACGGCCACGGGTCGCCGAAAAATTCAGGCCGACTTCATGCTCGCTGCCGAAGTCGCGCGAGAGGGAACCCGACACGCTGCTGTTGCGGTATCCGTCGCGGTCCGGATTGGCAGCCGGCACCTGGCCCGGATTGAGCGACGAGAAGCCGTTGGTGCGGAAATTCGAAGCGTTGAGCGCGTAGTGAAACGCCTCGCTCGCGCCGGCACCGCCGACATTGCCGATCAGTCCGGCCGCGACCCGCGTCGTGCCGCGTGAGCCGGCTTCGGCTTCCGCCGTTACGCGCGCCGGTCCTGCGCCGCGCCGCGTGAATATCTGGATCACGCCGCCGATGGCACTCGAACCATAAATGCTGGAGACGTTGCCGCGCACGATCTCGATGCGGTCGATCTGATCGAGCATCAGGTGCTCGATGCTGACGGTACCGGTGGCATCCTGCTTGGTCAGCGGCACGCCGTCGATCAGCACCAGGGTTTGCCGGGTTTCGGCACCGCGCACGAACAGGCCGCTGGCCTGGCCGAGCCCGCCGTTCTGGGTGAACTGGATGCCAGCTTCACGGCGCAGCAGCGCCGGCAGGTCGACTGCCTGCGAACGCCGGATATCCTCGGCGCTGATGACGGTGGTGAAAGGCAGTGCATCGGTCTGCGGCTGGGCGACCCGCGCCGCCGTGACGACGATCGGTGCGAGCGCGGTTTCAGACACGGTCTGGGACCACGCATGGAGCGGAAACGCTGCGGAAAGGGCGCAGCAGACAAGAGACAGCAAGACCGGTGCGCGTGCGGATGCACGGGCACGCGGCGTGTGCGCAAGAAAATTCGACATGAAATGGACAACCCGGAAAGAGAATATCCCGCCAGCTTCCCCGCAGGCGAGATCAATCAGGAATGCTGGCTCGACCTTACGGACTGGCGCATCACTCCCACCTGTTCTGGCCGGTATCCGGGCTCACAAGTCAAACCGCGTCACCTTCCCATGCGAACCTGCACAGTGGTCTTGAAACGCTGCCGGTATGGCGATGCCATACGCTTGCTTACCGTTGCGGGGGCAGCACACGTTAGCAACAGGACGCATCCCGTCACCTCGTGTTTCCCGTTTAACTGCACGTCTTGAACGACGTGCGGGCACCAGAACCCGGCAAGTGTAGTCGTGTTGTTGTCCTGCGGTCAATTTCAGTTCGTGCGCACCTTGCATCGTCTCTCTTTGCGAAGGCTTGCAAACGTCCTACACTGACGTTGCACGGTTTGCTGCCTGTCCTGTCAGCAGCAAACGGCCACCCATTCCATCCACTCGCTGCAGGCTTCTGCTCATGACCGCTCCCGATTCCGCTTCCCTCACCGAGTACTACGGCCGGCAATACAACGCCCGCGCCGGCATTCCCGACCATCCGCAGATTTTCGAACGCTGGGCCCGCGCGTCCGCGCAGGTGCGCACCACGACGCTCGGCCTGTACGACCTGGCCTATGGCGACGCGCCTGGCGAACGGCTGGATTTTTTTCCGACTGCGCGTTCTTGCGCCCCGCTGCTGGTTTTCATCCACGGCGGCTGGTGGCGTTCGCTGGACAAGTCCGACTTTTCCTTCCTGGCGCCGGCCTTCACCGAGGCCGGCATCAATGTCGCGCTGACCAACTACACGCTGGCGCCGGAAGCAAGCATCGAGGAAATCACCTTGCAGCAGGTGCGCGCTTTCGCCTGGCTGTACCGCCAGGCCGGCCGTCATGGCGCCGATGTGTCGCGCATCGTGGTGGCGGGTCATTCGGCCGGCGCCCACCTGTCGGCAATGATGATGGCGGCGCAATGGTCCGCCTACGAACCTGACCTGCCGCAGGACCTGATCAAGGCGGGTGTACTTTTTTCAGGCTTGTACGATCTGGCGCCGGTCCAACATGCGGCATTCGTCAATGGCGACCTGCAGCTCACGCCGGAACGCATTGGACCGCTGTCGCCGGCGACCATGCCGCAGGGGCATCCGACACCGTTCATCACGGCCGTCGGTGGACTGGAGTCGGAAGAATTCAAGCGTCAGAACGACCTGATCGCATCGGTCTGGAAAACGGCGCATGTCACCGACATCGCCCTGCCGCATGCCAATCATCTGACGATTTGCGATGCCATGGCGAGGCCGGGCGCACCACTGTTTGAAGCGACCCTCGAATTGATTGCCAATTTGCCACGGCAATAATCGAGCCGGGCAGTGACATTTGTTGCGCAGAGGCGGCGCAGGAGCGTCGATTTGCTATGCGGGTCGGACAATGTTGGTTACTATTGCCTTTAGAAAACATGGGGCGCCCAGGCGCGGGCTCACTCCTGCAACAATCAAATTCTTTTCGGAGATGGTGCGATATGGCTGGTAGCGACGACGATTTTGATGCACTGTTCGATGAAATTTCGGCACAGCGCGATACGGCGGCGACGGTGCAGAAGCCACCCGCTGCCGAGACGCCTTCAGAGCCGACATCTCCTCCCGTTGCCGCCGGCGGCAACGGCCCGCGGCAAGAAGATGGCGTCGAGCTGGACCATACCGGCAAGCCAATGTTCGAACGGCTCGGTGGCATCGTGCGGCTGCTGCACGATTCGCTGCGCCAACTCGGCTATGATCGCTCGCTGTCGAGCGTGGCAACCGAAATCACCGACGCCAAGGACCGGCTTGAATATGTCGCCTCGCTCACCGAGCAGGCCGCCAACAAGGTCCTCAACGCGATCGACCTCGGCATGCCGGCGCAGGACGTCCTGGCAAAGAAGGCCAAGGAAATGGAAAGCCGGTGGGCTGCGCTGTACGAAGGCAGCCTGTCGGTCGACCAGTTCAAGACGCTGGCCGGCGACTCGCGCCAGTTCGCCAGCACGGTAGCTGCGGCCACGGATGCGGAGAAAGCGAGGCTGCTGGAAATCATGATGGCGCAGGATTTCCAGGACATCACCGGCCAGTTGATCAAGAAAATCGTCGTCATCACCCACACCGCCGAGAAGGAACTGGCCCAGCTGCTGCGCGACAATGCGCCAGCTGAACTCAAGGCCGCGATGCAGCCGGCCGAGCCGAAAGTGGAAGAACTCATGAGCGGTCCATCGATTGGCAGCACCGCCATGGCGCAGGATGGCGTCGATGATCTGCTGGAAAGCCTGGGCTTCTGATGGATGACATGCTCAAGGATTTCGTGGTCGAGGCACTCGAGCTGGCGACCAATGTTGAAGAGCACCTGCTGACGCTGGAACGTAATCCGGGCGATCTGAATACGCTCAACGCAGTGTTCCGTTCATTCCACACGATCAAGGGCGGCGCCGGTTTCATGAACCTGCCGGCGATGGTCTCGGCCTGTCACCTGACCGAAAACCTGTTCGATGCCCTGCGCACCGGCGCTGCCCCCGTCACGCCGATCGCCATCGAGGCTGCGCTGCAGGCCAGCGGCTTCGTTGCCGACCAGCTCACCGAACTGGCCAATGGCGCCGATCCGTCGAGCCTGTCGGCGATGCCGCATTCGCTGGAAGACATCCTGACCCACGCAATCGAAGGCAAGGCCGCCGAGCCCGCCGCTGTCGCCGCGCCTGCCGTTGCGCAAGCAGCGCCGGTGGTGACGCCGCCGTTGGAGAACGAAGCCGACGCCGCGACCGTGGCCGGCGCCGGACCAGATTGGCTGGCGTTGTACCTGGCGGTGGTGCCAGCAAGTGCGGTGCGGGACGAACATGTCGCGCAGTACGGTGCCGCGCCGCCGGCGACAGCACCGGCACTGATTGCCGTTGCGGCTACGAGCGCTACCGCGCCGGCCGCACGCGCACCGGAAGCCCAACGCGCTGCCGTCGCCCCGGTCAAGGAAGACAGCATCCGGGTCGATGCCGTCAAGCTCGACGCCCTGCTCGAAGTCGCGGGCGAATCGGTACAAGCGGCCAACCAGGCAGCCGTGCTGCTGGAAAAACTCGCCCAGTTCCAGTTCGAAGGCGGCGCCGCCGCCTTGATGGCTGCGCTGTCGGAAACCCTGAACCGCGCCTCGCGCTACTCGACCGAGCTGCAGCGGGCGACGCTGTCGACCCGGATGCAACCGGTGGGTCGGCTGTTCCAGAAATTTCCGCGTCTGGTACGCGAGTTGGCCAAGGACCTCGGCAAGGAAGTCGAACTCATGATCGAAGGCGCCGAGACCGAAGTCGATCGTGTGGTCGTCGACAGTCTCTACGACCCGCTCGTGCACATGCTGCGCAATGCGCTCGACCACGGCATCGAGAACGGCGCCGACCGCGTCGCTGCTGGCAAGCCGCTCAAGTCAATCATCAATTTGAAAGCCTGGCAGGAAGCCAGCAGCGTCATGATCGAGCTGTCCGACGACGGCAAGGGAATGGACCCGAACGAATTACGCAAGAAAGCGATTTCGAAAGGTCTCATCAACGAATTCGCTGCGCAAAGCAACGACGAAGCGTTCCAGCTGGTGTTCCTGCCGGGATTCTCGACCAAGGAAGTCGCCTCCAGCGTTTCCGGACGCGGTGTCGGCATGGATGTGGTCAAGACCGCAGTCGAAAAACATCGCGGCTCGATCCGCATCGATTCGGTGCTCGGCAAGGGCACGCGCTTCTCGATCCGGTTACCGATCGAACTGTCGATCGTGCCGACCATGCTGGTGCATACCGCCGGCGCGGCTCTGGCCATGCCGATGGCGGTGGTACAGCGGGTGGTGGAGTTGCCGGCCGTGTTTTCCGAAATCGGCGGCGCGCCGGTGCTGCGGGACCAAGGCCGCCCATTGCCGGTCCTGTCACTATCCGCGGTGCTGGGCTACGAGCCGTGCAACGAACGGGTCGGCATCGTCATCGCCTCGCCCAATCCCTACATCCTGGCAGTGGAAGCCGTCGACGGTACCGCCGACCTGGTGATCAAGCCGATGACGGCAATCTCGGTGCCCGGCATTGCCGGTACTGCGCGCTCCGCCGAGGGCGAACTGGTGCTGGTGATCGGCCTGTCATTCCTGCTGGCCGGCTGCTCTGCCAACGACCGTCTGGCTGCCTGACGATCCGGCGCGAGATTGACCCGCGCCGGTACTTTTCCCTGGAATGAGGCGCGCATTCAGACGCGCATTCAGACCCGTGACTTGCGCGTCAGCACCGGTTCCACCACATGCTCGACCACCTGCTGGTTGATCGCACCGAAGATCGACTTCCCCGCCGCATCGAACATCTCGATGCGAATCGTGTCCCCGTACTGCATGAACGGCGTCGTCGCGGCGCCGTCGGCAATCATCTCCAGGCAGCGCTTCTCGGCGATGCACGTGTAGCCCTTGGTGGCGTCCTTGTTCGACACCGTGCCGGAGCCGATGACCGACCCGGCGCGCACGTTGCGTGTCTTGGCCAGGTGCGCGATCAACTGCGTAAAATTAAAGACCATGTCGACCCCGGCGTCCGGCGAGCCCACCTGCAGCCCGTTCCAGGTAGTGCGCAGCGGCAGGTGCACCCGGCCCTCGTGCCATGCCGGGCCCAATTCGTCGGGCGTGACCGCCACCGGCGAAAAGCTCGACGCCGGCTTCGACTGGACGAAACCGAAACCCTTGGCCAGCTCGGCCGGTATCAGGTTGCGCAGCGAGACATCGTTGACCAGCATCAGCAGCCGGATACCGACGCCAGCCTGGGCCGGGCTTACGCCCATTGACAGGTCGTCGGTGATGACGGCGACTTCCCCTTCGAAATCGATGCCCCAATCGGTCGATCCCATGACGATGTCGTCGGTCGGACCGATGAAGTCGTCGGCGCCACCCTGGTACATCAGCGGTTCGGTCCAGAACGAGGCCGGCATCTCGGCATTGCGCGAGCGGCGCACAAGTTCGACATGGTTCACGTAAGCCGAGCCGTCGGCCCATTGGTAGGCGCGCGGCAGAGGGGCCATGCAGCGCGCCGGGTCGAAGGCAAAGCTGCGGTGCGCGTTACCGTCGTTGAGCTGGGCCGACAGGTCCTCGAGCTGCGGCGCAATGAAGGCCCAGTCATCCAGCGCCCGCTGCAGGGTCGGGGCAATGCCATCAGCCAGGACCGCAGTCTTGAGATCGCGCGAGACGACGGCCAGCTGGCCATCCCGGGTGCCGTCTTTCAGTGTTGCCAGTTTCATTATTGCGCCTGTGTAAATATGGAAAATGCGGTGTCGTCAGCAACTGTCGTTTCCGGCATTGCCATGGCATGGAACCAGCTCGCATTGTGCGGCATATTGTAAGCAGTTTGCTGATCACCTAAATCGCGATCGCCCACGCCTATGGTCTCAAACCGGACGAGATCCGGCGTGGCGTCTTCAAGGTTGGCGAAGGCATCACCGAGCGCACCTCCAAGACCGGCGGCATCCTGATCGCGCAGAAAACCGTCGCGTTCCTGGCGCTGCCGATCATGAACAGGTCTTGCAGGAACAGACCGTCGAACAGGTCGGCGGCGAACGTCACATCAGCCTGCCGGAACCGGTGGCCTGAAGCCGGTCACTTGAAGCGGCCGCTCAACATCCAGTAGTGTTCCAATCGCTCGATGCGGATGTCCTTCAGGTGCGCGGCGACTGCCTTGCGCAGCGTGCTGTCGGTCGGAAAATTCTTCAGCACTTCATGTCGCTCGCCATTCGGCAGGCGGCGAATCTGATAGGTGTTGCGCTCGGCATCGGTCCGGGCGATCGGCGTGCTGCTGCCTTCGACGTACACATTGTCGATCATCACCAGCCGGGCCTGGGGTGCCAGCCGGTCGCGCAGGGTGGTGAGGAAATCGGCCTGTCGCTCGCGGCCGACGTGGGACCACCAGAAGCCGGCGAAACACGCGTTGCGATCCAGCTTGTCGCCTGCGGCGAAGGCATCGGCCAGTGCGAATGTCACCTTGTCGGTTGGCAGCTGCCGGGCACGCGCCACGTCGATGACTGCAGGATTGATGTCGGTGGCCAAAACGTGTTCGGCGGTCGCTGCCAGGTCGGCGGTCCAGTAACCGGTACCGCAGGCGATCTCCAGCACCCGCTGACCCGCCAGCAGCGTGCGCAACCGCTCGTGCAGGATTGCCAGATCAGCCTGGCGCTCGGGCCTGGCATAAATTTCGTCGTAGGTGGCGGCGCGCTGTGCGTAGTACGCCTGGATGTTGGTGTGGACGGTCATATATCGTACGATTCTTTCTCCCCGCTCATGAGCTGTTCGATCAGCTTGCGGTTCAGGGTCGGTGTCATCAATTCGATGAAGGTGTAGACATAACTGCGCAGGTAGGCGCCCTGCTTGATCGCCACCCGCGAGACGTTGGTGCCGAACAGGTGGCCCACCGGGATCGTGCGCAGAGTCTTGTCGCGCTCGGCGTCGAAGGCCATGCCGGCGATGATTCCCACACCGAGGCCGAGTTCGACATAGGTCTTGATGACATCGGCGTCGATGGCTTCGAGCAGGACATCCGGTTTCAGGCCCCGCAGCGAAAACGCGTGATCGATCTTGCTGCGCCCGGCAAAGGCGGCATCGTACGTGATCAGCGGGTAGGCCGCAATCTCCTCCAGCGTCAGCAGCTTCGCTTTTAGCAGGGGATGATCGACCGGCACCACCACCACGTGTTCCCACTGATAGCACGGCACGGTGATCAGACCGTCGATGGCGGCGATCGCTTCGGTAGCAATGGCCAGATCGGCCTGGTCGCGCAGGACCATTTCGGCGACCTGCTTCGGATTGCCCTGCAGGAGCGACAGGCGCACCTTGGGAAAGCGCTGGGTGAAGGCCTGCACCACCAGCGGCAGCGCATAGCGGGCCTGGGTGTGGGTGGTGGCAATGGTGAAGCTGCCGCTGTCCTGGGCGGCGAATTCGCGGCCGATGCTCTTCAAGCTGTCGATTTCCTGCATGATGACCTCGACCGCCTTCAATACCGCCCGTCCCGGCTCGGTCAAGCCGCGCACGCGCTTGCCGTGGCGGGTGAAGATGTCGACGCCTAGCTCCTCCTCCAGCTCGATGATGGCCTTCGAGACGCCCGGCTGCGAGGTAAACAACGCCTTGGCAGCCTCGGTCAGGTTGAAGTTCTGGCGGACCGCTTCGCGTACGAAACGTAATTGGTGGAGATTCATGGTGGCCTTCGAGAACGACTCGGAACGCGCAGGCTTTAATGCCGACAGGCACAAACCTTGCACAATCCCGCTTTTATCTTATTTTTTCCACGCTCTTCTATATGCCAAAACCTTATATAAGCAAATAGTTAGACAGTAGTTTGGAATAAGCCCTAAGTTTATTACCATTCAGCCTCGTTTGCGTGGGGACTCATGACTCTTTCTTATATCGTCTGCGGCTTTGGTGTCGGCATCCTGGTCGGGCTGACCGGCGTCGGCGGCGGCTCGCTGATGACGCCGCTGTTGACATTGCTGTTCAATGTGGTGCCGGGCGTTGCCGTCGGTACCGATCTGGCCTTTGCGTCGGTGACCAAGGTCGCCGGTACCGTGGCGCATCGCTACCGCGGCACCGTCCATTGGGATATCGTGCGGCGACTGTGCATGGGCGCCCTGCCGGCGGCCATCGTGGCGACACTGTTCCTGAAGCGCTTCGGCGCGCTGAATCCGGAAATCGGCCAGATCATCCGCTATTCCATCGCCGGTTCGGTCGCGCTGACCGTGATCGCGCTGCTGTTTCGCGGTCGTATGCAGGCCTGGCTCGCCGCCCATCCGGAAAAACACTTGCAGGGCACGCCGCTGGTGGCCGCCACGATCGCCTCGGGCGTGGTGCTGGGCGCGCTGGTGACGGTGTCCTCGATCGGCGCCGGCGCGGTGGGCGCAACGCTGCTGGTCCTGTTGTACCCTAAACTCTCCCCTGCCGAAATCGCCGGCACTGACATCGCCTACGCCGTACCCCTGACGGCAATTGCCGCTTTCGGCCACTGGTGGCTCGGCTCCATCAACTGGGAGTTGCTCGGCACGCTCCTGATCGGCTCCGTGCCGGGTATCACCATCGGCTCGCTCGCCGCCCGCAGGGTGCCGGAAAAATTCTTGCGCGGCTTGCTGGCGCTGACGCTCACCACGGTTGCCGTGAAACTGGTTTTTTAAGGAATTCATCGATGTATCGCTACGATCAGTACGACCACCAGATTGTCAAGGAACGCATTGCCCAGTACGCCGACCAGGTCCGCCGGCGCCTCTCGGACGAACTGGCGGAGGACGAATTCCGCCCGCTGCGCCTGCAGAACGGCCTGTACCTGCAACGCCATGCCTACATGCTGCGCGTGGCCGTTCCCTATGGTCTGCTGTCGTCGGCCCAGATGCGCATGTTTGCCAACATCGCGCGCAAGTATGATCGCGGCTACGGCCATTTCACGACCCGCCAGAACATCCAGTACAACTGGATCAATCTGGAAGAAACGCCGCAAATCCTGGCCGACCTGGCCAGCGTCGAGATGCATGCGATCCAGACCTCGGGCAACTGCATCCGCAACATCACCTCCGACGAATTTTGCGGTGTCGCCGCCGACGAGCTGATCGACCCGCGTCCCTACGCGGAGATCATGCGCCAGTGGAGCACCTTCCACCCGGAATTCGCTTACCTGCCGCGCAAGTTCAAGCTGGCCTACAACGGCGCCGTCGAAGACCGCGCCGCGACCGCCGTGCACGACATCGGTTTCACGATCCTGAAGAACGAGGCCGGCGAGATCGGCCTTCGCGTAATGGTCGGCGGCGGCATGGGCCGCACGCCGATCCTGGGCAGCGTGATCTGCGACTTCCTGCCGTGGCAGCACATGCTGACCTATACGGAAGCGATCATGCGCGTCTATAACCAGTACGGCCGGCGCGATAACATCTACAAAGCGCGCATCAAGATCCTGGTCAAGGCGATCGGTATCGAGGAATTCCGCCGTCAGGTCGAGGTCGAATGGGTCGACATCAAGGATGGTCCGAGCACCCTGACCGACGAGGAATTCGCCCGCGTCGCCTCGTTCTTCGCCGGCCCGGACTACGAACGGTTCGACGGTGACGATGCCGGCGCTGCAGCCTTGAAAGCCAACGACAAGGCCTTTGCCAACTGGACCCGCCGCAACGTCAAGCCGCACAAGGTGCCGGGCTACGCGATTGTGCTGCTGTCGCTGAAAAAGACCGGCGTGCCGCCGGGCGACGCGACTGCGACGCAGATGGATTTCGTGGCTGACCTGGCCGAGCGTTTTTCGTTGGGTGAGATCCGCATCACGCATGAACAGAACCTGGTGCTGGCCGACGTGCGCCAGGCCGATCTGGAAGCGGTCTACAGGGAAGCCAAGGCGCACGGTCTGGCCACGCCGAACATCGGCCTGCTGACCGACATCATCTGCTGCCCCGGCGGCGACTTCTGTTCGCTGGCCAATGCCAAGTCGATTCCGATCGCAGCGGCAATCGCCGAGAAATTCGACAACCTCGATTTCCAGCATGACATCGGCGAGATCGAACTCAACATCTCGGGCTGCATCAACGCTTGCGGCCACCACCATGTCGGCAACATCGGCATTCTGGGCGTCGACAAGGATGGCGCCGAGTGGTACCAGGTGTCGCTCGGCGGCGCCCAGGGCAACCACAGCGCGATCGGCAAGATCATCGGACCGTCGTTCTCGGCGCATCAGATGCCGACCGTGATCGAGCGCTTGTTGCAAGTGTACGTGCGTGACCGCTTCGAGGACGAGCCGTTCATCGAGACCGTGCAACGGCTGGGTATCGCGCCGTTCAAGGAACATGTGTATGCCACCCCGATCAAGAACAAGCACGTTGCAGGAGAAGACGCCCATGCGTGACATCATCAAGAACCGCCAGATCGTCAGCGACGACTGGACCGTGCTGCGCTTGGCCGAGGGTGAAGAAGCCGCCGGCGCCAGCATCCCCGAAGGCCGGGTGATCGTGCCGCTGGCCGTCTGGCAGGCGCAGCGCGACGCGCTTGCCGCGCGCGCAGAACTCGGCGTCTGGCTCCCCAGCGACACCCGTCCGGAAAGCCTGAAGGACGACCTGCATCACTTCATCGTGATCGCCATCGACTTCCCGAAATTCACTGACGGCCGCGGCTATTCGATCGCCTACAACCTGCGCGCACGCTTGGGTTATCAGGGCGAAGTGCGCGCCATCGGCGGCGTGCTGC
>JACMRD010000098.1 GCA_014376645.1 Herminiimonas sp. | reverse complement strand
TGCGGTGGTCAGCAGCACCGCCAGCGTGACGCCGAGGGCAATGCGCATGCGCAGGGTGAGCAGCGAACCGAGTCGATCCCGGCAGGTGCGCAAGCGATTCAGCACCGCTGATGAAATCTCGTTGAGTGTGGCGAACGCATGGTGTCTCCGACGCAGGACCTTGTCTTATAGCAATGCTTTGTCAGATTTTACCCAGAATCCAAGGGCGCGCAATCGGAGATTTCGAGCGTCGGGAAAAACGTGTACAACAACGCCTGGCAACGCGATCAGGCGCAGTCATTGCTTGACATCACGTCATTTTCATTCGACGAATATTTTCAGTTTGTCGGCGCGCGACGGATGGCGCAGCTTGGCCAGCGCCTTGCTTTCAATTTGCCGGATGCGCTCGCGCGTGACCTCGAATTGCTTGCCGACTTCTTCCAGCGTATGGTCCGAGACGGTGTCGAGGCCATAGCGCATGCGCAGGATCTTGGCTTCGCGTGGTGGCAGGGCATCAAGCACTTCCTTGATGGCCGAACGCATCGAGACATCGACCGCCGCATCCAGTGGCGCCGCCGTGGCGGTATCGGCAATGAAGTCACCCAGTTGCGAATCGCCGTCGTCGCCAACCGGCGACTCCATCGAAATCGGTTCACGCGCGATTTTCATGATTTCGCGCACTTTTTGCTCGGTCAATTCCATGTGCAGCGCCAGCGTGGCCAGATCGGCTTCGACCCCGGTTTCCTGCAGGATGCGACGGGAAATCCGGTTGAGCTTGTTGACGGTTTCGAGCATGTGCACCGGCACCCGGATGGTGCGCGCCTGGTCGGCGATCGCACGCGAGACGGCCTGGCGAATCCACCAGGTGGCGTAGGTCGAAAACTTGTAGCCGCGCCGGTATTCGAATTTGTCGACGGCCTTGAGCAAGCCGATATTGCCTTCCTGGATCAGATCGAGGAACTGCATGCCACGGTTGATGTACTTCTTGGCGATCGACACCACCAGACGCAGGTTGGCTTCGGTCATGTCGCGCTTGGCGTGGCGCGCGCGCAGCTCGCCGGTCGACATTTGACGCGAGACCCGGCGCAGCTCCGGCAACGGCAAGCCGACCCGGATCTGCAGCGCGATCAGTTTCTGCTGGAATTCCTTGATGGCCGGGATCTGCCGCGCCAGCGTGACGCAATACGCTTCGGGCACGGTCACCGCCTGGTCGATCCAGTCGAGCCGGGTCTCGTTGCCCGGGAAGACCGCAATAAAGTGACTGCGCGGCATGCCGCCCTTGTTCACTACCAGCTCCAGCACCTGTTTTTCGATCGCGCGCATGTCGCCCATTTGCGTGCGCAACGATTCACTGAGCTTCTGCACCATCTTGGCGGTAAAGCGCATGCGCAGCAGTTCGCGTGAAATGTTGGCCTGCGCTGCACCGTAGGCCGGGTCATGGAAGTCATTGGTCGCGCGCATCAGTGCCAGTTGCTCGGCAATCGTGGCAAAGCGCGCCAGGCTGGATTTCTTCAGCGCTGCTAGCTGGGCCGCCGACAGGGCATCGCTGTCGGCGCTGCTGAGCTCGGCACTGTCGGTTTCTTCGGTGTCGTCGGGTTCGCTGTCGCTCTCGCTGCTGTCTTCGACATCGCTGTCGGAACTGGCCTGGCGGGCCGAGGTGTCGGCCACGCCATCGACCACTTCGTCGATCGACAACTGATCGGCGGCGACCCGGTCGGCCGCGGCCAGCAAGGCGTCGAGCGTCATCGGGCAGGCTGAAATGGCTTGCATCATGTCGGCCAGGCCGGCTTCGATGCGCTTGGCGATCTCGACTTCCTCGGCGCGCGACAGCAACGGCGTCGAACCCATTTCGCGCAGATACATGCGGGTCGGATCGGTGGTGCGGCCAAAGTCGGCGTCGATCGACGACAGTGCCGTGGCGACCGCCGCCTCCGCGCCATCATCGGCCGAGGCCACCTTGTCGGACAGCAGCAGCGTATCGGCGTCGGGCGCTTTTTCGTAGACGGCGATGCCCATGTCGTTGAAGGTCGCGACGATGCGTTCCATCGGCTCGCCCTCGGCGGCTTCGTCGGGCAGGTGATCGTTGATTTCGGCGTGGGTCAGGAAGCCGCGTTCGCTGCCGATGGCAATCAGGGTCTTGATCTTCTGCAGGCGCAGTTCCTGCTCCTGCGGCGTCAGTCCCGGCACCGGGATCGCGCTGCGCGCGGCACCCGACTTGCTCTTGACGGCACGCGGCGCGGCAAAGGCCGCAATCGCTTCCGGCGCCACCTGGGTGATCACGACCGGGCTGATGACCGGGATCACTACTGCAGCAGCAACCTTCTTCACGCGCGGCGCCTTGACCACGGCAGCGACCGGGGCGGCCACGGGCGCAACGGCAACGACCACGCTGCCGGCCACAGGCACGGGCTGCACCGCAGCCACCAGCACGCGCCGCACTACTTTTTGCACCACCACCGGCACGCTGTCGCTAACGTCATTGGAGGCGCTGTCGGCTTCCCGATCCGGTCGCACGGCACGCGTCTTGCGCACCACCACCACCGGACCGGCCACTACCTCCCCGTCCGGCGCAAGCGCCGGATTGTCGGTAAAAAATACGGGGTTGGCAGGCGCGGCAAGGCGCGGCTTCAGCGACAGCGTTTTAATGCGAAGAGTCATGTTCAAAATTCGGGCCAGAATCAGTTGCGACGTGCGATGGATGCAGCGGTCAAGACGCATTCCAGGGAGCGCACCGACAGGCACGTGGAAGGAAATCGCATTGGCGAAGCAGAAGGGGGCGGATTATAGCAAAGAAGCGCCAATCAAAACGCGCGGCGATGAATGTCATGACCGAGTCTTTCGCGGCCGGTAGACTTGCGGTTTTCAATCGCGCGGCGGCGCGCTCCGGAGGCCGGCATGAGTACCACAATCAGCAGACAAATTCAGCGTATTGCGGGCGCCATTACGGCACTTTTCCTGGCAAGTTGTGCAAGCGTCAACACCACGCCGGTGCAGGTGTCGCTGATTGGCCTGAACGACTTTCACGGCAACCTGCAGCCACCCGCCGGCAGCGTCACGCTCGGCGACACCAAAGTGCAGGCCGGCGGCGCGGCGCATCTGGCCGCCTTGATCAGCCAATTGAAAGCGCGCAACCCGGGCCACACGCTGGTGGTCGCCGCCGGCGACATGGTGGGCGCCTCGCCGCTGGCGTCCGCCCTGTTCCATGACGAACCCAGCATCGACGCGCTCGGCCAGATGGGGCTGGACATCAGCTCGGTCGGCAATCATGAATTCGACAAGGGCCGCGACGAACTGCTGCGGCTGCAACGCGGCGGCTGCCTTGCGCCGTCGGCTGACGGCCGGCTGGGCCGGGTCGGGGTCGACACCTGCATGAACGACGGCAAGTTCAGCGGCGCGAAATTCACCTATCTGGCCGCCAACGTGATCGACCAGCGCAGCGGCCAGACGCTGCTGCCCGCCACGGCAATGCGCACGGTGGGCGGCGTGCAGATCGGTTTCATCGGCCTGACCCTGAAGGACACGCCCTCGGTGGTCACGCCAGCGGGCGTGGCGGGACTGCGCTTCGAAGACGAAGTCGCCACCGTCAACGCGCTGGCGCCGCAGCTCAAGGCCGCCGGTGCGGCCGCCATCGTGGTGCTGATCCATCAGGGCGGCGCCACCACCGCCACCAGCGTCAACGACAAGACCTGCCCCGGCTTCACGGGCGAGATCGTCGCCATCGTCGATCGCTTCGATGCGGCGGTCGACGTCGTCATCAGCGGCCATACCCATCAGGAATATGTCTGCACCCGCCCCGACGGCCCGCTGGTCACGCAAACCGGATCGCACGGCCGCGTCGCCAGCGCCATCGAGCTGACCATCGATCCGGTCGCGCGCAAGGTGCTTCGCAAAAGCGCCGACAATGTGGTGGCGCTGCGCGACCACAAGGATGCCGCCATCGACGTCCTGGTGACGCGCTACGCCGATCTGGTCGGCCCGATTACCAGCGCCGTGGTCGGCAAGCTGGCCGGGCCGCTGACGCGCACAGCCAACGCGGCCGGCGAAAGCACGCTCGGCGCGGTGGTGGCCGATGCCTTTCTGGCGGCAACATCGGACGCCTCGTACGGCGCGCGCCCGGCGCAGATCGCCTTTACCAATCCGGGCGGCGTACGCGCTGACCTGGCCGGTTCGGCAGAGGTCAGCTACGGCCAGCTGTATGCGGTCATGCCGTTCGGGAACAACCTGATCACGCTCGATCTGAGCGGTGCGCAACTGCTGCGTTTGCTGGAGCAGCAGTGGGAGGCGCCGCAGCCCGCCGGGGGCCGCATCCTGCCGGTGTCGCAGGGCTTCAGCTACAGCTGGGATGCGGCCAAGCCGGAAGGCGCTGCGGCCGGCCGCGGCCAGCGCGTGGTGCCGGGCTCAATGCGGCTGCAGGGAGTGCCGATTGATATGCAGCAAACCTATCGGGTCACCGTCAACAGCTATCTGGCTTCGGGCGGCGACCGCTTCAGCGTGCTCACCGAAGGCAAGAACGCGCAACAGGGCGTGGTCGATCTGGATGCGACGGTGGCCTGGTTCCGCACGCGCGACAGCATGCCGGCGCCGGCGCAGCAGCGCATCCGTCGGCTGCATTGACGCCTTTCGGTTATCCTCGACCCTTCACCCGCCGCGGAGTCCACGATGTCCTCAACCAGCCTCACCCTGAACAACCCCACGCTGCTGCGCGAACAGACCCTCATCAATGGCGCATGGATCAGCGGCAGCAGCAGTTTTGCCGTGACCAATCCGGTCGACAACAGCCGCATCGGCACGGTGCCCAACCTCGGCGCCGAGGCCACCCGCCAGGCCATTGACGCTGCTGCCGCCGCCCTGCCCGCCTGGTCCGCCAAGACCGGCAAGGAGCGCGCCGCCGTGCTGCGCCGCTGGTTCGATTTGATCATCGAGAACGCCGATGACCTGGCCGCGCTGATGACGGCCGAACAGGGCAAGCCGCTGGCCGAAGCCAGGGGCGAAGTGCTGTACGGCGCCAGCTTCATCGAGTGGTTTGCCGAAGAAGCCAAGCGCGTCACCGGCGATGTGATGTCGTCGACCTGGAGCGACAAGCGCATGGTGGTGTTGAAGCAGCCGATTGGCGTGTGCGCATCCATCACCCCGTGGAATTTTCCGATTGCCATGATTACCCGCAAGGTCGCGCCGGCCATCGCGGCCGGATGCACCATCGTCATCAAGCCGGCCGAGCAAACGCCGATGTCGGCGCTGGCGATTGCCAGGCTGGCGCAGCGCGCCGGCATGCCGGCGGGTGTCATCAACATCATTACCGCCGACGCTGACAATTCCATCGAAGTCGGCAAGGTGCTGTGCGACAGTCCGATCGTGCGCCACCTGTCCTTCACCGGCTCAACGCCGGTGGGCCGCATCCTGATGCAGCAATGCGCGCCGACGGTCAAGAAACTCGCGCTGGAACTGGGCGGTCATGCGCCATTCATCGTGTTCGAAGACGCCGATCTGGACGCCGCCGTCGAAGGCGCGCTGCAGTCGAAGTACCGCAATGCCGGCCAGACCTGCGTCTGCACCAACCGGTTTTATGCGCATGACTCGATCTACGACCGCTTCGTCGAACGGCTGGCCGCAGGCGCGGCGGCGATCAAGGTCGGTAACGGCGCCGAAGCCGGCGTCGGGCTGGGTCCGCTGATCGACGACCAGGCCATCGCCAAGGTGGAAGATCACGTGCGCGATGCGCTCGCCAAAGGCGCGACGCTGGTCACCGGTGGCGCGCGGGACCCGCGTGGCCCGCATTTTTACGCCGCCACGGTGCTGTCGGACGTGACTGCCGACATGAAGATCATGCGCGAAGAGACCTTTGGCCCGGTCGCCGCGGTGGTCCGCTTCGCGACCGAAGCCGAAGTCATCGCGGCGGCCAACGATACCGACTTCGGGCTGGCGAGTTATTTTTATTCGCGCGACATCGGCCGGGTCTGGCGCGTGGCAGAACAGCTCGAATACGGCATGGTCGGCATCAACACCGGCCTGATTTCGAATGAAGTCGCGCCGTTCGGCGGCGTCAAGCAATCCGGCCTCGGGCGCGAGGGATCGCGCTACGGCATGGACGAGTATCTGGAGATCAAATATCTGTGCCTGGGCGGGATGTAGATCAACCCGTCTTGCGCAAGGCCGCGCCGACATAGCCGTTCAGGCTGTGCTCCGGCGCAAAGGCAATCTCGCACTGTTTCTCGGCATTGGTCCAGACATCCAGCACCTGATAGCCGAGTTGTTCGAGGGCGCTGAAAAAGCTGGCCTTGTGCTGAATCCGGTACGGGCAAAAGGCCTTGCCGATGCTTTGCACGGTCCAGTACGCGAGCGAGTCGTGCAGTGGCAGCAGGTTGACCAGCAACCATTCCGGTTGCCGTGGCAGCGCCGCCAGTTTCTCGGCCAGCGTCTGTTCCAGATACTGCACGCAACCCGACGTGAACAACAGGTCCGCCTGCGCGGCCGGCGCGAAGCTGTCGATGAACGACAGGTGGCCGGACGGATCACGTTCCAGCGCAATCTCGCAACCGGCTGCCGCCACCGCCGGCACGTCGAACACCTGCCAGCGCAGGCCGTCGGGATAGTCCAGGTATTTCTGGTAGGCGTAGTAACTGACGCCAACATGACCACCGAGGTCCACCACGCGCGTGACACCGGCGGCAAAGGCCTTCTGCAGCCACAGCATCATCGGATAATCGCCCGGCGACACCCGTTCGATGCGGTCGCGGTACATGCCGGCCGGTCCGGCATGGTCGTAGCCGAGCGGCAGCGTGGTGGGCGCGGCAGCGGCGGCTTCGGCATAGCTGTGATACACGCCACGACAGGTGCCGTTGTAGTTGCCGCGGCTGAAGTCGGCATCGAAGTGTTGCATGCGCAAGTCCCGGATGCCGGGCACGGCCAGCGCACTGTCTAGCATGTGGGGGGTGTAAATAATTTTGTGTAATCGGTCATTTGGCAGGAGACTGCCAGCCACAAGGAAAACAATGACCAAACGCAAAGTTGTACAGCCCGACCTGATCGACCTTTTGCTCGCCGACTATCAGAAACCGGAAGACCTGATTGGCGAGAACGGGATTTTAAAGCAGCTCACCAAAGCGATTGTGGAGCGCGCTCTGCAAGCTGAACTGGCGATCCACCTGGGTCACGACAAGCATGAAGCCGTGGCCAACGAGCGCGGCAACACCCGTAACGGCAGCAGCGCCAAGACGCTCAAGGGCGATTTCGGTGCACTGCCCATCGATATTCCACGGGACCGCGATGGCAGCTTCGAGCCGCAGCTCATTGCCAAACATCAGACCCGATGGAGCGGCTTCGACGACAAGATCCTGTCGCTGTATGCGCGCGGCATGACGGTGCGGGAAATCCAGAGCCACCTCGAAGAAATGTACGGCACCGAGGTCTCGCCGACGCTCATTTCCTCAGTCACCGATGCGGTCATGGACGAGGTCAAGGCCTGGCAGGCCCGTCCCCTGGATGCGCTTTACCCGATCGTCTATCTCGACTGCATCCATGCCAAGGTGCGCGACAGCGGTGCGGTGCGGGTCAAGGCGGTCTATCTGGCATTGGGCGTGAACCTCCATGGCGACAAGGAGTTGCTGGGCCTGTGGGTGGCCCAGACCGAGGGAGCCAAGTTCTGGCTGCAGGTCGTCACCGAGCTCAAGAACCGGGGCGTGCAGGACATCTTCATTGCCTGCGTGGACGGCCTCAAAGGCTTTCCTGAGGCGATTGAAGCAGTGTTCCCGAAGACGGCTGTCCAGCTGTGCATCGTGCACATGGTGCGCTACAGTCTGAACTTCGTTGGCTGGAAACTGCGCAAGGCTGTCGCAGCCGATCTGCGCACGATCTACACGGCGGCGACTGTCGAGGAAGCTGAAATGCGTCTGGCAGAATTCGATGCCAAATGGGGCATGGAGTACCCGTCGATCGTGCAGTCATGGCAACGCAACTGGCCGCGCATCGTTCCGTTCTTCGACTATCCGGCAGAAATCCGGAAAGTGATTTATACGACCAATGCCATTGAGTCCGTCAACATGAGTCTGCGCAAGGTCACCAAAAGCAGAGGCTCGTTTCCCAATGACGACGCATTGATCAAGCTGTATTATCTGGCACTGCGCAACATCAGCAAGAAGTGGACGATGCCG
>JACMRD010000097.1 GCA_014376645.1 Herminiimonas sp. | reverse complement strand
CATTTCCAGCGAATTCGATAGGTTCATTTTCTTCAGACGCGGACGTAACAGCGCCAGCGGGTGACGGTTCAGGGTAAGACCAAGGCTGGCGTAATCGGCTACAAGTTCCTGACCCTCGGTGGCAGGAGCCAGTAGGAGCGGCGCCTCGGCGATCGGCGCCTCGCGCAGCAGTTCCGGCACTGGCAGCATGCCGGCCACATCCCATTTTGCCTGCCGTCGGTGACCCGCCAGGCCGCTCAAGGCATTGGCTTCGGCCAGCGCCTTGAGGTCGGGAAGGCTGAGCGTGGCGCGCCGTGCCAGGTCATCGACGCTGGTGAATGCAGCAGTACCGCGCTCGGTGACAAGACGCTGCGCGCCGCCCTGCGACAGACCCCTGATCAGACACAGGCCGAGTCGCACTGCGGGTTGCTGTTCATTGCCAAAGGTGTCGACGCCCAGTTCTTCGAGGGTGCAGTCGAACTCGCTCAAGGCCACATCGACAGCCAGCACCCGTACGCCGTGGCGGCGCGCATCCTGTACCAGTTGCGAGGCCGAATAGAAACCCATCGGCTGCGAATTCAGTAACGCAGCCAGGAAGGCAGCTGGTTCATGGCATTTGATCCAGGCCGACACATAGACCAGCAGGGCAAAACTGGCGGCATGCGACTCTGGAAAGCCGTATTCGCCAAAGCCTTCGATCTGGCTAAAGATGCGCTGGGCGAATTCGAGCTCGTAGCCGCGTGCAGTCATGCCGTCGATGATGCGGTCGTAGAATTTGTGCACGCCGCCCTTGCGCTTCCAGGCCGCCATGGCGCGGCGCAGGCTGTCGGCTTCACCGGCCGTGAAACCGGCGGCCAGCATCGCGATCTGCATCACCTGTTCCTGGAAAATCGGCACGCCCAGTGTGCGCGACAGTGCGACTTCGATCTCCGGACTCGGATAGGTGACCGGCTCCTTGCCCTGCCGGCGTTTCAGGTACGGATGCACCATGCCGCCCTGGATCGGGCCGGGCCGCACGATCGCCACTTCGATGACCAGGTCATAGAAACAATGCGGACGCATGCGCGGCAGCATCGACATCTGCGCCCTCGATTCGATCTGGAAGACGCCGACCGTATCGGCGGCGCTGATCATGTCGTAGACGGCGGGGTCTTCCGCCGGCACATCCTGCATGGTGAAGATTTCGCCACGGCGCAGGCCAACCAGATCGAGCGCGCGGCGTATCGCCGAAAGCATGCCCAGCGCCAGGATATCGATCTTCAGCAGGCCCAGCGCGTCGAGATCGTCCTTGTCCCATTCGATCACGCTGCGGTCCTGCATGGAGGCGTTTTCGATCGGCACCAGACGCGCCAGGCTGTCGCGCGCGATCACGAAGCCGCCGCTATGCTGCGACAGGTGGCGCGGAAAACCGATGATCGTCTGCGCCAGCCAGAGCAGTTTCTGCACCACCGGCGAGTCGGGGTCGAAGCCTGATTCACGCAGCCGCTCAGGATCGATCTGGCGCCCGTCCCACCACTGGTGCGAGGCCGATAGCCGGTTGACCTGCTCGAAGTCGATCCCCAACGCGCGGCCCACATCCTTCATCGCCGAGCGCGGCCGGTAAGTGATCAGGGCAGCCGTCAGTGCGGCCCGGTGGCGGCCGTACTTGGCGTAGATGTACTGCATGACTTCTTCGCGCCGCTGGTGCTCGAAATCGACGTCGATGTCGGGCGGCTCGTTGCGCTCCTTCGAGATGAAACGTTCGAACAAGACATGGGAGCGGGCCGGATCGACCTCGGTGATATAGAGGCAATAACAGACGGCGGAATTGGCCGCCGACCCGCGACCCTGGCACAGGATCTGCTGGCTGCGCGCGAAGCGCACGATATCGTAGACCGTCAGGAAATACGGTTCATAGGCCAGTTCGCCGATCAGTTCCAGTTCGTGCTCGATCTGTCCCTGCACGCCAGCCGGTATCCCCGCCGGAAAACGGCTGGCCGCGCCATCGTAGGTCAGCCGGCGCAGGTAGCCGGCAAGGCTTTCGCCGGCGGGGGCGATTTCTTCCGGATACTGATAGCGTAATTCTTCCAGCGTGAAGGTGCAGCGCTCGGCAATGGCGATCGTCTGCTGCAACAGGTGCGAGGCATACAGCTGCGCGAGCCGCATGCGCGAGCGCAAGTGCTGTTCTGCGTTCGGTTGCAGCGCCAGGCCGCAGTCGGCCAGTGTCTTGCCGAGCCGGATGGCGGTGACCGTGTCCTGCACCGGCTTGCGCGAACGCACATGCATCAGTATGTCGCCGGCGGCCACCAGCGGCAGGCCGGACGCGTCCGAAGCGGCGATCAGCCGGTCCTGCCACAGGTCGTCGTCGAGCCGGTGCAGCAGCTCGACACCGATCCAGACCCGGTCCCGGAAAGTCGCCGCCAGCCAGTGCGCCTGGCCCAGCAGTTCGGCCGCATCATGGCCGCGCTGCGGCAGCAGGATCGCCAGGCAATCCGGCAGCAGCGCCAGATGCGACAGGTCGGGGCGCTCGTGATCGATGAATACGTCAGCGCTCGTGCCGGACAGGCCCGGCTGCTGGTCCAGCGCGCCGATGCCGCCCGCCTCGAAATCATGGCGATAAAGACGATAACTGCCTTTTTCGGCGCGCCGGCGACCCAGGGTGATGAGTTCCGACAGGTTGCCGTAACCGTTGCGGTTGGTCGCCAGCAGCACGATGCGCATGCCGCAGTCAAGGGTGACATCGGTTCCCAGGATCAGGTGCAGGCCGACTTTTTTTGCTTCGACATGGGCCCGCACTACGCCGGCCAGCGAGCATTCATCGGTGATCGCCAGGCTGCTGTAGCCCAGCGCGTGGGCGCGTGCCACCAGTTCTTCCGGATGCGAGGCGCCGGTCAGAAACGTGAAGTTGGAACGGCAATGCAGTTCCGCATAGGCCGGCAGGATG
>JACMRD010000096.1 GCA_014376645.1 Herminiimonas sp. | reverse complement strand
GTCATTTTTTTCCAGTCCTCCAGGCGAACCACTGCACGGCGCGCGACGCTGTGAAGCACACGCTGAAATAGCATAAGGCGGCAATCACCATCATTTCCTCGATCTTGCCGTCGCGCTCGCCGATCGACTCCGCTGCCGTGAAAAAATCGGCCAGCGAGATGACGTAGACGATCGACGTATCCTGAAACAGCACGATCAGTTGCGTCAGCAGGAGCGGCAACATGTTGCGCGCCGCCTGCGGCAGGATCACGATGCGCATTGCCTGGCTATTTGTCATGCCCAGCGCGCTGGCCGCGTGGAACTGCGATCGCGGGACGCTCTGGATGCCGGCTCGCATGATCTCCGCGTAATAAGCGGATTCGAACAGCGCGAAGCCGACCAGCGCCGACAGCATGCGTGTGTCCATGCCGGCTGCCCCTGGGAATACTGCGCGCAGGATCTGCGGCACGACCAGGTAAAACCCGAGCAAGACCATTGCCAGCGGCACGGAACGAAACAGGCTCACGTACGCCGCAGAAAACCAGGACAGCCCGCGCACGCCCGACAGCCGCATCAGCGCCAGGATCGTGCCCCAGATCAAACCCACCACGAGGGCCGTGCCCGCCACCTGGAACGACACCAGCATGCCGTGCGCCAGCGTCGCACCGGTGGCAGGGGACAGAAAACTGAAATCGAACAGTGCCATCTAGGTCGATCCGATGAAGCCTGGCAGCCGCGAGCGCGTCTCCAGCATGCGCATCGCCAGCATTACGGCCGAGTTGATCAGCAGGTAGCCAATGACGACGGCAATGAACGACTCGTAGGGCTGCGCGGTGTAGTCGTTCAACTGACGGCAGCGGGCAAACAGTTCCAGTACGCCGACCGTGCCGGCAATCGAACTGTTCTTGAAAATACTCAGCATCTCGGAAGTCATGGGCGGCACGACCAGCCGGTACGACACCGGCAACAGTACATACCGATACGTCTGAGGCAGCGTCAGACCGAGCGACAGGGCTGCATTTCGCATGCCGGGCGGCAGCGCGCCGATGGCGGCCCTGACCTGCTCGCATACCCGTGCCGCCGTGAAAAAGCCCAGGCCGAGCGTGGCGGTGACAAATGCGGTCGTAGCCGGCGGCTGCGCGAACAGCCAGACACGCGCGGTGTCCGGCAGCAGATTTGGCATCAGGTAATACCAGAGGAACAGCTGAACGATCAGCGGGATATTACGAAACACGTCGACATACACCGTCGCCACCACGCGCAGTGCACGGTGTGGCAACGTGCGCATGACACCCAGGGCGGAGCCGACCACGAATGCCAGGATCCATCCCAGCACACCCATCTTGAGCGTGCTCCACAGGCCGGCGACGAGCCAGTCAAGGTAGGTTTCCTTCACACTTGCGGCCTGCAGAAAGACCTGCCAATTCCAGGAATAACCCATCGACGGGATGCCCGAACGCCTGGCGCGACGGCTTAGAGTGCCTTGTCGTTCGGGCTGGCGTAAAGTTGGCGAACGTCGTCGGACATCGGAAAGGCAAGGGTATTCTGGCGTGGCGGAATCGGTTGTTCGAACCACTTGTGATACAGCTTGGTCATCTCGCCGGATTTCATCATGTCCGCAAGCGCGGAATCGACCAGTTTCTTGAACGGCGCGTCATCCTTGCGCATCATGCAGCCGTAGGCTTCGCGCGACTGCGGCGTGCCGACCACGGTCCATTTTTCCGGCGACTTCGATTTTGCCCGCTCGCCGTAGAGGATCGCGTCATCCATCATGAAGGCAGCGGCGCGCCCGCTCTCCACCGCCAGGAATGCTTGGCCGTTCTCGCGTACGGCGATCACGTTCAAGCCCAGACCCTTGGTCTCGTTGACCTTGTTCAGAAGCCGCTCGGACGTCGTGCCGGAGGTGGTGGCGACGGTCTTGCCCTTGAGCTCCTCGAAATCCTTGATGCCGGAATCCTTGGCGACGATCAGGCGGGAGCCAATGACGAAGATACTGTTCGAGAACGCGACTTGCTGCTGGCGTTCCAGGTTGTTGGTGGTCGACGTGCATTCGAAGTCCAGCGTACCGTTGACCATCAGCGGAATCCGGTTTTGCGCGGCGAAAGGAATGACCGAGACTTTCAACTGGGGCAGCTTCAACTCGCTCTTGATGCGGTCGACCACCTTCAACATGATCTCGTACGAATAGCCTGTGAAGACGTTGCCTTCGAGCGCGTAGCTGAACGGCGCGGCTGACTCGCGGGCGCCGAGCGTGATGGCGCCGCTCTCCTTGATCTTCTTGAGGGTCCCGGTTAGTTCTTGTGCCTGAGCAGCGGGTGCGGCGATGCTGCCGATGATGCAAAGTGCCGAGACCAGCTTGAAGATTTTCATGGAAGATTCCTTGTAGAAAGATTAATGATAGACCGGATTCCTGCGGACTTCAACTGGCGTGCTCATTCTCAATCGTGCCAGTTCGAACCCGATGGCGAGTGGCCCATGCGGTACGAATGTCCGGCACTGATCTGCACAAGATTGCATTGGATCTTTTGGCTTCAGGCGCCATGCAAGCTCGTCAGCGATAGCCGTACATCATCTGCCCGGCCAGTACCCGCCGTGCCGGGGGCAGCGCATCGACTGCACCCAGCGACAGCCCGAGCAGCGCCTGTGATACCGCGCCATCGGGTGCGCTGGCGAAGATGCGTGCCATCACGTCAGTCAGGCGGATCGTCATGCTGCGATCGGTCTGGCGCGCCTTCAGGAAGCGTTGCAGCATTGCCGGTGCAGCGGCCTGGACCAGCAAGCCCGCCAGCACAGTCGCATCGCGCATGCCGAGGTTCAGTCCTTGTCCGGCCACCGGATGCAGGGTCTGGGCGGCATTGCCGATGGTGACCGTGCGGGAGGTCGCGACCGAATCGGCATTCAGGCCGAGCGGATAGGTGCTGCGTGGCGACAAACGTAGAAATTGTCCGACGCGGGTGCCGAAGGCAGCTTGCAGCGCTGCCAGAAAAGCAGCATCGCTTGCCGCCATCAGCATGCTTGCGCTCTCCGGCCGCATGCACCAGACCAAGGCGTACTGGGTGACCGCACCGTCGGTAGCCTGACCGGTCTGGGGCAACAGTGCCAGCGGACCCTCGGACGTGAAGCGCTCGAAAGCGCGCTGCGGCAGCGGCGCGCTGGCGCCGACCTGGGCCACGATGGCGGTCTGCCGGTAGTCGCGCGATTGCGATTTGACGGGCTGCTGGCCGAACACGCCGCCTTCCGCCTGAACCACGATGTCTGCGCTGATCGCGTTGCCACCGGCGAGCCGCAGTTCGACCCGCTCGTCGGTTTCGTCGATGGCTTCGACCGTGGCCGGGCGCAGCGCCTTGATACCGGCGGCAGCGCTGGCTGCCGACAGCGCGTCGATCAGCACCCCGTAGCGGGTGACGTAGCCGAGTGCGGGCAGATCATAATCGCGGCAGTCAATGAGGGTGCGGCCGAAATGTGCGCGGCGCGACACGTGGATCTGTGTGATGGTGCTGGCGACGATGGGCCAGGCGCCGATGTCCTGCAAGATCTGGCCGGTGCCGTAGGACAGAGCGATGGAGCGGGGGTCGGTAAGGGCCAGTTCCAGCGGGCGGGCGTCAAGCAGGGCGATGCGGTCGGGCGCCATGCCGCGTTTGACCAGCAGGGCGGACAGCGCCAGGCCGACGGGCCCGGCGCCGCAGATGGCGATGTCGACGGTAGTGGGGGTTTGCATGGAATGAGTATAGAGGAGTGGCGCGTTCTCGACAGCGCGCTCCGAACCTGGCTTTTTAGAGCGTCATGCCGCGCCGAACCGAGCAACCAGGGTCAGAGTAATTTTCGCAATGCAGCCTGCGAAAAAAAAGTTGACCCTGAAAGCTCGAGGGTGTCCGCGATTTTGTGTAATCGGGAAATTTTTAATGCTGGGGCATACGCTCGTCGAACATGATACTGAACCGGTTCAGGGCGGCTTTCCAGTTCTGAATCGGCATCGTCCATTTCTTGCTGATGTTGCGTAGTGC
>JACMRD010000095.1 GCA_014376645.1 Herminiimonas sp. | reverse complement strand
TCGCGCGCACGACCGACACCACGCTGCCGGAAGGCTTCCTGTTCGTGGCGCGGGTCGCCGATATCGGCAAGCCGGTCGTCCCGTGGACAAAGATCTCCTCGTTCGATGACAAGATCAGCGCCGCCGACTTGAAAGGCAACGACCTCTACCTGCTCACGCACCAGGGCGCACCGCGCAATCGCGTGCTCAAGCTGGACCTGCGCCGCCCCGAGCTGAAACTGGCGCGTGAAGTGGCAACTGCACCCGACGAGGCGGTCCTGGAAGGATTCGATCTGACGGCCGATGCGCTGGTGGCATCGGTGCGCGAAGGCACGTCGATCGTCCTGCGTCGCTATGCGGCCGGTGACACGAAAGGTGTCGCGCTACCCTTGCCGTTCAAGGGCGCGGCGAGCCTGCATGAAGACCCCGCGCATGCCTACCGTGATGTGCTGTACACGCTGAGCGGATGGACCGAAACGCCGCGCACGCTGCTCATGAAGGGAACCGTCTCGACCGATTCCGGCCTGATCGCGAATCCGCCGGCGCCGAACTTGCCGGAGGTGGAAGTCACTGAGGTCAAGGTGCGCAGCCATGACGGCGCGATGGTGCCGATGACACTGCTCTACAAAAAAGGATTGAAGCGCGACGGCAGCAATCCGACGCTGCTCGACGGTTACGCGGCGTATGGATTTTCGCAGACGGCGGGTTTCTCGCCGGCGCGGATGGTCTGGATCGAAAACGGTGGCGTGCTCGCGATTGCCAATGTGCGCGGCAGCGGTGTCTATGGCGACGATTGGCGCCGTGCCGGATTCAAGGCGACCAAGCCGAATACCTGGAAGGATGGCATCGCCTGCGCGCAATATCTGATCGACCAGGGCTATGCCTCGCCGAAGACGCTTGCCATCACCGGCACCAGCGCCGGCGGCATCTTTGTCGGACGCAGCGTGACGACGGCGCCGCAGCTGTTTGCCGCAGCGATCTTCAACGTCGGTGTCCTGGACGCGGTCCGTGCCGAGGAAAGCGCGAACGGCATCACCAACATCTCGGAGTTCGGCAGCGCCAAGAATGCAGCCGAATTCCCGGCGTTGCTGGAAATGAGCACCTACCAGAACATCCGCAAGAACACCGCCTATCCTGCCGTCATGCTGGTGCACGGCATGAACGATCCGCGCGTCGATGTCTGGCACAGCGGGAAGACGGCGGCGCGCCTGCAGGCATCGACCACCAGCGGCAAGCCGATCCTGCTGCGCCTGGACATGCAGGCCGGGCACGGAATCGGCAGCACGGCGACCCAGCGGGATGCGCTGTCGGCCGACATCTACAGTTTTCTGCTGTGGCAGATGGGCAAGGTGGGCGTGAAGGATCAGTGATCGGATCAGTAATGCAGTAGCGGGGGACGGTACAATCCTGTTCATTGATTGCGTGTGCGACAAAACCATCGCATGCGCGTCGTCCCTCACCGCTGCCATCCAGAACCTGCCTACCATGCCCGTCAATCTCACTCTCCCCACCGCCGCCGACCTCAAGCCCGTCTCCGGCATCGAACTCGGTTTTGCCGAAGCTGGCGTGCGCAAGCCCAACCGCAAGGACGTGCTGATCATGACGCTGGCGCCGACCGCTACTGTCGCCGGCGTGTTCACCACCAATCGTTTTTGCGCCGCGCCCGTGCAGGTCTGCAAGGCGCATCTGGAAGGCGTGCAGATCGCCGGGCAGTCCGATTCCGCAGCAGGCGCGGGAATCCGCGCGCTGCTGATCAATACCGGTAACGCCAATGCCGGCACCGGCGAGGCCGGCCTGGCCGATGCCAACGCCACCTGCGCGGCCCTGGCCGAGCTGCTGGCCTGCGAGCGCTCGCAGATCCTGCCGTTTTCCACCGGCGTGATCCTGGAGCCGCTGCCGGTGGCGCGCATCGTCGCCGGCCTGCCCGCGGCGCTGGCCAACCTCAAGACCGACAACTGGCTGGCCGCGGCCCAAGCCATCATGACCACCGATACGCAGCCCAAGGCCGCTTCGCGCGTGATCACCATCGCCGGCGAGACCATCACCCTGACCGGCATCAGCAAGGGCGCCGGCATGATCCGTCCCAACATGGCGACCATGCTGGGCTTCCTGGCAACCGACGCCGGCGTTGCGCAACCGCTGCTCGATCACCTGGTCAAGACTGCGGCCGACCGCTCCTTCAACTGCATCACCATCGACGGCGATACTTCGACCAACGATTCCTTCATCCTGATGGCGACCGGTGCGGCGCGCCTGCGCATCACCGATGCCGACTCGCCCGAATATGCGCAACTGGCCGAGGCCGTCATCTCGCTGTCGCAGGAACTGGCGCAGATGATCGTGCGGGACGGCGAGGGTGCCACCAAGTTCATCACTATCACCGTCGAAGGCGGTGCCACCGTCGAGGAATGCCGCAAGATCGCTTATTCGATCGGCCACTCGCCGCGGGTCAAGACCGCGTTCTACGCCTCCGACCCGAACCTGGGACGCAACCTGGCGGCGATCGGTTATGCCGGCGTGGACGACCTCGATGTCGACAAGCTTGATCTGTACCTCGACGACGTCTGGGTC
>JACMRD010000094.1 GCA_014376645.1 Herminiimonas sp. | reverse complement strand
TCCGCCCCGGGCCACCAAGGAATTTTATGAACATCAAAGAGTTACACGCTTCGGCTTGTAGCTCTTTTTTGTTGTCGTCTTTTCTGTGTAGGTTTTGGGCAGGGGTGCGAGGCCGTTTTTCGGCATTGCATCCTGCTGCCAGTAACTCTTTATTGGCGCAGCTTGGCGTTGCTTCAACGTGCGAGCCGCTGCAGGCGCTTGTCCCGCAAAAATATATTCTTAAAACAAAAATAACGCTCGAGTGTCACTACAACCCACGGCTATTTGATCAAGAAAGAATTCCATGACGATCCCAGGCGTGCCAAGTCGCTCACGTATGCGCGCTGGACTGCCGCGCGGAACGCGAGGCTGCCCGGTCGGCCGAGAAGGCATGGCGACGCCGGACGTCGACCGCATCGACGTCGTCTACCTGTGGGTCGATGGCGCCGATCCGCGATGGCAAGCGAACCGCCGCGCAGCGCAGGCGCGCATCGGCGGTAACGCCGGCGCGGCGCGCTTCGGCGACGTGTCGGGCCGCTACCGCGACAATGGCGAATTGCGCAACAACCTGCGAGCGCTGCAGCGCTTTTTCCCGGAACACGGGCATGTGCACATCGTGACCGATGGCCAGTGCCCGGCCTGGCTGCGCACCGGACCGGGGGTCAGCGTAGTCGACCACCGCACTCTGATGCCAGCGACCGCGCTGCCGGTGTTCGACTCTGGCCATATCGAAACCTATCTACACCACCTGCCCGGGCTGTCCGAACGCTTTATCTACTTCAATGACGACGTGTTTCTTGGCGCGCCTTTCGATGCTACATGGTGGTTCTCCGCGGCCGGCTTGGCCGTCTTCAAGGAAGCGGCGCTGCTGCCCGACTACACCGCGCCGCAGCCGCATGAAAGCGCGCTGGTGAACGCGTCGCTGCTGTCGCGCGCATGGCTGTCCGCGCGTGACCCGCACTACCGTCACGTCCCGCGCGTCTTCGCCCATTCGCCGCGCCCGATGCTGGTCAGTGCGATGCGCCAGCTCGAGTACGAAGCGCCGGAACTGTTCCATGCCGTGCGCAGCACCGTATTCCGTTCCTGGACGGTGCCGCCGCTGATACCGGATCTGGTGCCACGCTGGATGGTGCACCTCGGCCGCGCGATCGTACGCGAATGCGCGTCGGCCTACCTGTGCAGCGGCGCGGCCGACGCCGCCGAACAATTCGGCGAGCTGTGCGCCCGCTTCGGCAAGCTTGATTTTTTTTGTATCAACGACACCAGCGACAACGCCACACCGGACGCGCCCCAACTGCTGCGCATAGGCGACACGCTGGAACAGCTTCTGCCCTACCCTTCGCGGTTTGAGCATTGAACTAGTTTGCGGTCCTACCACATCAAATCATCCGGAATCTGAAACGCCGCATACGGATCATTCGCATCCACCACAGCAGCGCTCTTGTTCACCCGCACCACCATCGACGCATCGCGTTCGGCTATTTTGTCGGCGATGATCCTGGGGACCAGCTCGACACTGTTGCCCTGGCAGACGATCACCAGGCGGCCAGCCACCAGATGGCCCTGCACTGCGGCTGACACGAACAGTCTTTCGACCTTGCTCTCATGCGTGAAGTGATAGGCGATGTCGCCGTTGCCTTTGCTCTGGCGGTTCTTCTGCACCATCTGCGCGATCTGCGCCAGGATTGCTTTCTGCTTCGCGGCGGCATCGCGCTGAGCGTTGAGTTCGCGGGCGCGCTCGGCATTCTTGCGTTGCGTCTCGGCCGCTGCCAGGCGCGCTTCGTCGACGGTCTGCGTGCCGGTGCGACGCTCGGTCTTCTGCTGCTTGCTCTTGTCCTGGTGCGCCAGTTTGGCTTTGTTCTTGTCGACCAGGCCCGCTTTCAAAAACTGCTCCTGCAAAGAGGCCATGTTCTGCTCCGTAATGGGGTCGTCGTGGGTTCGGTCTGGCCGGGCAAGTGCGCCGGACCGTGCAAAGTCGCTAGCATAGCAAAATGGAAGATGCCGCTGGCGCCGGCTTCGACGCCTTTGGCGACATGCCGCTGCGTTTCGTCGCATCCGACTGGCTCCGGCAAGGTCTGACGCCGATGATGGGTCTCGTACATCCCATTCATTCTTCCCGTCAGGAGTCCTTCATGTTCATGTCCATTCTGCAGCACGTCCCCGTCTTTGTCTGGTTCCTGCTGGCCGGCCTGATCGCTCTCGGGCTGTCGATGTCGGTGACGCAGCGCCGCTCGCTGCGGGCGGCAACCACGGCGCCGCTGGCAATGATCGCGCTCTCGTTCTATGGCGTGGTCTCGGTCTTCACCCAGGTCGGCGCGGTCGCCGGATGGGCCGGCGGCGTGGCGCTGGCGCTGGCGCTGTCGGCGATCTTGCAGCCGTGGCGCGGCGTGCGCTGGTCATCACGGGAAAACTGCCTGGTCGTGCCGGGAAGCTGGGTGCCGCTGCTGTTGATCATGGGGCTGTTCGCCGTCAAGTTCGGAGTCAATATCGCTTTGGCGATGCACCGCGAACTCAGCGCCGACTTCCTGTTTGCTTCGCTGGCCGGGTTCGCCTACGGCGCCTTCAGTGGATCGTTCCTGTCACGCGGTCTTGCCATGGTGCTGGCCGCACGGCGCGGCATGCAGCGCGATGTGCTGGCCTGATGCGGGATTCGGTATACTTGATTCCATGGAATCGTCTGAACATCGCCTGACGCAGCAGGTCACGCTCCTGCGGAATCTGGGTCGGGAACTGCGCATCAGCATCGGCCTCGCCGTCGGCATCGCCCTGTTCCTGGGCCTGACGACACCACAGTCGTTTCTGGTCGCGCTGGTGTATTCGCTGTGCATCAGCCTGTGCATCCAGGCACTGATTTCGGTGGGACGGTTCGGCATGTCGCATCAGTTACGCCGGCACTATCCGCAGCGGCGCAGTGCATTGAACAACTGGCCGGGCTGGCCGCTGATGGCGCCTTGGGTGGTCGTCGCGGGGATAGCCGGCTATTACGGCGGGCACTGGCTGGCCGATCTGCTGACGGGCGCGAAGTCAATTGCCGTAGCTGCGCCGCACGATCCACGCGCCCTGTTTCCGACGATCGCGGTGGTGTTCATGATCTCGATCGGCTGCACCTATTTTTTCTACAGCAGGGGTCGCATCGCTGCCATGGAAGTACAGGCGCAATCGGCCTTGCGCGCCGCCGCTGAAAATCAGCTCAAACTGCTGGAGTCGCAGCTTGAACCGCACATGCTCTTCAACACGCTGGCCAACCTGCGGGTGCTGATCCGCCTCGATCCGCCGCGTGCCGAGGCGATGCTCGATCGCCTGATCGCCTTTCTGCGCGCGACCCTGGCAGCCTCCCAGGCTGGTACCCATTCGCTGAGCGCGGAGTTTGCCCGGATCGATGATTATCTTGAACTGATGCAGGTGCGCATGGGTCCCCGTCTGCGCAGCCGGCTCTACCTGCCGCCCGAACTGGCGAATCTGGAAGTGCCGCCGCTGCTGTTGCAACCGCTGGTGGAAAACGCCATCAAGCATGGGTTGGAGCCGCATGTCGACGGCGGCCGGATCGAGGTCACGGCGCGCCGCCAGGACGTAATGCTGGTGCTGACGGTGCGCGATACCGGTGTCGGGCTGGCGCAGGCGGGCGCAGCCGCCGATGGCACGCATTTCGGCATGCGCCAGGTGCGGGACCGGCTGGCCACGCTGTACGGCAGCGGCGCGGCACTGGCGCTGGCGCCGACCGGCGACGCCGAGGGCGGGTGCGTGGCGACGGTCCACCTGCCGATCCAGGAACACGAAAAAACGGAGAAATCGGCATGATCGTCACGGCCCTGATCGCGGAAGATGAACCCTTGCTGGCGCTGAACCTGCAAGCCGAACTCGCTCGAGTCTGGCCGGATCTGCGGATAGTGGCCATAGTCGGCGACGGGGCCGCCGCAGTGGCGCAGACACGGGCGCTGCAACCCGATCTGCTGTTTCTCGATATCCGCATGCCGGGAATGAGCGGGCTCGACGCGGCGCAAGGCCTGGCCGAAGACTGGCCCGAGACCGGCAAGCCGTTTCCGCTGATCGTCTTTGTCACGGCCTATGACCAGTACGCACTTGAGGCCTTCGATCGGGCGGCGGTCGACTATGTCCTGAAACCCGTGCAGCCGGCGCGCCTGGCGCAGACCTGCACACGCCTGCAGGCGCTGCTGCGGCAACGTGCGCAGCCAGGCAGCCCGGTGCCTGCCAGCGTGGTCGAGCAGCTGCGAGCGCTGCTCGGTGCAAGCGCGCCCGGTGTCTTCGCCACGGGCGCGGCAACACCAGCTTATCTGCGGATGGTCCAGGCAGCGCTCGGCAACACCATTCACATGGTGCCGATCGAGGAGGTGCTGTATTTCGAGGCAGCCGACAAATATGTGCGGGTGGTGACGTCGGCCAAGGAGCATGTGATCCGCCTGTCCCTGCGCGAACTGCAGCCGCAACTGGACCCGGGTGTGTTCTGGCAGATTCATCGTGGCACCATCGTGCGCGTCGGCGCGATCGCCGGTGCGCAACGCGACGACGCTGGCAAACTGCGCATCAGCCTGCGCAACCATCCCGACCGGCTCAGCGTCAGCCGGCTGTATGCGCACCAGTTCAAGGGATTATAAGCATGCCTGGTGTCGGATTCGGTAGAATGTTGGCCGGTTCCCACCTTTTGATTGTCGCCCATGACCCAGCCCGAAGCAGCGCCGATCGACCAGCGCTACCTGGTACAGCAACGCAAGGTCGGCACTGCTGACAAGGACGTGCCGGTCTTCGCACGGGCCATGAGAAGCAAGGAAGGCGTCTTTGAAGGCGTGTCCTTCATCCGCAACAAGGACAAGGCATCCGTGATGACGCTGGCCGAAGCTAATCAGGTCATCGAATGGGCTGCGAAGAAACCGCTGGCGGCAGCCTACGTCACCACCATCATTTGCAAGGGTCAATGACCCAGTCCTGAGTCTGCTGGCAAATCAACTGGCGGCGGCGCCGGTCCAGTAGCGATCGATGTTCTTCAGGCCCCACTTGGCGGCGACTTCGCTGGCGGCGATCCGGTCGCTGATGTGCGGCGCGGCCAGATCAATCAGTTCCGGCGTGATGTACGACGCGGACTTGGTCGCAAAAAAGACCCGCACCTTGGGCAGCAGGAGCGATTGCCCGACCTGCTGCTCGACCACAACGCCGAGCTTGCCGGACTCGAGCCGCACCAGGGTGCCGACCGGATAGATGCCGATGCTCTTGACGAAGCTCTGGAAGATCGCGGCGTCGAGATGGTCGGGGCACCAGGAGGCCATCCGCCGCAAGGACTCGGTCGGACACCAGCCTTTCTTGTAGGGGCGATTCGATGTGATCGCGTCGTATACATCGCAGATGGCGCCCATGCGGGCCAGGACGCTGATGGCATCGCCGGCCAGGCGTTCCGGATAGCCGGTACCGTCGATCTTTTCGTGATGATGCAGGCACACGTCGAGAATCGCCGGCGACAGGCCCGACGCGCCCAGCAGCATCTGGTAGCCGGCCTGCGGGTGGCCCCTTACCGAGACGAACTCCGCATCGGTCAGCTTGCCCGGCTTGTTGAGTATCTCCAGAGGAACGGCCATCTTGCCGATGTCGTGGAACAGGCCCGCCATGCCGGCTTCACGGATCTCGACGTCATCCATGCCGAGTTGCCTCCCAAGCGCGATCATCAGTGCGCAGACCGCCACCGAATGCATGTAGGTGTAATCGTCGGCCCGCTTCAGGCGGGCCAGGCTGATCAGGGCGTCCCCGTTGCGCATTACCGATGAGGTAATGTCTTCGACCAGCGAAATCGCGTTCTCGGCATCGACCGCGCGGCCCATCCGGGCTTCGTTGAACATCGACATGACCGCATCGCGACCCTTGTCGACGATCCGCGCAGCACGACCGAGCTCCTGCGCCAGCGCTGCCGGCTCCGTGTCGCGCACGGCAACCGCCGGCACTTCGGACGGATTCGCTGCCGGCGCAGGGCGAGCGGCAACCACGGCCGGTTCGTCGAGACCCTTGGCGGTGTCGATCCAGACCTGCTTGATTCGCGCAGCAAGAACCTTGTCGATGCTGGCCTGATCCTGCAGCAAGAACGATTTTTGCCAGAACGGCGAGTCCAGCCAGGCGCAGCACAGCTCATGGACATGCATGCCGACTGCTAACCGACTGGCATCTATTTTTTTGATCATTGTCTACGCTTGCTCACAATGCTACCTGCACTGGAAAATTTGCTTGCTCGATTTCTTGCCGCTACGCACTATTTTACCGCGTGACACGCAAAATCATGATGGAATAATTCTCCGGAAATACTAAAGGTTGCATGGCCCTGACGACCAATCGCCTATTCGGGGTGAAGAGGTTTCTTGGTAAACGATCGCTGGCATGAAGGCGCCGGACACTGATAAACACTACGACGCCGTTCCAGCATTCAATTCTAATAATGGTAGACTCCGCCGGTAGTTGTCGCCGAGGCAGTAAAATAAGATTTCCAACTTTTTCGATCACGAGGATTCATCATGGCCATGAACCGTAGAACATTTGTCATCCATTCGCTGGTAGGTTCAGCTGCCCTGGCCGCCGCCACCTTAAGCCGGGCTGACGTGCCGAAAGTTGCGGAAACCGACGCCAACGCGGTCGGACTGGGTTACAAGGAAGATGCAACCAAAGCCGACAAGGCCAAGTTTCCGAAATACGCTGCAGGTCAGCAATGCAGCAGTTGCCAGCTGTATCAAGGCCCCGCAACTGGCCGTGGTAACTGCGCATTGTTTGCTGGCAAGAGCGTCGCTGCTGCCGGCTGGTGCAGCGCCTACGCCAAGAAAGCGTAGTTACCAATCCGTGACCACGCCGGGGATCTTGCTCCCGGCAGTCACGTTGCAAGGTACCGACCGGGATTCCTGTAAGGAGCCCGGTTTTTTTTCGTTCAGGCTTCGTCGATCAGGCTGGGCACGGCAACAAGCGGCGCCGGTTGCGGAACCTGCTTCTGCCGATAGGTCCGCACGATGATACGGATGAATTCGCGCACGATCTGGCGATGATGTTCGTCCAGGAAGTGCATGTCGGCGATCAGTTTCAAG
>JACMRD010000001.1 GCA_014376645.1 Herminiimonas sp. | reverse complement strand
GCGTCTGGCAGACTGGTTTGTGCGGCTCGAGGATGGCGTTCCGGACAGCGTGGTCAACGTGTCTTACAGTCAGCTGCGCTTCGATGCAAACGGTTATGTCGATTTTTCTAAACAACCAGTCGATCGTTCGGATCACCCCGCGGGTGCGACCGGGACTGACGATAACAGCCGCCCCTCTGCAGCAGAATACGCGCAGATGCGGGCGCTATTGTTCCATGGCGCCGAATCGTCTGCAATGCCATCGCCGTCGAATGAGACATGACAGGGTCGTGTCGAAAACAGTAAAAATGGCACTGACACGGCAATATGCCGGCCATCGCGCTGAACCCACCGCGGCGGCGCTGAGGTGTGCGAATGCGCACCCGTCCCAAACGCCGTCGATGCTTTTCACGCGGTGCGCCAGCGCAAGAAAGTCCAACCGGAGTCGTTGCCATGGCACCCGCCAAGAATCGGAAATTCCTCAGTATCTCTTCAGTGGCACTGATGACCGCGGCCGCTGTCGTGACCAGCTTGCGCGGATTGCCACTCTTGGCCAAGGAGGAAATGACGATGTTCGCCTACCTGGCGTTCATCCTGATCTTCTATCTGGTGCCGGCCTCGCTCGTCACGGCCGAGTTGGGCGGCGCATTCGCAGAACGGAAGGGCGGCATCTACGCATGGGTAGGCGCGGCATTCGGCACGCGCTGGGGCTTTCTGGCGATCTGGCTCCAATGGATCCAGAACGTCGTCTGGTTCCCGGTCGGCCTCACATTCGGCGCTGCCGCGTTCGCTTACGCGATCGGGCGCCCGGAGCTGGCGCGGAGCGGCACATTCGTCGGCGCATTTTGTATTGTCGTGTTCTGGCTGGCGACAGCGATTGCGCTGCGCGGTGTCGGTGTCTTCGCCAGAATTGCCACCTGGACCTTCGTCCTCGGCACCCTCCTCTCAGGCATCGTACTGATCTTGCTGCTCGGCTATTGGGTGTTCACGGCACATCCACTGGGCTGGAACCATCTCACGGACCCGCTTCTCTCACACGCCGGCCATGCGCGCTTCTGGCCGGTCGTCCATGGCTTCGGTACGGTCGCATTTCTCGCTGGCATTGTCCTGCTGTTCGCCGGGATCGAGGTGCAAGCCGTGCATATCGTCGAAATGAAACATCCGAGCCGGGGTTATCCGGTGGCCATTGCTGTCGGTGCTGCGATCGCTCTCTTCATTTTTGCGCTCGGGGCGATGCCGATTGCGGCGATCCTTCCACATGACCAGATTTCACTGCAGTCTGGCGTGTTTGATACGTTCAGTGCCGTGATCTCCGATATCTGGCACCTCGGCTGGCTGGTTCAGGTACTGTCGCTGCTGGTCGGACTCGGCGCGGTCAGTGGCATTTTTGCCTGGCTCGCCAGTCCCTCCAGGGGCCTGGTGGCGACTGCAGGCGATGGAACGCTACCCGTGTCGCTGCAATCAATCAATGCCCACGGCATCCCGAACCACATCCTGTTGGTGCAGGGCGCAGTGGTGACGATGGTGTCGCTGCTCTACTTTTTCATCGAGAACGTCTCCGTCGTGTTCTTTCTTCTCTCGGCATTGACAGTGGCGTTGTACCTGATCGCCTACATGCTCATGTATGCGGCGGCGATCCGGCTACGCTACGCGGCGCCTGCGCTGGCACGCCCCTTTCGTATACCCGGCGGCATTATCGGTGCGTGGCTGGTGGTAGGCGTCGGTTTTGCGGGCGTGTTGTTCAGTTTTATTGTGGCATTCTTTCCTCCGGATCAGCTACCGGTTGGTTCGCCTGTCCTGTACGTCACTCTGGTGATGGCAGGTACGGTTTTGTTTTGCGGTATCCCGCTGCTCATGCACGGCAGGCAGCGCCTGCCGTCGCTGCTCCCAGGGTAACGTTGGGGCGCTTCGGCCGATGTCGCCTTGCTGCGACGGAATTGGCGAAAAACCAGCCGGACACCCTCAATGCCAGGCAGTTAAATTATTTTTTTGACCAAAAGGTACCGGAAGTTGTACCGGTTTCTGGCCGCAATCAGGATCATCGGCACGCCGCAACCTGGCAACGCGCGTCGCAGTTGATGCGAGGGTGCGGACCGGTAGGTTCGCTGTAACCAACTAGTCGCTTGCTTGCATAAATGCGGTCCGACGCCAGTCGTCAACAGCGCTTGACCGCAAAGAGGTCCGCGACGCATCATGGTTTTTTCAGTCACACGGGCGTTCGCCTCATTGGATTCGGTGCCCTTATCAATCGTTTTTCATTTGATCCCCAAGAAGACGCGCAAGTGAACTGCCGTAGTGCGGCAAAGTAGTGCCGCTTCCGCTGGCAACAGCGCACCCTTCATAGGAATGTTCACATGCCCATCCATCACGTCGATTTGACGAACCAGTCCAGCCTGCGCGACATCTACGCGACGAACGCTTCGCAAGAAACCCTCCCAAAGTACCCAATTGCCAAAGAGGGAACCGACCCGCGCGCTCCCTATGCCCTGATCCGTGATGAACTTTTGTTCGACGGGAATGCACGTCAAAATCTTGCGACGTTCCGCACCACTTGAGTCGAGGATGAGGTCAAACAGTTGATGGCGGACGCGATCGACAAGAACATGATCGACAAGGATGAATATCCGCAGACGGCCGAGCTTGAAAATCGCTGCGTCCATATTCTCGCCAACCTCTGGCATGCCCAGAAATCATGGTCGACTCTGGGCTGTTCAACGACCGGTTCCAGCGAGGCGGCAATGCTCGGCGGACTCGCTTTCAAGTTTGCATGGCGCAAGCGTCGCGAAGCAGCCGGCAAGGATGCGAGCAAACCGAACATCGTGACCGGCCCGGTGCAGATTTGCTGGAAAAAATTCGCCCGTTATTTCGATGTTGAAATTCGCGAGGTTCCTCTGGAGGGGGATGCCCTGGGATTGCAACCTGGAGACTTGCGAAAATATTGCGACGAGAACACGATCGGGGTCGTGGCGACGCTGGGTGTCACCTTCACCGGCATCTATGAACCGGTCGAGGCACTGGCGCTGGAACTGGACGCCATGCAGCGCGATCTCGGACTCGACATTCCGATTCATGTCGATGCCGCCTCGGGCGGTTTCATCGCGCCGTTCATCCAGCGCGATCTGGTCTGGGATTTTCAGATAGAGCGGGTACGGTCGATTAACGCGTCAGGACACAAATACGGTCTGGCGCCGCTTGGGGTGGGCTGGGTGATCTGGGCATCGAAGGCGGATCTTCCGGAAGAGCTGATTTTTTACGTTGATTATTTGGGCGGCAACATGCCGACCTTTGCATTGAACTTTTCCCGTCCTGGTGGCGAAATCATCGCCCAATACTATAACTTCCTTCGTCTTGGCTGGGATGGCTATACGGCGGTTCAGCAGGCTTGCTCCGACACCGCCCAGTGGCTGGGTGAAAAGCTGGCTGAGATTCCCTGTTTCGAAATGGTCTACAACGGCCACGGCGGCCTGCCCGCGGTCGCCTACAAGCTGACCGAAGGCGATCATGGGTTCACGCTCTACGACCTGTCGGAACGGGTACGAATGCGCGGTTGGCAGATCGCCTCCTATCCGCTGCCATCGAACCGGCAGGAAACCGTGGTCCAGCGGATCCTCATCCGCCACGGCGTCAGCCGCGATATGGCGCATCTGCTGCTCGATGACATCCGGCACGCGCTCGCTGATCTGGCGAAAAATCCGGTGCCGAACTCCAGTGCAAAGCCAGGATTCCATCATGGATGAAACCTCAATTCGTGGCCGGCCATTGCTCGGGCCGGCGCTCGGTACCGCGTTCGGCACCCTGCTGCTCGCGGCCGGGCCCGCCGCAGCCGCCAATGGAGATGCCACCCCGGGCGCAACCGGCATGGTCGGGCACCTGTTCGACAAGATTCCACCGGTGACCGAGGCGGGGGTGCACGGCTTCTTCCAACTGCTGGGAAACGAGCCCATCGCCTTTATTTTGCTCGCGCTCGCCCTCGGTACCTTGATCGGCAAGTTAAGTTTCAAGACAATCTCCCTGGGGTCCACGGCCGGCACGCTGCTGGTCGGGGTGGTGCTCTCCATGATCGCGCAGGCAGCCTATGGCATCACCTATGCGATCCCGGGCATCCTGTCGTCCTTCATGCTGATGCTGTTCATGTACGCGCTCGGGCTGAAGGTCGGCCCGCAATTCTTTTCAGGTTTGCGCAAGGGCGGTCTGGCCTTTGTCGGAATCGGGGTGATTGTCTGGATATTGAACTGGCTCATCTGTTATTACGGCGCGGCAATGGCCGGGCTTGCGCCGGGTTACGCGACCGGGCTGATTTCGGGAAGCTACACCATTACCGCGGTGCTCGGCGTGGGCCAGAGCGCACTGACCAGCGGCGCGTTCAAGCCGCCTGCTGGCATGAGCGTCGAGCAGGTGGGGGCCAACATGGCTGCTGCCTATGCGATCAGCTATGTCCTGTCGACAGTCGGAATCATTCTCCTGATTCGCTATCTGCCACGAATCTTCGGCCATGACGCCATCGCCGACGCCAAACTTGCCGAGGCGGAGTTCAGCGGCGGGGCCACGCATCCGGTGCCCGGCGCGCCCGGCGCCCTGAGCCTGGGATTCTCGCCCTACGATTTGCGGGCGTTCTCCGTGACGCATGCCAGTTTCATCGGCCGCAAGCTGTCGCAGCTGGCGCAGGACTTTCCCGATGTTCCCATCCTGCGAGTCGTACGCGACGGCAAGGTTGTGGCGTTGACCGATGACCTGGTCCTGGAAAAAGCCGACATCATCACGGTCCGCGCGGACGTGCACGACCTGATTTTGAAGGAAGGCGAATTGATCGGTGCCGAGTCCGATGATCCGCTGGCGCGCAACGTGCCGATCGAGGTTGCCGACGTTCATATCGGATCGCACGGCCTGTCGGGCAAATCGGCCCCGGATCTTGCAGAGGCCAGCAAGGGTGGGGTCACGGTACAGGCGTTGTTTCGTGCTGGGAACGAATTGCCCGTCGGGCCAAAAAGCGACGTGCGCTTTGGCGATGTATTACGTTTGACCGGGCCGGATGCCGCGATTCAGCGCGCTGCCAAACGGCTGGGTGGTCACGCCATTCTGCCGACCACGAAGTCGGAAGTTCTCTACCTGGCGCTGGCGATGTTGGTCGGCTATTTGGTCGGCATCATCACGATCACGATTTCGGGCATTCCTTTTGCGCTCGGCACCTCCGCCGGCGTCATCATGGCCGGCGTGGGTGTGAGTTATTTCCGGAGCAGGAACCCGGAGTTCGGCGGCCCGGTCCATGAAGGCGCGCGAAGTTTCCTTCAGGATTTCGGCCTGAATGCTTTTGTCGCCGTGCTTTCCGCCAATGTCGGCCCCAAGGTCATATCAGCGCTGGGCGGCGACACGATCCTGTGGCTGGCGCTGATCGGCACTGTCGGCGCACTGGTGCCGCCGTTGATCGCCTTCTGGATCGGGATCAAGTTCTTTGGCCTCAACTCGATTATCGCAGACGGCGCCACCACGGGAGGCCGCAACAGCACGCCGGGGTTGAACGCGATCATGGAAGAGTCCGGCAGTGCGGTCGCTGCCGTGCCCTATCCGGTCAGCTACGCGGTGACGACGGTGCTGGCGCTGATCGGCGGCTACTTCTCGATGATATTTTCTTGATCGGCGGGCTCATAACCTGTCTCGTAGAGACGATAGCCAAGTGCGTGACTCCCAGATCGAACCCGTCTCCGCCTTGGTTTTCGGCGCGCAGGAAGCAAGGAGAGACTATTAGGGAGCTCGACGGCTTGTTCACAAGTGAATCGATGTTTTGAGGTGTTGATATGATGTCCGATTTTTTGGCAAATAATAGGCTTGAGTTGATCGCTCGATGTACTGAAAAAGTGGCCAAGCGCCCCCACAGAAGTGCAACAGCGCAGCAGTTAAAAAATGGCGTCCCAATGTTTCTTACCCAATTGATTCGCACGCTTGAGGCCGAAAATGCAGGCGACGATGCCGATGGATTGAAAATTTCAGGCTCGTCTTCTGGCGATGGATTGGCACTTTCTGAAATTGGTTTTAGTGCAGGTGTTCATGGCAAGAAGTTGCTCGCTCTAGGCTATACGGTCGATCAGGTCGTGCATGATTACGGCGACCTCTGTCAGACAATCAGCGACCTGGCATTCGAGCGGGACGCGCCTTTTTCGGTGGATGAGTTTCGGACCCTGAACCGTTGCCTGGACAATGCCACTGCCAACGCGGTGACCGAATTCAGTTTCGAACGTGATGCCGTCATGGCCCAACAGCAATCCAGCGATGCAAACCAGCACATCGGTTTTTTGATGCACGAGCTACGCAATGCCCTCAACGCGGGCGGTCTGGCAGTCAGCGCAATGGAAGCAGGCAATTTGCCCATGGCCGGGGCGACTGGTGCTGTGTTGAAGCGAAGTCAGACCACCATGGCAAAATTGATCGACACGTCGTTGGCAGAAGTCCGTATGTACGGCAGATCGCCTGGCCCACGTGCGGTATTCTCGCTGGCTGTTTTAATCGCCGAGGTGAGCGAAGCGGCGCAATTGGATACAAAGTCACGAGAGTGCACTCTGACGGTCACTGACGTCGACCCATTGCTTGGATTGGAAGCGGATCGTGAGGCGTTGTCGGGCGCCGTGGCAAATCTTCTTAGCAATGCATTCAAGTTCACCCAACCCTGTACTGAAGTCACGTTAAGCGCGTATGCATTGGGCAACCGGATCCTGATCACGGTTAAGGATAATTGCGGTGGCCTGCATCCCGGAGATGAACAAAAAATGTTCGCTCCCTTTACCCAGCGCAGTGATGACAAAACTGGTCTCGGCCTTGGGCTATCGATCGCACGGCAAAGCGTGACCGCGGATGGAGGAACGTTGAATGTGACAGACTTGCCGGGTACTGGCTGCACATTCACGATCAACATGCCACGCTACACGGTGGCCTGATCCGGCTGTTTCACCGCGCTCGTGCCGGCATTCCCTGACAAGGTGTCATGGCACGCGCCGGCTACTTCGTGATTCTGCGGGGCGCGACCTTCACTGTCGGTAACCGGATTTCCATGGCTAGGGTGCGCGGCGATGTGCTGCAGCTTGGATTCCATCAGACGACGATCCCGGAATTTGCGCAAATCTGGTTGCGTTGTCAGTCGCGACTACCGTGGGGTCGGCTCACGAAACGGAATAAATCGGTCGCTAAGGTCAATCATCGTCAGCATCTTGCCAAAGCTCGACGCCTTCTTTGATCACATACAAGCCGATTGCCAATCCCGTCAGCAGATCGATTGCGCGGTATCCAGTGAGAGCAATTGCAGCACCGCTTACCAGCACGCTGATGTTGACCACCACATCGGCACGGGTATCGATCCACGTTGCCCGCAAATGGACTTGCGGTGACGTGCGATAAACCGACAACATCGCCAGAACGCTCCCGTTGACCGCCAGCGACAATGCCGCAAAGGCGAATATGATCCAGCCGTGCGGCGTGCTGCCCGCAACGTAGCTGTGAATCACCTCGCTGATCACGCCAATCCCTAAAAGAATCAGCATCGTGCCGCTCCAGCGCGCCGCGTTTTCCTGAAATTGCCGCGACCGGCCGATGGCAATCCACGCAACCGTGTAGCCAGACGCATCGGCAAGCATGTCGAAGGCATCCGCCAGCAAAGCCGCCGAATCGGCGACTTGCCAGCCCACGACCCCGATGACGAACATCATCAAATTGGCGCACAAGGCGATTCGCATGCGATTGCGGTCGGCGATGGGTTGTCTCTGCGATGAAGCCACTCAGGCCTTGCCGCCGTCGGTGAGGCGGGCGCCCTCGCCAGTCGCATTCATTGCGTCAAGGTCGAGCTCGGTATCGAGACGCTCCGCCAGCGCACCGCTCATCCGGCCGGCGTCTCGCAGTTCGTCGACAACGTTGCGCTGCGCTGCGAGGGCGCGCAGCAGCGTGGACCGGTGCTCGCCATTGCCGCCGAGCGCGCCGGGCCGGGCGATGCCGATGCGGCCGGACTCGAGCCGGGCGACCAGGTCATCGCCCCCGGAGCTGACCGCAAAAACCGGTGCCCCGGCCGCCTTCGCGGCGGCCATCCCGGCACGGCGCGCACGCAGGCGCGCGGCACGTTCTTCGCGCCCTTCGCGCTCGGGATTGCCGACCTTCAAAACCTTGACTAAAGGCAGTAGCGTGGCGCCCTGTACCAGCAAGGTGACGACGATCGCAATCAGCGTCAGAAAAATGATCGTTTGCCGGACATGTCCGTCGCCGCCGAGGCTCAGTGGCAGCGCCAGCGCGAGCGCGAGGGAGACCACGCCGCGCATGCCGGCCCAGCCTATCACGACCTGTTCGCCGAGGGACGGCGTCGGACTGGAAGCGCCGAGCAGCGCCACCAGCCGCGGCACCACCAGCATCCATACCATGCGCACGCCGATGATGCCAGCCGACAGGATGGCTCCGGCGCGCAGCACCTCCCAGTCTGGCAAGTCGACCGCAATCTGGCCAATCAAAAGGCCGAGCAGCAAGAAGACGAGCGCGGTGCTGCCGAATCGCAGGAAGCTCCAGACGGTACGCGAGGCCAGTCGCGCCACAGGCGAGGACACCCGCACCGCCGACGAGCGCAGCATCAACCCGAGGGCGACGACAGCCAGCACCGCCGAGCCGCCCAGGCGTTCGGCAAAGTGGTACGCAAGATAGGGCGTGACGAGCGAAATGCCGATTTCCAGCGGCACGTTTCCGACATGGCGGCGCAATTGCCCAGCAACCCAACCTGCGACCAGACCGACGGCAACGCCAATCGGCGCCTCCCGAACGACGGCCAGCAAGGCGTCAGTCGCGTCAAACTGGCCGGTCGTCAGCGCCGTCAGCGCGATGCCGTAGGCGACGATCGCGACGGCATCGTTGACCAGACCTTCGCCCTCGAGGATCACCACGAGGCGATGCGAGAGGCCTGTCTTGCCCGCGACGGCGGTGGCAGCGACCGGATCCGGCGGGGCGAGGATGGCGCCGAGCACGAATGCGGCAGCCCAGCCCAGCCCCGCGAACGCATGGCCAATCACCGCAGCGATCCCGGCCGTGGCCAGCACCAGGCCGATCGCGAGCAATCCGATGGGCAGCAAATTGCGCCGGAACGCCTGCAGCGGCAACGCATACGCAGCCGTCGTCAAGAGCGGCGGCAGAAAGACGAACAGCACCAGGTCGGGCGGCATGTGGATCACCGGCAGGGCGGGCACCAGGTGCCAGGCCATGCCGGCGCCGATGCCGATGCCGACGGCGGCGAAGACGACCGGCGCGGGAATCGGCAGGCGCGGCGCAAGTAGCGCAGTGACCAGCGTCAGGCCGAGCACGATGAAAATTACATCGATCGCGGTCATGCGCAATGGTGGAGCAGCGGTCCGACCGCAACGCGCGATTGGTTAGGGCGTGTTGACATTCACTTCAGCCACAGCATTGAAGCGGCAAGCAGCACGAAGGACATAAAACGCGAAGCAAGTTTGTCATAGCGGGTAGCGACGCGCCGAAATTGTTTAATGCGTGCAAAGAACCGTTCAATGACATTTCGGTTTCGATAGTGATGCCGGTCAAATGCATGTTTCACCTTACGGTTTGACTTCGACGGTATTACCGCCATGGCCTGCTTTTCTGCAATACAAAGCAACAAGACGTCGGCATCGTAGGCTTTATCGGCCAGCACCGCCTTGGGTTCGATGTCGGCCAGTAAAGCCGACGCCTGTGTCACATCATGCACTTGCCCACCGGTCAAGATGCATGTCACCAGTTGACCCAACCCTTCAACACAGGCATGGATTTTGGTCGTCAATCCACCCCGAGAACGTCCAAGCGCCTGCGCCCCTTTTTTTTGGCTGCGCCTGCCGCATGCTGATGCGCGCGAACGACGGTGCTATCCAAAAAGACCTCTTCAAAGTCGGCATCCTGGCGCAACACCGCAAAAACCTTGTGCCATACCTGCTTGTCCGACCAGCGTGCGAAGCGAACGTAAGCGCTGTTCCACGGACCAAATTCCACCGGCAGGTCGCGCCACGGCGAACCGGTGCGTCCCACCCACAATACTGCCTCCACGAACAAACGATTGTCGTTGCCTGAGCGCCCGCTGTCGCCAGGCTTTCCATGAAGCAGAAACGCAATCCGT
>JACMRD010000093.1 GCA_014376645.1 Herminiimonas sp. | reverse complement strand
CATCGCGTCCTTGTGCATCGCGTCCTTGGCCATGTGATCCTTCTTCATCTTGTCCTTGGCGTGCGGTTTTTTCTCCATGCCATCGTGGGCCATTGCATCCTTGTGCATTGCATCCTTGCCCATCGCATCCTTGCTCATGGCGTCTTTTGCCACCGGATCCTTCTTCATCGCATCCTGCGCCATGGCGGAGCCGGCACAGAGTGTCATCAAGGCTGCAACAGTCATCGTCAATACGTTTTTCATGTGTACTCCAGGTTGATTTTAAAAAGATGCACGCCACTCGGTGCGGATTGCTGACAGGAGCTAAGCCCCGCCAAACCAGTTGTAACCTTGGTCTTCCCAATACCCGCCGGGATAGCGGTTGGTCACAAAAATTTCGGTGATGTGTTTCGGATTCTTGTAGCCGAGCTTGGTCGGCATGCGCAGTTTCATCGGATAGCCGTACTTGGCCGGCAGCGTCTGTCCATCGTAGGTGAATGTCAGCAGCGTCTGTGGATGCAGCGCAGTAGCCATGTCGATACTGGTGAAATAATCGTCGGCGCACTTGAAGCCGATGTATTTGGCGCTGGTGTCGGCACCGATGCGCTTGAGGAAATCGCTGAACGTCACGCCGCCCCATTTGCCGATGGCGCTCCAGCCTTCGACGCAGATGTGACGCGTGACCTGCGAGGTCTGTTGCAACGCGGTGAGCGAGGCCAGGGTCCAGTCGGCGCGGTTGGCGACCATGCCTCCGATTTTCAATACATAGTCATCGTCGATCTCGGGAATGTCCTCTTCGCCATAGAAGGCATTGAAGGGGAATGGCCGCGTGATCATCGACTCGGCATAGGTTGGCGCCAGGCGCGTGGGATCGAACAGCCAGCCCTGGACCGAGTCGTTGAAGCGCGACATGCCTTTCAACATCGCTTCGACCGAACTGCTGTCCGTCAGCGAGCAGCCGCTCGCCATCGTCAGCGCACCCAGACTCAGCGCACGCTTGCCGAACAACCGGCGAGACGGCATGTCGAGCGTGGCGATGACCTTCTGCGCATCGTGCAGAATTTCTTTTTCATGCGGAAAAATGATTCTGGATTTCTTGAACATGAATGTCTCCTAGCGACCGCGTACCATGGCCACCAGCGTGCGGGGCACCAGGGCCACCATCACCAGGTGCACGATCAGAAAAGCGACAGCGAATGCCATCGCGAAGAAATGCACCACCCGTGCATTGTCGAATCCGCCCATGAGTTCTCGCAGCAAGGGAAACTGTACCGACTTCCAGACCGCGATTCCCGATAGCACCAGGAGTACGAGGTCGAGGATGATCGCCAGGTACGCTACTTTCTGCACAGTGTTGTACTTGCTGATGTCATCGTGGGTGAGATGACCGGTCAGCGCAGCCTTCGCATCCTCGATGAAACCGGTGACCGACACCGGCAACAGCTTGCGCCGGAAGCGGCCCGTGGCGACGTTGAGCATCAGGTAGGCGACACCGTTGAGCACCAGCAGCCACATGGCGGCAAAGTGCCATTGCAGGGCGCCGCCGAGCCAGCCGCCCATGGTCAGCTCTGCAGGAATTCTGAAGGCAAAAATGGGCGAGGCGTTGTAGATGCGCCAGCCGCTGAGGATCATGATGATCACGGCAATAGCGTTGACCCAGTGCGTCAGGCGCATCCAGAGCGGGTTGATCAGGACAGACTGTGTTTTCATCACGACAGGTCTCCGGTAATGGGAAAATGCCATCATGAGTCGTGCGAACTGCGCGGTCATTACAACTTGATCGCACGATCGTGAAAATAAAACAATGTCTTGGCGGACGTCACAAAGCAAAACGCCCGCTTACTCCTCAGCGAGGATCCGGCGGGCGTGGGCGCGTGATTACGCGCCGTCGCTAGGCGGCCCGGGCCACGCTTCCTGCGGCGGACACTGAAGCGCCAGCACCATCGAAGCCTTGCAGCAAGCCGGCCTGCTTCGCACGTGCCGCTGTGAGATGACACTCCTTGACATGACCATAACCGCGAATATCTTCCGGGATGCTGGCCAGGGCCACCAGCGTGGTCAGATTGGCTGGCGTCAGTTTCGGCAAGCGCTGGCCGATCATGTCCCGATATTCGACGATGAGCGCCCGCTCGCCGCGCCGCTCGGCGGAATAGCCGAAGGGATCGAGCGCCGTGCCGCGCACTGACTTCAATTTCGCCAGCACCGAAAACGCCTTCATCATCCAGGGACCGAACTCCTGCTTGACCAGGTGACCCTTGGCATCATGCTTGGCCAGCAACGGTGGCGCCAAGTGGAATTTCAGCTTGTAGTCGCCCTCGAACATGGCGGCGACCTTGGCCGCGAACGCGCCGGAGGTATAGAGCCGCGCGACTTCGTACTCGTCCTTGTAGGCCATGAGCTTGAAGAGATACTTGCCGACCGCTTCGGTCAAGCGCAATGCAGCCGGCGCACCTGCTGCGAGTGCAGTCAGTGCAGTTTCGGCGGCCCGCACCTGATCGACGAAGGCCTGGTATTGCGCGGCGTAGCCAGCATTCTGGTAGTCCGTCAGGAAGGCCACGCGGCGGGCAATCAGGTCGTCGAGAGAAGGCGCGCGCTTGAATTCGATGACCTGCGCCGGTGATTCGTTGACGTGGGCAGCCTTCTCCACTGCTGCCAGATCGTGCGCGGCAGTCCGGCCCCAGACGAATGCTTGCTGGTTGAACTCGACCGAGACGCCGTTGAGCGTGATCGCCCTGGTCAGCGAAGCCTCGGACAGCGGGACCCAGCCTTTTTGCCAGCAATAGCCGAGCATGAACATGTTGGTGGCGATGGTGTCGCCCATCAACGCGGTGGCGATCCTGCCGGCATCGACAACATCGACCCGCTCACTGCCGCAGGCGGCGCGGATGGCGTCCTGGGCTTGCGCACCGGGATATTGCCAGTCTGGGTTCTTGACGAAGGCAGCCGTCGGCGTGGCGGTACCGTTGATGGCGCTGTGGGTGCGCCCTTCCCCCATGCGTGACAGCGCATCGCGACTGGCCGTGACGATGACGTCGCAACCGATCACGAGATCGGCCGCGCCGGTACCGACCCGGGTCGAATGGATGTCCGACGGATGATCGGCCAGGCGTACGTGCGACAGCACCGGTCCGCCTTTTTGCGCCAGACCGCTCATGTCGAGCACCGAGCAACCCTTGCCTTCGATGTGCGCCGCCATGGCCAGTATCTGGCCGACCGTGACCACACCGGTGCCGCCGATGCCGGTGACGAGAATACCGTAGCCGGCGCTGGTATCCGGCACTACCGGTTGCGGCAGGCCGGCAGCTTGCGACACCGCCGGCAGACCGGGGGCAGATACGGAAGCGGAGACAGATGCGGCGACCTTCTTCGGCTTTTTCAGCTTGCCCCCTTCGACCGTCACGAAGCTCGGGCAGAAACCGGTCACGCAGGAAAAGTCCTTGTTGCAGGACGACTGGTTGATCTGGCGCTTGCGGCCAAATTCGGTTTCCAGCGGCTCCACCGACAGGCAGTTCGATTGCACGCTGCAGTCGCCGCAGCCTTCGCACACGGCTTCGTTGATCACGGCGCGCTTGGCCGGGTCCGGATACTCGTTACGTTTGCGGCGACGACGTTTTTCAGAGGCGCAGGTCTGGTCATAGATCATGGCCGAGCAGCCTTCCATCTCGCGCAGTTCACGCTGCACGGCGTCGAGCTCGCTGCGATGGCGGATCGTGACGCCGGGTGCCCAGTCGACACCGGCCGGATACTTGTCCGGTTCGTCGGTGACGACGATGATCGGGGTGACCCCTTCGGCGGCGATCTGGCGCGAGATCATGGCCGGATCGATCGGGCCGTCGACGGTCTGGCCCCCCGTCATGGCGACGGCGTCGTTGTACAGGATTTTGTAGGTGATGTTGACCTTGGCGGCGACCGAGGCCCGGATCGCCAGCAACCCCGAGTGGTAATAGGTGCCGTCACCCAGATTGGCGAAGACGTGCTTCTCGGAAGTGAACGGCGCCTGGCCGATCCAGGTCGTGCCCTCCGCGCCCATGTGAGTGAAGGTGGTCGTCTCGCGATCCATCCACAGCACCATGTAGTGGCAGCCGATACCGGCGAGCGCACGGCTGCCTTCGGGTACCTTGGTCGAGGTGTTGTGCGGACAGCCGGAACAGAAATGCGGTATCCGGTCCTTGGTCGGGTCCGGTGGCGCGGCGACTTTCAGGATCGCTTCCTTGGCTTCCAGGTAGGCGACGCGTTCCTTGACGCGCTGCTCGATCGGATGACCGGCAAAGTACTTGCTGATGCGGGTAGCGATGGCGCGCGCGATCTGCGCCGGATTAAGTTCATAAGTAGCCGGCAGCAGCCAGTCGCCGTGACCCACGCCTTTGCGGTTGCTCCATTCGCCGGTGTCGTCGAACTTGCCGACCACCCGCGGGCGCACGTCGTCGCGCCAGTTGTAGAGCTCTTCCTTGACCTGGTATTCGAGGATCTGGCGTTTTTCTTCGACCACCAGGATTTCTTCCAGGCCCTGGGCGAAAGTGCGCACGCCTTCGGCTTCCAGCGGCCAGGTCATGCCGACCTTGTAGAGACGGATGCCGATGTCGGCGGCGACCTGCTCGTCGATGCCGAGGTCGGCCAGCGCCTGGCGCGTATCCAGATACGACTTGCCGGCGGTGATGATGCCGATCTTGGCGCGCGGGCTGTCCCAGATTATCCGGTTGAGCTTGTTTGCACGTGCATAGGCCAGTGCCGCATACCATTTGAAATTGTTCATGCGGGCTTCCTGCTCCAGCACCGCATCCGGCCAGCGGATGTTCAGGCCACCCGGCGGCAGATCGAAATCGGTCGGCAGGACGATCTGCACCCGGTCCGGATCAAGGTCGACCGAGGCGCCCGACTCGACGATGTCGGTGACGCACTTCATTGCCACCCACAGGCCCGTGTAGCGGCTCATGGCCCAGCCGTGCAGGCCGTAATCCAGGTACTCCTGCACCGACGAGGGATACAGCACCGGAATCCCGCAAGCCTTGAGGATGTGTTCGCTCTGATGCGCGGTGGTCGAGGATTTCGCGGCATGGTCGTCGCCGGCCAGCACCAGCACGCCGCCATGCTGCGAGGTGCCGGCCATGTTGGCATGCTTGAAGACGTCGCCGCAACGGTCCACGCCCGGGCCCTTGCCGTACCATAGGCCGAAGACACCGTCGTACTGCGCGTTCGGGAACAGGTTGACCTGCTGCGTGCCCCAGACACTGGTCGCGGCCAGGTCTTCGTT
>JACMRD010000092.1 GCA_014376645.1 Herminiimonas sp. | reverse complement strand
TCGTCGGCAGTGATCGCCGCATGATGACCCCGTGCGCCAAGCTTCAGGGCGCCGCGCAGGCTCGGTACCGGGTCCGTGTCCGCTTTGCCCGATGCGATCGCATAGCGGAAGATCTGACCGCATACCTGCCCCTGGCGCTTGGCCATATCTACAGCACCGCGCTTTTCGATCTGGCGGAGCATGTCCAGGATTACCGGCGCTTTGATCTCGGAAATCGGCCGCTTCCCGATCAGCGGGAACACGTCTTTCTCGAGTCGGTGCAGGATGTTGGTCGCAGTGCGAGGCTGCCAGGTGTCGAGTTTGTTGGTGTGCCACTCTCGGGCGATAGCCTCGAACGTGTTGGCGTTGGCGATTGCCTTGGTTACATCGTCTATCCGCTTTGCCTGCGCCGGGTCAATACCCTTGGAAAGCTGGATCCGCGCTGCCTCGCGCTTCGCTCTCGCTTCAGAAAGGGTGACGGTAGGATAGGGACCAAACGAAAGCCGGCCCTCCTTGCCATTCGCTTGGCGAAACTTCATCCGCCAAAGTTTGGAACCGACCGGCATGACCTCAAGATACAGGCCACCACCGTCTGCTAGCTTGTATGACTTCTGTCGCGGCTTCGCGTTTCTGACCGTGACATCGACCAAAGGGGCAACGATTTTAGGCATTTTCGGGGCAGAGATTTGCAAATCGATGGGGCATGCCACTAAGACTGCCCCGAAAACTTCTTGCTGTCAATTGGCAAAGTTAGGCGCTACGGACGTAAAAAAGCCCCTAAGTCTCTGATTCATTAGGGGCTTCTGGGCAAAGTATGTTGACGTTTGCCATGTCTTTGGTGGTGATAGGTGGACTTGAACCACCGACCCCAGCATTATGAGTGCTGTGCTCTAACCAACTGAGCTATATCACCAAACAGCCGAAAATTATGACTTTTTTCGCCATGCCTGTCAAGGTCGAATTCAGCCGGGCAATGCCGCATCGACGGCGCAGGCACTGCTAACGATGGCAGTCGATGGCTTCGAATACCTGCTTGGCGGCGTCCTCAGCCAGACAATCGATGACGATTCGGTCCGGCATGCTGCGCAACCAGGTCAGCTGGCGCTTGGCCAGTTGGCGCGTGGCGGCGATGCCGGTTTCACGTAATCCCGCCAGGTCGATCTGGCCGTCCAGGTACGACCAGGCCTGGCGGTAGCCGACGCAGCGCATCGACGGTAGCCCGGTATCGAGGTCACCGCGCACGCGCAGGGCCGCCACTTCGTCGAGCAGCGTGCCGTCGGGGCCGGGTGCGAGCATCGCATCGAAGCGCCGCGCAATCCGCTCGTGCAGCACGCTGCGCACGCTGGGCTCGAGGGCGATCGGCAACAGGCGAAAAGGCAACGCGGTTTTCTGTCGCAGCGCCAGCAACGCCGACATCGGTGCACCGGTCAGGGCATGGATCTCCAGGGCGCGCTGGATGCGCTGGCTGTCGTTGGGCGGCAGGCGCGCCGCGGTAATGGGGTCGATCTGCGCCAGGCGCGCATGCATGGCCGGCATGCCCAAGCGCGCGGCGTCGGCGTCGAGCGCGCGCCGTAGCTCGGGGTCGGCAGGCGGCAAGTCGTCCAACCCATCCTGCAATGCCTTGAAATACAGCATCGTGCCACCGACCAGCAGCGGCAGCTTGCCGCGCGCCTGGATCTCGGCGACCAGCGCCAGCGCCTCGCTGCGAAACTGCATGACCGAATAGGCGTCGCGCGGATCGATGATGTCGATCAGGTGGTGCGGCACGGCGGCACGCTCGGCGGCGCTGGGCTTGGCAGTGCCGATGTCCATGCCGCGATAGACCAGCGCCGAATCCACGGAAATGATCTCGGCCGGAATCCGGCTTGCCACGGCGAGCGCCGCTGCGGTCTTGCCGGAGGCGGTCGGACCCATGATCGACACGGCCAGCGGTGCAGTCGTCGGCACAGTCGTCGGCACCGGGTTATTGCCCACGCAGGAACAGCTTGTCGAGGTCGCCATGGCCGAGCTGGATCCAGGTCGGGCGTCCGTGATTGCACTGGTCGGCGCGTTCGGTCTGTTCCATCTGCCGCAGCAGGGCGTTCATTTCGGGTATCGACAACAAGCGATTGGCACGCACGGCGGTGTGGCAGGCCAAGGTGCCGAGCAATTCATTGCGACGTTCGAGCAGCACATGGGAGCCGCCGTATTCGCGCACGTCGCGCAGGACATCGCGCGCCAGGGTTTGCGCATCGGCGTTCTTCAACAGCGCCGGCACCGCCCGCACCGCCAGCGTGGTCGGCGACAGGACCGCGATGTCGAAGCCGAGCGTTTGCAGTGTGGCGTGATGCTCCTCGACGGTGCCGACTTCGATGCCATCGGCATGGAAGGTGACGGGAATGAGCATCGCTTGCACCGGCATGGCGTCGGCTTCCAGCGCGTTCTTTAGTTGCTCATAGAGGATGCGCTCGTGCGCGGCGTGCATGTCGACGATCGCCAGACCCTGCGCATTCTGGGCCAGGATGAATACGCCGTGCAGTTGCGCCAGTGCGAAGCCGAGTGGGAATTCGCCGCCACTCGCGCGGGCAGGCGGCGCGGTTGCCGGGAAGTCTGCAGCGCCAGTCCACTGCTGGCCGGTGCCGTTGCGTTCGGCTGCCGGTGCGGCAAACAGCGCGCCGTAACTGGCCAGGCTCTGCGCTACCCCGGTCGGCTGACCGAACGCGGCGGGCCCGGCGAAAGCGGATGCAAACGTACCCTGTTGTTCGCGTCGCCAGGGCAGTGCGCTCGAAGAGGCAGCCAGCGGCGCCGGTGCGGTGCCGAACGCCGTCGCGGAGGTCTGCGCCAGGGCGCGGCTGACGGCATGGAAGACGAACTGGTGGATCGACCGGCTGTCGCGAAACCGCACTTCGATCTTCGACGGATGGACGTTGACGTCGACCTGTGACGGCGCAATTTCCAGCGCCAGCACGTACGCGGGGAAGCGCTCGCCGTGCAATACGTCCTGGTAGGCGGCGCGCACCGCGTGAGTCAACAGTTTGTCACGCACGAAGCGGCCATTGACATAAAAATACTGGGCGTCGGCACGCGCCTTGGAAGCTGTCGGCAGACCGGCGAAACCGTGCAGGCGCACGCCGCCGGCAGCCTCGTCGAGATGCAGGCGGGCGGCAGCGAATTCGTCGCCAAGGATCTGCGCGCTGCGGCGCGCCAGGTCGGTGGCGTTCCAGTGGTCGATGGTGCGCCCGTTGTGCGTCAGGGAAAACGTCACGTCGGGCCGGGACAGGGCGATGCGTCGGACCACCTCGGCGCAGTGGCCGAACTCGGTCTGTTCTGATTTAAGAAACTTGCGGCGCGCCGGAGTGTTGAAGTACAGGTCCTGCACGTCCACCGTGCTGCCGGGCGCGCCCGAGGACGGCATCACGCCGGCGCTGGTGCTGTCCGGCGAAGTGGCGGCGAGTTCCCAGGCGTGCGCCGCGTCGCTGGTGCGTGAGGTCAGCGTGAGTTGTGCGACCGAGGCGATCGAGGCCAGCGCTTCACCGCGAAAGCCAAGCGTGGCGACGTTTTCCAGTTCGGTGAGTGAGGCGATCTTGGAGGTGGCGTGGCGCGCCAGTGCCAGCGGCATCTGGGTGCTGGCAATGCCGCAGCCGTTGTCGGTGATGGCGATACGCTTGACGCCACCCTGTTCGAGCCGGATCGCCACACTGGTGGCGCCGGCGTCCAGGGCGTTTTCCAGCAGTTCCTTGACCACGGCGGCAGGCCGTTCGACCACTTCGCCGGCGGCGATCTGCGAGATCAGCTGGTCGGGCAAGGCCTGGATTTCGCGGGGTGGTGCGGGGGGAGCATTCATGGGCCGATTATACTGCCCGGCCGGTGCCATCGACGCCATCGCCGAGTTGCACGAACGACGCCGTATTTGCCGTGTGACAGGATCGCTTTTGCGGATCGGGCGTAGTGTATTATCTCGCCGCTACCAAGGAAAACCATGGATTTGATGCAGTTCTTTGACATGATCCTGCATGTCGATAAAACACTCGGCTTGTTGATCGCCAACTACGGCACCCTCGTCTACGTCGTTCTGTTTGCGATCGTGTTCTGTGAGACGGGGCTGGTCGTCTTTCCGTTCCTGCCGGGGGATACGCTACTCTTCATCGCCGGCGCCTTCTGTGCTACCGGCGCCATGTCGTTCTGGATGCTGGTGGGTCTGCTGATCGTCGCGGCCATCACCGGCAACACGCTCAATTACTGGATCGGCGGCTTCATCGGGCACAAGGTGTTTACCCACAATTACCGCTGGCTCGATCAGAACGCCCTGCAAAAGACGCATGCGTTCTACGAACACCATGGCGGCAAGACCATCATCCTGTCGCGCTTCATTCCGATCGTGCGGACCTTTGCACCGTTCGTCGCCGGCGTCTCGGGCATGAGCTTTACCCGCTTCCAGTTCTTCAATGTCACGGGTGCCCTGCTGTGGGTCGGCGCACTGGTGACTGCAGGCTATTTTTTCGGGAATATCCCGTTGATCCGCGATCACCTGAGCGCCATCGTGCTCATCGGTGTCGGCGCAGCGGTCGGGCCGCTGCTGCTAGGCGCGCTGTGGAAAGCCACGCGACGCCTGTCGCGTGGTTAAGTTTTTTTTTCCTGCTCCTGCCTTCCATCTCAGAATTCTTCCCAGTCCCCGCCTTGCGGTGGCAGCTTCTGCACTGACTGCGGCTGGCTGCGCGCCGGGGCTGCAACGGCCACCCGTGCAGCTGGTGCGGACCGTGCGGACGATGCGGATGCCGGGCGCACCGGGGCGATGCGCCGTACCGCTGCGGGTTTGACCGAATGAATTGTGCGCGGCGCGACCACCGGGCGGCGTGCCGGCGCGGCGAGAGCCGCATGACCGGTCGCTAGCTGAAAGACGCTGACGAGTTGCGCCAGCCGGCCGGCCTGGTCTTGCATCGCTTCGGCGGCGGCGGCGGCCTCTTCTACCAGTGCCGCATTCTGTTGCGTGACCTGGTCCATCTCGATGATGGCGGTATTGATCTGATCGATGCCACCGGTCTGCTCGCTGCTCGCAGCGCTGATTTCGCTGATGATGTCGGTGACGCGCCTGACACTCTCGACGATCTCGCTCATGGTGCTGCCGGCTTGGTCGACGAGTCGGCTGCCCTGGTCGACTTTCTCGACCGAGTCGCTGATCAGGGCTTTGATCTCCTTGGCGGCGCCGGCCGAGCGTTGCGCCAGGTTGCGCACTTCCGATGCCACCACCGCGAACCCGCGGCCCTGCTCGCCGGCGCGCGCTGCTTCGACCGCCGCATTCAATGCCAGGATATTGGTCTGGAAGGCGATGCCGTCGATGACGCCGATGATGTCCACGATCTTGCGTGCCGACTCGTTGATCGAACTCATCGTGGTCACTACTTCACCCACCACCGCTCCGCCCTTGAGCGCCATTGCCGAGGCCGATGCGGCCAAGCTGTTGGCCTGGCGCGCGTTGTCGGCGTTCTGGCGTACGGTCGAGGTCAGTTCTTCCATCGATGCGGCGGTCTCTTGCAGCGCGCTGGCCTGTTGTTCGGTACGCGACGACAGGTCGAGATTACCGCTGGCGATTTCCCGCGATCCGGTGGCGATGCGGTCGGTGGCGCCCCGGACTTCGCCGACGATATTGTCGAGATTGTCGCGCATGGCTTTCATCGCAAACAGCAGGCTGCTGCTATCGTTCGGCCGCAGCGTGATCGGGACGTTCAGGTCACCATTGGCGATGCGCCCTGCAATCAGCGCGGTGTCCGCCGGCTCGCCACCGAGCGTCTTCAGCATGCTGCGGGTGATCAGCCAGGCCACTACCGCGCCGATCAGCAGGGCCAGTACACCCAGGATGATCAAAATCTGCTGGCTACTGGCGAACCTCGTCTGGATATCGCTCGACAGCGTCTTGATCTGGGCGCTCTGGTACGAGGTCAGCCGGGTGATGCTGGCGAGGTAGGCTGCCAGCGCAGGTTCCAGGCGCTCGCTGCCGATCTTCTTTGCAGCGTCCAGATTGCCCGCTTTCTTCTCCTTGAATGTCGCTTCACGGGCCGCGCGGTAGTCTTCGCGGGTGGTAGCGATGGCGGTATACAGAGGTGCTTCTGCGTCATTCTTTTTCATCGATGCGAGGATTTTCTGGATCTCGCTGATGCGTTGGGAATTGGCCTTGATTGGCCCGTCAAGGCGAGCCTGTACCGCCGGATCGGGATTGTCGACCACTGCCATGGTGCGCGCGCCGTTGACTTCGGTCAGGCTGCGCCATTCCGTGATCAGGGATTCCTTCACCAGCACGTCCTGCACCATTTGCTGGCTCAGGTTGCCGACCGCCTGGAGACTCGACACGCTGATGATCGTCACCAGCACGAGCAACAGCAATACCAGGCCGAAGCCCAGGCCGAGCCGTACACCGGTTTTCATAGTCTTGAAGTTCATTCGTCGCTCCTGCGGCTAAAAAATGATTATTGTTTTGAGTATCCTGCGCCGTGCCGTGCCGTGCCGCGTCACGCCACTTCACGCCACTCCACGGGTACAACCGGCCGACCGATCACCAGAGGCGGGCGAGCGGAACGACGATCCCGGCAAATACGGCCAGGTCCGGCGAGGCCGGGTTCAGGCCGCGTATCAGGCCGATGTCGAGCGTCATGCGCTTGCTCGGGCTGTATCCCAGCGCGACCAGCGCCTGGGCGGTGCTGGGCGTGCCGCTGCGGCGCAGTCCGGACAGCTCGCCGGTGACTGACCAGCGTTCGCTCAACGGATGCGAGAATGACGCCGACAAGCCGGTCTGAAGCGGTGCCGTGCCGGGATCGATGGCGCCGACATGCGTGACATTCAGGTTGGCATCCATGTGCACACTGCCCAGGTCGCGGCTGAAGATGCCGTTGAGGCCGACATCGGTCCCGCCGCTGCCGATGGCGTCGCGGGCGGTCGGAATCTTGATGCCCAGCTCGAGCCCGAATGCGGTCGCATCATCGATCAGGAACGCGCGCTTGAGTACCACGCTGGTGTCGCCGAGGCCGCGTACCCTGGAACTGCCGACGCTGCTGTCACGCAGCGACACGCCGGCCTCGCCGCCGATCAGCAGACCCCACTGCGGCGTGAAGGCCAGCTTGAATTGATACGGCAGACTGTCGCGGCGCTGCCCGCCGCTTTTGATGTGCAAGCCGCCGAACTCGAATTCGAGCTGGCCCGGCACGGGCAGCTGGGCCGGGCTGGAAACCGATGGCCGGTAAGGCGTGATCGCATCTTCCTCCGCCGCGTCGGCCGCTGATGGGTGCAACGCCGCCAGTGTCAGCAACAGTGCCAGGGTGGTGGCCGGGATTGTCGGCGTAAGTGCAGCTCGCATGGATCAGCCCTCAGGATGGTTGTTCAGGGCGCGCCAGGCGGTGCGCGGGGTCGCGTGCCGCGATCCGTCAGGTCAGGCGATTCTTGGCCAGTGGCGGATTCTTGGAAAAGTAATGGCGTATCCCCTTCATAACGGCATTTGCCATCTGATCTTGATAGGCTTCGTCGGTGAGCTTGGCTTCCTCGTCAGGGTTGGAAATGAAAGCCGTTTCGATCAGTATGCTGGGAATGTCGGGCGCCTTCAGTACAGCAAAGCCGGCTTGTTCGACCGCGCCCTTGTGCAGCTTGTTGATGCCGCCGATTTCGCCTAGCACGGCGCGACCGAGCTTGAGGCTGTCATTGATCTGCGCCGTCGTCGACAGGTCGAGCAGCACGCTGGCGAGCTGGCGGTCCTGGGTCTTGATGTTGACGCCGCCGATCAGATCGGCGGCGTTTTCCTTGTTGGCGAGCCAGCGCGCCGCCGTCGAAGACGCACCTTTTTCCGACAGCACGAAGACCGACGATCCGCGCGCAGTCGGTTCCACGAATGCGTCGGAATGGATTGAAATGAAGAGGTCGGCCTGCACCTTGCGCGCCTTTTGCACGCGTACCGGGAGCGGCACGAAATAATCGGCGTCGCGCGTGAGCATAACGCGCATGTTCGGCTGCTCCTCGATCTTCGCCTTCAGACGGCGCGCAATCGCCAGCACCACGTCTTTTTCACGGCTGCCGCCGCGGCCGATCGCGCCCGGATCTTCGCCGCCGTGCCCCGGGTCGAGCGCGATGGTGATCATGCGGTTGAGCGAGGATGCCGGCGCCGGTTCCACGCGCGGATTCGCGCGTGCCACGGACGGCTCGCCCGCCTGCGGCTTGGGATCGGGCTTGGGATCGACCAGCGGCGATTTTTCGGGTTTCGTCCCGGCCGCTGGTTCGGGCAACCAGTCGCCGCGCTCGATCATGGCCGTCAGCGGATCGGACGGATTGACCGGATAGAGATCGAAGATCAGGCGATGCTGGTATCCACCCACCGGGGTCAGCGTGAAGACCTGCGGCTTGACCTCTTCCTTCAGGTCGAATACCAGGCGCACCACGTTCGGCCGGTTCTGGCCGACCCGCACTTGCTTGATGTAGGGGTCGTTCGACTGGATCTTCGCCACCAGACTCTTGAGCGTCGGATTCAGGTCGATGCCTTCGACATCGACCACCAGACGTTCCGGGTCCTTGACGAGAAAATGAGTGACCTTCAGGTTGGCGTCGTTCTCCAGCGTGACGCGGGTGTAGTCCTCCGCTGGCCAGACCCTCACCGCCATGATCTGCGCCGCCTGTGCAGTCATCGGCGCCATCACTGACACGAGCAACGTACCGCCGGCCTTGAGGAAGGTGCGGCGCACCCGGCCCGAGGCCGCAAGTCGCTCCGGCCCCTCTAAAGATTCGGTAAAAAGCGGAGTCGTTCGAGACATTCGATACCCAGTGTTGACAGCCCGTACAATTCTACCTCACGGCCTTCACCGGCAAGCGTCAGATGCACTGCGATATCGGGTGTTTGCAACACTGCGGCGGCTTTTTCCGGCCATTCGACGATGCAGACGCGCGTGCCGTCGAATTCATCACGAAATCCGGCGTCGAGGAACTCTTCGTCGCTGGCCAATCGGTACAGGTCGAAGTGGCGCACCTCGACGCTGCGGCCCTCCAGCGTGACCACGTACGGCACAACCAGCGTGTAGGTCGGGCTCTTGACGTGGCCGAGATGACCGGCGGCGTGCAGCATGGCGCGGGTCAGCGCGGTCTTGCCGGCGCCGAGCTCGCCGTGCAAGTAGATCACGAGGCCCGGCACCAGGGTTCGCGCCAGCGCGGCGCCAAGTGCGAGGGTGCCGGCTTCGTCGTGCAGGCAGGCTTTAAAATGTCGCATCGACTAAAATCCAGTTCAATGAAAATCTCTTCGTCAACCACGCCGGCGGCGCTTGCCGCGCTCGCGTCTTCCATCAAGGTCTGGGGCCGGGAACTCGGCTTCGCCGAAATCCGCATCGCCGACATCGATCTCGCCGCGGCCGAGGCCGGCCTGCAGGCCTGGATAGAGGCAGGCCATCATGGTGAGATGGATTATATGGCAGCGCATGGCATGAAGCGCGCGCGTCCGGCCGAACTCGTGCCAGGTACTTGCCGTGTCATCGCGGCGCGCATGGATTATCTGCCGTACCGGGCGGCATCCTGTGACGCGCCGGCGGCCGACTGGCGTGCTGTCGAAGCGCAGCGCTTGCAGCAGGGCGATGCGGCGGTGGTGTCGGTGTACGCGCGTGGCCGCGACTATCACAAGGTCATGCGCCAGCGCCTGCAGCAGTTGGCGACCCGGGTCGAGCAAGCCGTCGGCACATTCGGTTACCGCGTTTTCAGCGATTCGGCGCCGGTGATGGAGGTCGCGCTGGCGCAGAAGGCGGGACTGGGCTGGCGCGGCAAACATACCTTGCTGCTCAGCCGCGAGGCAGGGTCGATGTTTTTTCTGGGCGAGATCTATACCGATCTGGCGCTGCCGGTCGACGCACCCGTGGCCGACCACTGTGGCAGCTGCAGCGCCTGCATCGACGTTTGTCCGACACAGGCGATCACCGGCCCCTACCGGCTCGACGCGCGACGCTGCATTTCCTACCTGACGATCGAACTCAAGGGCAGCATTCCCGTGGCGTTGCGCCCGCTGATCGGCAACCGCGTCTATGGCTGCGACGATTGCCAGCTGGCCTGCCCGTGGAACAAGTTTGCCCAGACGTCGACGTTGGACGATTTCGATGTACGCAACGGCCTCGACGGCGCCACGCTGCTCGATCTGTTCGCCTGGAGCCGCGCCGATTTCGAGCAGCGTCTCGAAGGCAGCGCGATCCGCCGCATCGGTCACGAATCCTGGTTGCGCAACCTGGCCGTCGGGTTGGGCAATGCGCTACGCGAGGCGCCGGCAGACGGCGCCGCTGTGATCGTGCAGGCGTTGCGACTGCGTGCCGACGACGCCTCGCCAGTCGTGCGCGAGCATGTCGCCTGGGCGCTGGCCCAACGGCAGCCTGCCGCCTAGTTCAGACCAACAGCAGCAGCCACAACGGCAGCGTCAGTGCGGATACGAGGGTGCCGGCCGAGACGACGAACGCCACGAACGGTCCGTTGCCGCCCATCCGCGCTGCCAGCACGTAGGCGCTCGAGGCGGTCGGCAGGGCGCAGAACATGACGGCGATCTGCAGGTGCAGCGGCGGCAAGGCGAGCCAGTGCCCGATCACGAAGGCGACCACCGGCAGCACCAGCAGCTTGACGCCGATAAAGTAAGCGGCGATTCCGTTGGAGCGTCCAGCCTCCGACAACCGCAGACCGGCGCCGACCGTAATAAGGCCCAGCGCGATGGAGGCATTGCCCAGCCGCTGCAGCGTGGCGCCGGCCACTTCCGGCAAATGCAGCCCGGCCAGATTGAACAGCACGCCGGATACGGTCGCCACCAGTAGTGGATTTTTCAGCAACGCCTTGAACACGCCGCCCTGCTTGTGGGCCAGCGCGTGAACCGCCGCCATGTTGCAGAGTGGTACGGCAAAGCCGATGATCAGCGCCATCAGCGAGGTGCCCTGATCGCCGGCCAGACGCGACGCGACCGCGAGCGCAATGTAGGAATTGAATCGGAAGGCGGTTTGCACCCCTGATTCGAAGATCATCGGACCGACCTTGAACAAGGGTTTCGCCAGCCAGCCGAGGGCAATGCCGGTGACCGACGCCGCCAGTGCCGTCTCCAGCAGGGCCCCGGTGTGGCCGAAGTCGAACGGCGTACGCGAGGTGGC